>NZ_JBBCJO010000012.1:355913-711826 GCF_037190085.1 Gemmatimonas aurantiaca
GACCAACAGCAACCGTTCCCTCGTGCCGTCGGTCCAGTAGGACAGACCACGTCCGGCAAACTGCCGCGGCGCCTTCTGCCAGCGAATGCCCTCGTCGAGGCGATACATCCACAACGTTTCGCCGGTGGACGGATCGAGCGCCATGGCCACGCGCCGGGTGCTGGCCACGGTGAACAGACGACCGTTCGCATAGAGCGGCGTGGTGCGATAGTACTCGTCCTTGCCGAACGCACCGGCCTTCCACTCCCAGGCCACTTCGAGCGAGTCGAAGTTGGACGCGTTGATCAGATCGAGCGGCGAGTAGCGTGTACTCCACTGATCGGCGCCCCAGTGCCGCCATTCGCCGTACGCGTTGCCACGCGCCAGCACCTTGCCCGGCTGTGCGGTGGACGTACCGGCCCGCACCAGCAGCGCGCCTCCCACGGCTGTCGCCACCACCGCCAGCGCCACGAGCTTTGTTGCACCCCGTCGGGTCATCGCTCACCTCCTGTTGCGTTCCGTGTTGATGTGCCACCACCAATCCCACCACCAATTCCACCGCCAGTCCCGCCACCCGATCCATCACCGTTCCGGCCACCACTCCCGGCATCACGCGCGACCGGTGTCTTCACCGAATCCACGCGCACCGACTTGAGCCACGATGGTTCGGCCGACAATTCCGTCTTGCCGGCCGGCATGCGATTGAGGCGCAGAATGTACGCCGTCACCCACACGTACTCGTCTTCGGTGAGGCTGCCCGGTGCGGTCTTCGGCATGAGCTGACTCAGGTAATCGTACAGATCGAAGAGCGGGCGGCCGAACCACTTGATCTCGAATGCCGTTCCCATGTGCGAGGCCGTGGTGTGACATCCGAGACACGAACTCGCGAAAACTTCCTTGCCCTTGTTGGCCTGATCCGCGGTGTAGACGCCGGCCATGGTGGTGCGTGTCACCGATTGCGCATCCACCGTGGTGGGCGCCGATGTCCACAGGGCGCCCGCCAGCAGGAGCAACACGAGCGTTTGCATGCGTGCCCGTGCGCGCGGCTGCTGCAGGCGTGTCATCACACCGGAAATCGCCCACATCACGCCCAGCAACACCAGCAGGACCATCGCCACCCGAATGGCCATCAGCCAGAAATCGATGTCGAACGCCGGCCAGGCGAATGTGCCCCGCAAGGCATCACTGCGATCCCGCATCCAGTGCCAGGCCTCGTGCGCGATCAGCGCGGACGCGACGATCACGCCGGTGCGTTCAGGGATCCACTTCGCGAACACCCAGTTCAGCACGGGCACGGCGACCAGCAGCACCGTCACCTGTGCGAGTTCCACACCCACGTTGAAGGCCGCCAGCGCGGTGAGCAGATGGCCGCCGGCAAACTGCAATTCCTCCTGCAGGACGGACGAGAATCCGAAACCGTGCACGAGCCCGAACACGAAGGCCATCATCCAGCGCCGTTCGAGCTTCGCCCCCACGATGTTCTCCAGCGCCAGCAGCACGATCGAGGCGGCGATGATCACCTCCACCAGCGGCGAGAACCATTGTACGTCGGGCGCATAACCCAGTGCAGCCGTGGCCAGCGTGATGGAATGGGCGATGGTGAACGCGGTGACGATGCCGATGAGCGGCCGGATGCGGCGGAACGGCAGCACGAGACACAACACGAACAGCACATGATCGAGCCCGCCGAACATGTGCAGCGCGCCCTGCCCCACGAACCGCGCCGCGGCGTGCGCCCAGGAGGGATCGAGGCGCACGGCACCGGGATCGCCGTCCCATGTGAAGAAACGTTCGCCACCATCCGGAAGCTCGAGCCGCATCACGGTGGTGGTCTGCACGCCGAGATGCGCCCAGCGCGGTTCGATGATCAGATCGGTGACCGGTCGCGTGACGGGCACTTCGAGCAACACTTCGAGTGCGAGTTGCAGCGGCGGAATCCGCACCGAGTCGGCCAGCGGCACGTGCTGTACCGCGTGCAACGCCGAGGTGTACGTGTCGAACGCCCGATCGGCCGGCAGGGCGGCGCGCACCGCGATGACATCGGGCGACGGCAGCGCATCGGGTCCATCGCGCAACAACACCCCGTCGGCCACCCACAGCCTGGCCGCATCATGCAGGAACGGGGTCAGGCGCGCGACATCGACGGAACCGTTCACAGAACCGTTCACGGAACCGTTCACCGCGCCATCGATCACGCCCGGGCGTGGTCCATCGGGACGAGCCCGGGCTGCGAGCAGCGGGAACTCCACATCCCGGACGGCGTCCATGGGAATGCGCACGAGCAGCCGCACCCGATCGGGGAGCGATGCCACATAGGCGCGGACGGCGACGTGCCGGGGGACTTCATGGGCGTTCGCCATCGATGCCGTGAGCATGCTCACGAGGCACCCGACGAACAACGCGGCGAGGAATCGGACGGGGAACGGTACGCGCGACGGCACGTCTCTGGACAGGTGGGAACGGGCGGGTTACTTAGGGAGGCGCTCCAGCGTGTTTTCGCGAAGCATCGGAAACACCACGCGCGATCCCGCCGCGCGGCCTCTGCGCCGCAAGAACATACCGCTCCGCCCCGCAATTGCCCACGGGGCGTCCCTTTCATGGAGTACCCGATGCGGAAGGTCCGCCTCTCAGCGCGCTGGACGGCGCTGCTCGCCACCCTCGCGGTTCTCGGTGGGCTGCATGCCACCCTGCAGGCCGACGATCGGCAGACGGTCCAGGCTCCCCGCTTCGAGGTCGATCCCCTCTGGCCGCGTCCGCTGCCAAATCACTGGCTGCTCGGCTCGGTCATCGGCGTGGGGGTCGACAGTCGCGATCATGTCTTCATCATCCATCGCGGCGACTCCACGCTCAACCAGCGCACCGAGTCCACGGCCAAAGGCGCTGTCGACGAGTGCTGCTCCGCCGCACCGCCCATCGTGGAGTTCGATCCCAACGGCAACTTCGTGCGCGCCTGGGGAGGACCGGGTGAGGGGTACGAATGGCCGTCGTCCAATCACGGCATCACGCTCGACGACAAGGACAACGTCTGGATCGGCGGCAACGGTGCGAACGATTCGCACATCCTCAAGTTCACGCGCGACGGCAAGTTCCTGCAGCAGATCGGCACCCCGAAACAGGCGGCCAACAGCAACGACAGCACCCATTTCGGACGCGTCGCCAAGATCTCGTTCGATGTCCGCGCAGGCGAGGCGTTCGTGGCCGACGGCTATGGCAACAAGCGCGTGGCCGTGCTCGACATGGGCACAGGAAAACTCAAGCGCTACTGGGGCGCTTACGGCAACAAGCCTGACGACGCCCGCCTGCCGCCCTACGATCCGGAAGCGCCCCTCATTCAGCAGTTCCGGAATCCGGTGCACTGCGCCGAGCCCACCACCGATGGCCTCGTGTATGTCTGTGACCGACCCAACGACCGCATTCAGGTGTTCCGCAAGGACGGCAGCTTCGTGAAGGAAGTGCGCGTCGCCCCCGCCACGCGCGGTGACGGGTCGGTGTGGGACATCGCGTTTTCACGTGACGCGGCGCAGAAGTATCTGTATCTGGCCGACGGCAAGAACGAGCGCGTGTACGTGATGGACCGGCAGTCGCTGGAGATTCTCACCTGGTTCGGCGACGGTGGCCGTCAGCCCGGCCAGTTCTTCGCCGTTCACAGCATTGCCACGGATTCGAAGGGCAACATCTACACCACGGAGACATACGAAGGCAAACGTCTCCAGAAATTCCGCTACAAAGGCATCGCTCCCGTGAAGCGCGGCAGCCAGGGCCCCGTCTGGCCCGAAACCCCAGCCCGTCGTTAGGAGCAGTTCCTATCGAACTCCCCCCTGACCAGCTCCCCCTGCCCCCTCCTGAAACAAAAGCGGGGCGGCGCCACAGGCGCCGCCCCGCCGTTCATTACGGAATGAAGCCCTGGCACTCGATCTCGACCTTGGCGTTGGGCACCACCAGGGCCGCCACCACCACCGTCGAGCGCGCGGGCGGATTGCTCGGGAAGAACTTCGTGTATGCCTGGTTCATCCCCTGGAAATCCTTCACGTCCGTCAGGAACACCGTGCACTTGACCGCGTTGGCCAGCGTCGAGCCCGCCGCCTTGAACACCTTTTCCGAGTTCTCCAGCGCCCGCGTCGTCTGACCGGCGATCGTGGTATCATTCGGGGAGGTGCCGAGCTGTCCCGACGCGAACAGCATGTTGCCAACGCGGATACCGGGGGAGAGCGTAGCACTGACACGCTGCCCCTCTCCGACCACCACCTGACGCTCGGGGCTGGCCTGCGCGGAGAGCGCCGAGGCGAGTCCCAGCGATGCCGTGATGGACAACAGGGCGAGAGTGGACGGTCGTGTAGTGAGCATCACGTTCCTCCGATATCGGGTGGGGCGGGAATCAGGTTCTTCAACGGGAGACGATCAATATGCCGATGTTCGACTTCGTCTGCACCTCCTGTGCGCACACGTTCGATGCGCTGGTGCGTGGTGACGTATTGCCGGCGTGTCCGGCCTGTGGCGCCACGAAGGTCGAAAAGTTGCTCTCCCTGCCGGCAATCAAGACGTCGGGCACGCACGATCGTGCGCTCGCCGCCGCAAAACGTCGGGATGCATCGCAGGGCCAGGAGCGCATGCACGCGCAGCGTCAGTACGAATTGAGTCACGACGACTGACCCGCGATCCGCTGTCGTCCGGCAGCCTCCAATGTCCTCCAAAGTCCTCCAAACACGAAGCCCGGTGCCAATGGCACCGGGCTTCGCCGTTCACGGTCCTGCGGTGATCAGTCCGTGATCAGCAGGACTTGCACTTGTTGCTGTTCTTCGAGCCGAGCTTGACGAGCAGGTCGACCGTCTCGAGGAAGGGGGGAATGCGCTGCACCGGACCGTTCGCCATGTCGGCCGTGGTCTGACCACGGCGGCTGAGCGCGTGGACGTCGGCACCCTTCGACACGAGGTATTCGATGAGCTCGTTGTCGCCACGTGCGGCCGCATGATGCAACGTGTTGTATCCGTTGAAGTCACGCTGGTTCGGATCCATCTTGAGCTCTTCGACCAGGAACTTGATCGACGGCAACCACGCGTCCGGTGCATGGCGATGCGCATTGGCCGCATACCCTTCGCCGTAGCCCACGCCTGCAGCCGCGTGAATCGGGTACACGCCCGGGCCGCCATCCGGCACCGGCGGCAGTCCCGACGGATCGGTCCCGTCGCCGCCTTCTTCACCCGAATCGTCGCCCGGCAGACGGCCGGTGGGCTTGATGGTCGGGATGTTCGGATCGGCGCCGTACTTGAGCAGCAGCTTCATCGCCGGCACATCGAGCCCGTACGCGGCCCGCCAGAAGGCCGTGGCTCCCACCGTGTTCACGCCGAGCAGATCGAAATTGTACGACATGAACCACAGGTGCTTCTTGAGACGCACGTTCGGATCCGCGCCGGCCTTGAGCATGGCTTCCATGAGCTCGAGGTGCGTGGTCTTCTGCTGCATCTGCGCGGTGGGCTGCGGATAGAGCGACTTCGGTGCCCACTGCGTGTTGATCACGGCATAGAGCGGGGCCGCGCCGGCATCGCTCTGCAGCTTTACGTTGGCGCCCTTCGCCATGAGCATGGACGCCATGTCGAAGCGGCCGTTGATAACGGCCATGAGCAGCGGGCTGGTGTGATCGCCCTCGCTCACGTGGTTGATGTTCGCGCCGGCCGTCAGCAGATGCTGCACGGCTTCTTCGTTGCCTTCGCGTACGGCGAACAGCAGCGGGGTGAGACCACCCTTGTTGCCGATCAGATCGCCGTACGACGGACCACGCTGCTGGAATCCGGTGGCCGCCCGTGTGCCCGCCGAATCTCCGGCCGCACGGGGTGCGCCGCCCCGACCCACCGGCGCCGTGCCGGCGTTGGCCTGCTGCGCGGCATTCCCGCCGGCATTGCCACGGGCGGGTGCTGCGTTGCCTGCCGCGTTGCCTGCCGCGTTGCCAGCTGCGTTGCCGGCACCATTGCCCGCGTTACCACGGGCAGCGGCTGGTGCGTTGGCCGCCGGTGCGCCTGAGGGCGCCGCCGCCGCCGGAGCACCCGGAGCCGCCGGCGTGATGTTCGGGGTCACCGTGGTGGGCGCCATCGGCGATTCCGCGGCCTTGAGCGCTGCGACGCGACGCGTGCGGATGGCCATCTCGGCGCGGAGGTCACGTTCCTGCTTCGGAATGTCCTCGATCTTCGACGCCGCTTCGAGACCGGCGCCACGCTTGATCAGCAGATCGAGCGCCGTCACGCGATTGTATGCCGCAGCCCACATGAGCGGCGTCTGCCCCCACGCGTTCTCGCGGATGTCCACCGGCGTGCCCTTGTCGAGCAGGGCCGCCACACTGGTCGAATCGCCACGTCCGGCCGCAAAATGCAGCGGCGTGGCCGCGCCCGAGCTCGTGACGGCGGTGGGGCTCGCCCCGTGTTCCAGCAGCAGCTTCACCACGCTGCCGCGACCTTCACGCGCCGCAAGATGCAGCGGCGTGTAGTTGCCGTTGCGCGTGAGGGCATCGACACGGGCGCCGGCATATACCAGCATCTGCGCCGAGCCCAGATCGCCGCGCTGGGCGGCCCAGTGCAGCGCCGACATGCCGTCGGGCTGCGCTTCGTTCACATCCATCCCCTGCTTGATCAGCGTCCGCACGCGGGCGCTGTCGCCGCGCATGACGGCGTCGGCCACCGGGGCTTCCGCGGGATTCTCGCGAGCTGCGCCGAGCGTCAGCGTAGCGATGCAGGCTGCCGCGCCGACCGCAACCCGCGACGCGCGCCACAGGGGCGCGCGCTGGGTGTGCTGGCGAATATCAGGCATTGGCGCTGTTGAGGTTGAGGACGCCGTTGCTGTCACCGAAGGACGTCATGTCCTCCATGCCGAGGGTGTGCATCATGCTGAGCATGGCGTTCGCCATCGGCGTGCCGTCCGGCGCCTTGATGTGCAGGTTGCCGGTGAGACGGTTCTCCGCCTTGCCGAGCACGATGAGCGGGCAGCGGCGGTGGTTGTGCAGGTTCGAGTCACCCATCGGCGAACCGTAGATGATCATCGTCTTGTCGAGCATGTTGGCGTCGCCTTCCTGGATGCTCTTCAGCTTGTCGAGGAAGTACGGCAGCATCGACACGTGGTACTTGTTGATCGTGTTGAAGTCGCGCACGCCACGTTCCGTGCCACCATGGTGCGACGCCGGGTGGAACGGCTTGTCCGTGCCGCTCTCCGGATACGTCCGGCTCGAGCCGTCGCGGCCCATCTTGAACGAGAACACGCGCGTGATATCCGCCGCGAACGCCAGCGCCTGGATATCGAACATCAGCTTCACGTGATCGGAGAACGAATCGGGCACACCGGCCGGCGCTTCGGGCAGCTCACGTACTTCTCCGCTGGTGTTGCGCGCTTCCACCCGCTGGATTCGGCGCTCCACTTCACGGATGTCCGTGAGGTACTTGTCGAGACGGTGCTTGTCTTCCGGTCCCAGCGTCGCCTTGAGCGACGACATCTCGCCCGAGATGAAGTCGAGGATGCTGCGACGCGTGCGACGACGTTCCGACCGCTCGGCCGAGGTGCCGCCGACGCCGAAGAGTTTCTCGAACGCCACGCGCGGATCGCGGATGACCGGCAGCGGCTCCGAGGGCGACGACCAGGAGATGGAGTCGGTGTACACGCAGGCGTAGCCGTAGGCGCAACCACCCGCCTGGTCCACGTTCTCGATGCAGAGCTGCATCGACGGGATCGGCGTGTTCTGACCGTACCGCTGCGCATACAACTGATCGAGCGACGTCCCCACCTTCACATCCGAGCCTTCCGTCTGCTTCGGATGCATGTGCGTGAGGTACACGGCGCTGGACCGGAAGTGGTCGCCGCCGATCTCGTTCGGCGACGTCGGCTCGGCTTCACGTACGTCCGTGTTGCTGACGATGGTGAGATAGTCGCGATAGCTGTCGAGCGACGTCAGGGCCGTCGGCGAGAGATCGTACTGGCGACCGGCGGCGGCCGGCGACCACATGTTCATCTTCGCGCCCCACTCGTTGCAGCCGGCGGCGCCGTGCACCATCTCGATGGCCACGAGGCGCGGAGCCTCCTTGGCATCGAACAGGCGACGACCCGACGGGATCATGGCATCGAGGTAGGGCAGCGCGATCGTGGCACTCATCCCCTGCAGGAACTGGCGGCGGGGCATCGCCTTTCCGCTCAAGAAGTACATGCGGGTGTATCTCCGTTGTCAGTTGAAGGTCGGGCGAATCAGCGAGTCCGGCTGGCAGCCGGCGCAGGGATGGTTTCGTGCGTGGCGGGCGTGGCGTCGGCGAGCAGGCTCCGCTTGCGGAACGCGTCGCTCTTCACCACTCCGAGAATGAAGTCGTTGATCTTGTAGTTCGATGCGCGGGCCGAGGACTCGATCTTACGAACCGCGGGCGCATCCGCGTACTCGACACGACGGCCGAGCGCGTACGCCATCAGGTTCTGCGTGAACGAGCGCATGAGCGGCACCGGACGCTTGAGCAGCGCGGCCTGCAGCTCCGCCGGGCTCGACACCTTGGTGCCATCGTAGAAGTCACCACGTGTATCGAGCGGCGTCCCGTTCTCACGGATGCGCCAGCGGCCCATCACGTCGAAGTTGTCCAGCGCGAGCCCGATGGGATCGATGAACTGGTGGCACGAATTGCAGGACGCGTTCTCACGGTGCATCTCCATGCGTTCCCGCGTGGTGAGCAGACGTCCTTCCTTCGCCGCGCCGGTCTTCTCGAGGTCGGGCACGTTGGGCGGCGGCGGCGGCGGCGGCGAACCCATGAGCACTTCCATGACCCACTTGCCGCGCAGCACGGGCGACGTGCGGTTGGCCACCGACGTCAGCGTGAGCACGCTGCCATGCCCCAGGATGCCCGAGCGGTGCGAGTCCTTCGGGTAGCTCACCTTGCGGAACTCCGTACCCACCACGCCGGGAATCTCGTAGTGCTTCGCCAGCGACTCGTTCAGGAACGTGTAGTCGGCGGTGAAGATGTCGAGCACGCTGCGGTTCTCGCGCACGATGTAGTTGAAGAACTGTTCCGTCTCTTCGACCATCTCGCCGGCCAGCTGCTCGCGGAAATCCGGATACTGGTTGGCGTCGGGGTGCACGAGGTCCACGTCCTGCAGGCGCAGCCACTGCGCCGCGAAGCGCGTGGACAGTGCCTTCGAGCGCGGATCCTTGAGCAGACGCCGGGTCTGCGCGATCAGCACCGTCGTGTCCTGCAGACGGCCACTGCGGCCGAGCGCGACGAGCTGCGAATCGGGCGGTGCGCCCCAGATGAAGAACGACAGGCGCGATGCGAGATCGAGTCCGGCAACGGCCACCTGCCCCTTGGCCGCGGCAGGCACTTCTTCGATGCGGAAGATGAAGTGCGGGCTGGACAGCATCGCTTCGAGGGCCTGACGCACACCGATTTCGAAGCCGCCTTCCTTGGCCCCTTCATCATAGAAGGCCATCAGCCCCTTCACATCGTTGGCCCCCATGGGCCGGCGATAGGCCTGCGCGCCGAGGCGCGAAAGGATCTTCTCGGCGCAGGGACGCGCTTCGGCCGCCGACAGGGGACGGCAGCTGAAGATGCGACGGCGGCTCGGCGTGTCCGACACACCGGTCGGATTGTACGGGCCGGTCACGGCGAAGTTCTGCACGTGGGCCTGCACCGTGATGCCTGACTGCGCACCGATCTGCGTGTCGGCGATGCTGTGGCCCAGCGGCGTGATGTTGTCGTTGACGGGGCCTTCGAAGGTGCGCAGGAAGGTGGCCGAGATGCGCTGCGGGCCGGCACGCACGGGGATGGGCTTCGTGCGGATGTCCATGCCCTGCGGATCGGCCTGCGACATGCCACGGTCGATGTCGAGCAACGCGACCCGCTCGCCGTTCACCGCGATCTCGATCTTCTCGTCGAACGGCGCGGTGGATGCGAAGAGCTGACCCGTGGGGATCGCATGCAGCGTGACGGTGAAGATGTACTCGCCATCGGCCGGGAAGTTGTGCGTCACCGCCGTGCCGCCACGTGTACCGGCCGGCGCGCCGTCCACCTCGTCGAGCTGTGACGCGAGACGCGCGATCTTGTAGGTGCTGGTGGAAACCGCCGCCTTCGGGTCACCCACGGCCAGGCGGCTGATCTCGCTGGCGGCGTCGAGGTACGAATCGAGCAACGTCGCCGACGGCATCTGCACGTCCGCGATGTTGTCGAAGTTCGCGCTCTTGGTGTCGAGCGGCAGCCAGGAGCTGGCCTTGATCTCGAGGCCGAGCACATCGCGGACGGCCCGTTCGTACTCGGCGCGGTTCAAACGCTGAAACGCGCGCGAGCCCGGGTTCGGGTTCGCCGCGTACCGCGCATCCATGTTGCGCTCGAGCGTCTCCATCAACACCTGCAGCGTGTCGCCGGCCGGCTTGGCGCGTCCCGGCGGCGGCATCATGCCGGTGCGGAGTTTGTTGATCATCTTCTCCGCCACATCGGGCGCGGTCTGCCCGATGGTGGCGAGGTCGAAGTTGGCCAACGACAGGTTGCCCTGCTTGCGGGTCTCACTGTGACAGCCGGCGCAGCTCTTCTTCACCACGGCATCGAGCGCGGCACTGGTCATCACCGTCGCGCCGGGGCGCAGCACAGGATGTCCGGTGCGACGCGGCGTCGCCGAAGCCGCGGGCGCCGTGACGGCGTCGACAAAACGATCATAGGCAGCGGGCACGACACGGGCGGTGCCGGCTGCGGCGGGCGCGGCCACGGCTTCCGGCGCGACCGGCCGCTCGCGCTGATCGGCTGAGCGATCGAGCGACGCGACGGCGAGCAACGCCAGACAACCAGAACCAGCGACAACCAACGACTTCATCCCCGAACCTCCAGGCTCAGGCGGGTTGGCAGGGCGACGCAGGAAGGGATCGCGTCGCCACTCGGCAGGAACTCCAACTTCAATGCTGACCACAATCTACGTGGCATGCAACAATTTCGTTCGACTTCGGAAACAGCAAATCCCAGCGCTCTGACGCCCTCAGGCGTTGGGTGCATAATGGACAAACCGGGAAGATTGGGCCCACGGCGCGGTCAGCGCGGTGGCTCCCGGCCCCCTCACGGTCCGTCCCATCTTTCCGTGTACCGGTGCGATCCTCTGGTCCCGCCGGATACGCCTTCCCCACCTCGGAGGACCTTGTGCGATCCTGCTGGATGCTGACGGCTGCGGCCGTCGCGACCCTGAGCACTGTGCCGGCCACCACGCAGGCGCAGACCCGCCTCAACGCGGTCATCGACCTGCTGGCGGCCCACAAGCCGGTGTTCGGGCTGTACGCCCCCTCGAACCCGCGGGCCCGCCCGGGGCAGCCGGCTCCCACCGGGCCGGTCAAGAGCATGACCGAACTGGCGCAGGAAGCGCTCGCGTACAAGAAGCTGGACTACATCTTCGAAGGGACGATGGAGTACAACTTCGACCAGTCGTATCCGCCGTTCACCGAGTTCGCCAAGGCGATGGACGCCGGTGGGGCGCTGCAGAAGGGCAAGTCGCCGCGCTTCACGCACGGCCTGTTCGTGAAGACGCCCGAGATCGCGCCCGATCCGGCCGTGGCCACCGCGCGCATCGGCAAGCAGTTGAACGAAGGCGTGACGGGTGTGGTGTTCGTCGACGTGCAGAGCGCCGAGGAACTCAAGAAGGGGCTGGCGGCGCTGCGTTTCAAGAGCAAGGGCGGCACCCGCTCCGATGACGTGGGCAGTGCACCCGCGCGCTGGGGC
Source organism: Gemmatimonas aurantiaca (assembly GCF_037190085.1). Taxonomy (NCBI): domain Bacteria; kingdom Pseudomonadati; phylum Gemmatimonadota; class Gemmatimonadia; order Gemmatimonadales; family Gemmatimonadaceae; genus Gemmatimonas; species Gemmatimonas aurantiaca. Next base: position 367,592 of record NZ_JBBCJO010000012.1, read on the forward strand.
ATGAGCGAGAAGGAGTACAAGGAGCGCGCCGATCTGTGGCCGCTCAATCCGAAGGGTGAGATCGTGAACTTCACGATCGTCGAGAGCCACGAAGGCCTGGCCAAGGTGCGTGAGATCGCGGCCGTGCCGGGCATCGGTGTGCTGTTCCCGGGCGCGGGCACGCTGCGTGGCGTGTTCACCACCACCGATGCGAACGGGCAGCGCAAGTTCGACGAGGTGGCCTGGGAAGCGGCCATCCAGAAGGTCCTGGCGGCGTGCAAGGAGTTCAAAGTGGCCTGCGGCTATCCCGCCGGTGCGGCCGACATCGAAATGCGCATGAAGCAGGGTTTCAGCGTGTTCGTGATCGGCTGGGGTGAGCAGGGCTTCAAGGCGGTGGATCTCGGACGCGCGGCGGGCGGGCGGTAACAGGCTCGCGCTGGCGTGATCGCAGTTGCGGAAAGAGCGAAGCCGGTCCGTCGGGTTGACGGGCCGGCCTTTTTCGTTGGCGGCGGTGTGGCGCTCGGCGCTTCGGGCAGGGAAACCTCGCCCGTGTGATTGCCCTCCGGGGAGCTACAAACGAACAGGGCCGCCGGACGAATGTCCGGCGGCCCTGGTTTTTCCTACCCTGGCTTTTCAGCGATGCCTCAGTCAGCGCATCCGTTGAAGTTGGGGTTGTTCTTCTCACGCACCGGCACGATCAGGCTGGTGCGCGTGCCATACTGGGCGTTGCGGTACCGCATGGTGCCCACCGGGAACACGGTGTTGGCCGCACGACCGTACTGGTTCACGAGTCGACGCATGTCGCCAAGCCGATGGCCGGTGAGCCACAGCCAGAAGGCGCGCTCCTTGAACACCATGTCCACCGCAGCCGCATGCGTCGTGGGCGACGTGAGCGGCGCAATGGCCGTGGCGAGCCCGGTGGCACGCAGCGTGTTCAGCGCGGCCACCATGGCATCCCGTTCCGCCTGGGTGCTGGCCGTCGCGCTGCCCAGTTTGGCCTCGGCCTCGATGAGACGCGCTTCGATGCCATCAGCCAGCGTGAAGGGTGCCGCCTGCGACGTGTACTTCTGCTGGTGCGGGAGGTTCAAGCTGGTGCCGTCGAACCCGATGCGGGACGACGGAACCCAGGGCACACGCGGGTCGGCCGGCGTGACGAGGTAGTCGATGCCGTTGGTGCCCTCAGCCGTGCCCACGTTGTAGCGCGAACCCGACACGAACGTCGCCTGCCAGATGCCGTTGTTCTGGCGCGTCGTGGCGATGGAATGACTCAGCACGTACTTGTACGACGTGGCCACCCCCGCCACCGCCGCCGCCGCCTGCGCATACTGCCCCTGATTCAGCAGAATGCGCCCTTTCGCGAGAGAGGCGAGGCTGCGCACGTTCGTGCCGGTGGCGCTGGCGAGTGCCGAGTCGGCCGTGGCCAGCGCCGTGCTGAACATCTGCGCGTTGGTGAGCGGTTGACCGTATTCGAAATCACCGCTCTCCAGCACGCGGCTGAAGGGCACGCCGGAGCAGAAGCCCTCACCGAACGCCGTCTCGCTGAAGGCGCGCACGGCATACATCTCGGCGAGTGAATCGTTCACCGCCGCCGACGCCGTCTTGACGGCCTTCCACTTGACGATGGAACTCGCCAGGCCGGCACGGGCCTTCTGCAGGTTCTCATAGGCGGTATTGGTCGCGCCGCCCAGAAGATCGGTGGCGGCACGCTGGTCGGTGGCATAGCGGTCGGCGAAGGTATCCGTGGTCTGGATCTCGTCGCCGAGGTTGCCGCTGGACACCACGTATCCATCCTGCGTGCCCGAGTAGGCCACGATGAAGTCCATGACGGCGCCGTTGCGCAGGGTCGTGGCCCCGGCGGAGCCTCCGAGCGCCGACTCGGCGATGACGTTGGGGGTCGCGACGTTGAGGATGTCCGTCGTACAGCCGCTCACGGCAACGGCCGCCGCGAACGCACTCACCGGACGAACCACGCGTCGTGTGTTGAAAGCAAATCGCATGGGGTCTGGTCTCAGAAGGAGAAGTTCATACGGAGCATCATGATACGGAGCGGTGGTGTGGCGAAGTACTCCTCACCACCGCGTGTATCGCTGTTGGCTGCGGACGCTTCCGGATCCACACCCCGGTAGTCGGTCTTCACGCCCAGGTTGCGGCCCGTGGCCACGATATTCCAGCGGGTGGCGCGGAGCTTGTTCGCCCAGGTCGTCGGCATCTCATAGGCCACCGACAGTTCGCGCCAGCGCACGAAATCACCCTTCTCGAACTGTCCCGTGTAGACGGCGTCGACCACCGCGTACGCGTTGGCCTGTTCCTGCAACGACAGCGACTTGTCGTAGCGGCCACGGCAGGTCACACCGTTCTGGCACTGGTGACGCAGGGTGTTGTTGAACTTGGTCATGCCCCACTTGCCGTCCACCTGCGTGGTGATGCGAAGCTTCTTGTTGAGCAGTTCGAGCGTGGGCGTGAACGCCATTTCCTTCTTGGGGAAGGACGACCCCTGAAAAATGGCAGTGTCGCTGTAGATGATCTCACCACGCCCGATGATGCCGTCGCCGTTGATGTCATTCGGCTTGACCGTGCGCGACCACAGGCCGTAGATCGGATAGCCCGGACGGTTCTGCTGCGTGTTCCGGTTGCCGGAGGGGATGGCCGCCACACCTTCAGCCAGCCTGGTCATGGTGTTCTTCAGCGTCGATCCCGTGAGGGCGAATGACAACGCGGCCGCCTCACGATCGAACAGACGCTGGTTCCACGTGAGCTCGACACCGGAGTTCTTGATGTTGCCGATGTTGACGAGCTGCGCCGTAAGCCCTGAGAGCGACGGTGCGATCTCACGCTGGATGAGCGCGTCGGTCGTGGACTTGTTGTACGACGTCAGTTCGATGTTGGTACGGCCCGAGAACATCTGGAGGTCGAAGCCGAACTCGGTCTCGGCCGAGTATTCGGGCTTGAGATTGACGTTGCCCAGCGAGCTGATCGAGGCTCCCGGCGTTTCGCCGCTGGCCAGCGTCAGGGCCCCCGGGCTGAACGCCCTGATGGACGCCGTGTCGGCCGGAATCTGGCCGGAGGCACCGTACGTACCGCGCAGACGCAGGCTGTTGATGAAGTCCACGTCCGGGAAGAACGCTTCATCGGAAATCACCCACGACGCACCGAATTTGGGATAGTACACCGCGCGGGTGTTGGCGCCGAACGCGCTGGCCGCATCGCGACGCAGGCCGCCCGTGAGGAACAGCTTGTCACGAAGGGCGAACTGCTGCTCGACGTAGTAGCCCAGCGTGCGACGATCGGTGATGTTCTGCGTGCTGCTGCGCGTTGCGGCCGCCGTGACCGTCACACCACCCGGCGGCAGACCGATGCCGGTGCTCTGCTGCTGCGTGCGGAAGTTGCGCACGTACTGCATGCCCACCGACGTCTTGGAATTGAGCCAGTCCGCCAACTGGAACGTACCGGTCGCGCCATAGTCGGCCGTCTGCTGGTTGGTCTCCACACGGTTGGCGGTGATCTGTCCGGACCGGATCGTGCCTTCGTTCGGTCCTTCACCCACCTTCGCGATGTACAGGTCATTGCGGAAGGTGATGTCCGACCCCAGCGCCGCACGGGCCGACAGCCAGGACGTGGGGTTCCACTGCGAGGTGGCGCTGTTGATGAATCGGTTGATGTTCTGCTTCGTCGTTTGCGCCAGCACGTCGCCCATCATGAAGGACCGATAATTCCGCAGCGCGTTGCCCTGCGAATCCTTCAGATCGCCGCGCCAGGGGCCACCCATCGCGTCCACCATGAGGCCGGTGGAGTTGTCTTCGTTCTGCGGCAGGCGCATGTCGGAGTTGATGAAACCCGACGACACCTGCAGGAACAGATTGGGACGCAGCTCCGCGTTGATGTTGGCCCGGAAGGTGTTGCGCTGCAGCGCGTTGGGGCGCATGATGTCGCCCGGCAACGCACTCACGCCGCGCTGCTCCTTCAGGCGCGTCACTTCCGAATCCGGCATCTTGTAGATGCCCGTTTCCGCTTCGGTCTGACCCGACACGAAGAACTGCACCTTGTCGTTGCCGCCCGATGTCTGGAGGTTGTACTGGTGCCGATCGCCGGTGCCGATAGGCGTCTGATCCGCCCGGTTCAGCACGTTGCCGTGCGAGAGTGAATCGACCACACCGGCCACGCACTGGCCACCGACGAGTTCCTGCAGTGTGCAGATGGCCGAGACGTTCGGGGCAGTCGTCCGGCGGCCCCACAGCGACCACAGGTCCGGATAGGTGGCCACGTTGTCGATCTTGCCCTGCTCGGCCGACAGATTCCAGGCCGTCCGACCCGCCTTGCCACGCTTGGTCGTGATCACGATCACGCCGTTGGCGGCCTCGGTGCCGTACAGCGTGGCGGCCGAGGGGCCCTTGATGATTTCGAGTGTCTCGATCTCGTTCGGATTGATGTCGTCGAGACGCGAAGGGCCCGAGCCGCCCACGCCAAGACCATCACCCGTCGCGCCCGAGGCGCGCACACCGTCGATCACGATGATCGGGTCGTTGGTGAGCGTGAACGAGTTCTGGCCGCGGATACGCACGCGCGAACCGGAGCCCGTGGCACCCGTCTGCACCACCTGCACACCCGACGAACGGCCGGACAGCAGGGCGCCCATGTTGCTCACGGGCAGTTCCGCGATCTTCTCGGCCACGTTCACCTGCGTGGTGGCGTTGGCCAGTTCCACCTTGCGCTGCTGACCGGTCACCGTGGTGACCACGGCGGCCAGCGAGAACGCCGCCTGCGTGAGCTTCACATCGGCCACGACCGGCGCGCCATCCGTGACGTTCACCTGCACCTTCGCCGCTTCATACCCGATGCGGTTCACGTCGAGCGTGACCGCACCCGTATTGGGCACGCGAAGGGTATAGCGTCCGTTTTCCGCCGTTAGCGTGCCCACCTGCGTGCCGGCGACAAGGACTCGAGCCTGCGAGATGGGCTGACCGGTGCCGGCATCCGTGACCGTACCAGTCACGGTCCCTCCCGCACCCTGCTGCGCCACCGCCATCGGCGGCGCGAGCAACCCGAAGCTCGCCGCCAGGGCGAGCAGTGATGTGGTCAACCGACGCCGCAGGACCTGCGGACGTGTGGCGACCGGTGGAGAGCAGCCTCTCTCCCCACGGGTGAACGCAGCGGGTACGAACAATCGCATCTCGTGACTCCCCAGATCAGGATCACACGCCGACCACCCAGATGTGGTCGGTCGATGACATGACCACAGGTCCCGCAGCGGTTGTGCGCGGGGCGGTGGTGATGTCATTGCCAGCAGGAGACGGGTGTCTCCGGTCAGCTCAGTGGAGAACAGGGGCGCGAAGGGCGCGCACGCCTGTGGGTGGGAAGGCGCCGGGGAAAGCGCCGGTTGGTGGAGGGGACAGCAGTGAAGCGGGAGGGGACGACAGGAGGGTGGAACTAGGACAACGCAGTGTGGAACAACGAAGGGCCGATCCGCGTCACGCAGGTCGACCCTTCGCGCGTACAGGGTGCCGCGCATCCAGGAACCTCACTGCTGACAAAATCAGGCCGCGGCAGAGGGTATGAGAAACGGGCACAACTGTCAATAGCGTATCGCCATCCGAATAGGCGAGTTACGCAACTTCGTCTCACCCGGAATGTCAGGGCGCGGCCGCCGGGAGCTTCAGCGTGATTGCCGCCAGAGCCGCCGAATCGGTGCTGAGACGTGCTGGACCGGAGGGCAAGCCGTTCAACTTGAGGATGTAGGACACCACGGCCCCGTATTCCTCACGCGGCAATGTGCCCGGATCGCCGTCGGGCATCGTGGTGCGGATCTGCTCGAACAGATCGAACAACGGACGCCCACCCCACTTCCCCTTGAAGTCGCCGTTCGTGAATTCCTCGAGCTCATGGCACTCGGCGCACGTCTTCTTGTAGACCGCCGTCCCTTCCTCCGCCTGTGCATCGGAATACACGCCGCTGTCCTGCACCACGACTCGATGATTCAGGGCGGCCAGTCGCGGTCCGGGCTGCTGGGCCGTCATCTGACTGCCCGCGGCGACGCTCGCCGCGACCACGGCCAGGAGGAAAACACTCGGGATATGAGGGTGCTTGTGCATGGCGTTTCAACGTGCTGAGGGGCGATTTCGCTGGTGGAGAGGCGCTATGCAGGAGGTGATACGGCGGATTCCGTCCGAGCTTCGTCGGAACTCCGTCCGCATGCGCCGCGGAAGCTGACGCCCCAGTACCCCGAAGTCCACCGGAAGATTGCGGAGCGCCGGCGCAATGATTGCGGAGGCCGGCAGCCCGGAACATCTTGACGGGCCTGTAGTTGGCCCTTCGTTGTCTGTCCTGGTTTCCTCCCGCAGGAATGCCCGCGGGTGTCATCCAGCGCCTCCCCGCCCCCCGCCACTATCTGGAACGTGACCGACTCCTCCACCGACCCCGATTCCACGTCCGATCTGATCGACGCCGCATTGGCGCGGCGCGACTTCCTCCGCGTTGCGGGCAGTGCCGGCCTGCTGCTCGCCGGGGGCTGCACCAATCCCATGGCGTTCGCTTCCGCGCCGGCCCGGGGGGTCGAGCGAGGACGGGGCTCCGCGGGATCGAGTAGCCATGTCGTGGTGATCGGCGCCGGAGCCTGGGGTGGCTGGACCGCTTACCATCTCCGCGAGCGCGGGGTCAAAGTCACCCTCATCGACGCCTACGGCGCGGGCAACTCGCGATCCACCAGCGGCGACGAGACGCGCGGCATCCGCTCGTCGTATGGCGACCGGGCGGTCGGTGAACTCTGGACACCCTGGGCCCGCACCGCCATCGCCCGTTGGCGTCTCTTCGAGGAGGAATGGGGTCCCGTCTTCCGGACGAAGTTCTTCCACCAGACCGGCGACGTCATCATGCGTCCCACGCGGGAGCCTTTCATCACCCGCACGATCGAGCTGTGGCAGGCCAACAAGGTCCCGCACGAAGTGCTTTCGGGTGACGAAGCCCGGAAACGCTGGCCGGTCATCAAGGCCGATGACATCACCGTGGCCATCACCGAACCCGATGCCGGCGTGGTCCGCTGCCGCGCCGCCACCCAGGCGGTGGCGGCCATCGGCCGGAAAATGGGTGTCGAGTTCGTGCTGGGTCGCGTGCGGCCCGGCGAGATCCGCAATGGCGTCATGGACGGCGTGGTGCTCGAAGACGGCACGGTCATTCATGGCGACGCCTACGTCTTCGCCTGCGGCCCATGGCTGCGGAAGCTCTTCCCCTATCTCGACAACCGCATGCGCGTCCCCATCGGGCACGCCCTCTATTTTGGCGTGCCCGTGGGCGACTCCCGCTTCACGTTTCCCAATCTCCCCAGCTACAACTTCCCCGGCGTGACCGGTTGGCCGATGCTGCCGGTGGACAGCCGGGGCTTCCGTGTGCGTGGTGCCATCGCCGCTCCTGCGCCGGCGGCCACCGCCACCGCCACCGCCACCGCGGGCGCCAATGCGGCGGCGCCGGCCAATTCTCCGGCCGCCACCGCGCCAGCCACTCCGGCCGATCCCGCGCAGCAGGACCCCGATCTGAGTTCACGCTGGACCAATCAGGAACGGGTGGACGGTGCCCGGCGTTTCCTCGCGGCACGTTTCCCCATCCTGGCCAACGCGCCGCTGCTCGAGACGCGGGCCTGCCACTACGAATCGAGCATCAATCAGAACTTCATCATCGACAACGTGCCCGGCGCCGGCAATGCCTGGATCGCCGGTGTCGGACAGGCCGAGGGTTTCAAGTTCGGCCCCGTGGTCGGCGACTATGTCTCACAGCGGGTACTCGGCATCGCCGGCGATCCGGAACTCGTGAAGGCGTTCAAACTGCCCACGCAGGAATACGCGCCGAGCTGAGCGCCTGCGTCGGAAGCCCGGCCAGAAACCCCGGAAAGCACAGAGAGGGCACGGAAACGTGCCCTCTCTGCTTTCCGGCTGTTTCAACGAGCCCGCCTCAGCGACCTCGTGTCGAGCGACCTCGTGTCAGCGGTCCCGCCGTCCCCACGTCGGCGGCGTGGGCTCCTGCTTCGCCCGGCCGTCTTTGTACGTGCCGAGCAGACGCATGCCTTCCTGCACGGCCCGTTCGAGTTGCGGGTCGCGTCCACCGATCACCTCACGCGGGAAGTTCTCCACGTCGATGTCCGGCGCGACACCTTCGTTCTCCACGGCGAACCGGTCGTCGCGGGAGAAGAATCCGAAACGCGGCGCGATCATCGACCCGCCATCCACGAACGGCGGCGTGTCGGTGGTGGCCACCAGACCGCCCCAGGTGCGCGTGCCTACGAGCGGACCGAGCTTGCGACGTTTGAACATGAACGGCATGAGATCGCCGCCTGAGCCGGCCATCTCGTTGATGATCATGACCTTCGGTCCCCAGATGCCGTTGGCGGGACTCGTATACGGATAGCGGTCACCGACGGGATTGTTGAAATACCCGTCGTAGTCACGGCCGAGCAGATCGACGATGTAGTCCGCGGCGGAACCGCCGCCATTGAACCGTTCGTCGACCACCACGCCCACCCGATCCTGCTGTGCGAAGTAATAGCGATTGAAACTGGTGTACCCCGGCTGCCCGGTGTTCGGGAGATACACGTACGCGAGTTTCCCGCCCGACAGTGAATCGACGAGGCGACGGTTGTGCTCCACCCACGCCCGCGTGCGAAGCCCCTGCTCGTTGGCCACCGGCACCACGGTGATCTGCCGCGCGCCCTGCATGTCGGGACGCGAGTTGATCGTGAGCACCGTTTGGCGATTGGCGGTGCCGTCGAGCAGACGGTAGATGTTGTCGGGAGCCCGCAATTCCTGACCGTTGATGGCCAGGATGTAGTCGCCACGGCCCACGGCCACACCCGGCATCACGAGCGGCGCACGCAGCTCCGGATTCCAGCTCTCCGCATCGTAGATGCGCGCCAGTCGATAGCGTCCGTTCTCGATGGTGAAGTCGGCGCCGAGCAGGCCACCGTTGGCATTGGGCACCTCGGGCATGTCGCCGCCACGCACGTACGAATGCCCGATCGCGATCTCGGCGCCCATGTTGTCGAGCAGGTAGTTGAGATCGGCGCGATGATTCACATGCGCCAGCAGCGGCTCGTACATCTTCTTCATGGCCGGCCAGTCGCTGCCCTGCATGTTCTTCACGTAGAGATTGTTGCGCTGGTTGCGCCATCCCTCGTTGAAGATCTGCCGGAACTCGGCGCGCGGATCGATGTACGCGCGCAACGTGACATTCACGCGGCCCGTGCCGGCCTGCGGCACGGCGCGATCGGCATCCACGAGATACAGCGCCCCATTGGCACCCGCGGTGCGATAAAGCAGCTTGCGACCGTCGCCGCTGACGGTGTACTGCGCCACACCCTGCGCGAACGGAACCGCACGCCGCGTGTTCAGCTGGTAGCGGTGCAGCGTGTTGGCCGCGCCCTGTCCATCACCCGACGTGCCCGTGGTCGGCATGGGCTCGAGGAAGAACACGGTGCCCGCTGGTCCGGCCCGCAACACGTCGTAGTCACGCTCCGTGATGCCCTGCACCGCGAGAATCCGCTGCGCGATGCCGTCGTAGTCGATGCGTACCGCACGCACCGGCGCGGCGGGAGCACGCGTGGAATCCGTGCGCGCCGGAGCCCGCGTGCTGTCGCGCCCGCTGTCGCGCCCACCATCGCGACCCGCTTCGTCATCGCTCTCGGGAAGCAGCGGCGAGGGTTCGGTCTTGCTCAACACGGCCAGATAGAGGGCCCGTGTCTCCGGCCGATCGTACTTGGACATGTCGAGCAGCGACGAGTTGAGCGCAAAATTCGTCGATGCCAGGAACCAGAGATACTTGCCGCTCGCATCCCACACCGGATTGGTGGCATCGGCCATGCCGTCGGTGAGTTGCTTCGCGGTCCCACTCTCCACGTCGTACACGAAGATCGCCCGCAGCAGCGACTTGAGACGCTTGGGATACGCCACATACCGCGAGTCGGGGCTCCACACCGGCACGATGGAGCGATCCATCATGAAGTACGGATCGGTGTCCGCCACCTTCGCCTTGCCACTCGCCACGTCCACCAGCCAGATGCGGAAGTGCGTGTCCTGGAAGGCGATGGTCTTGCCATCAGGCGACCAGGCCGGCGAATACGGACGGCTCGGTTCGGGCAAGGCGATCTCCCGCACCGCACCCACTCCCTCCTGCGGCGCGATCACCAACTGATACTCGCCTGACCGATCACTGAAATACGCGATCGACTTGCCGTCGGGTGACCACACCGGCGCGATCTCGGCCGACGCGCTGCTGTTGGTCAGATTGCGCACGTCGCCCTTCTCGGCGGGGATCGTGAAGATCTCCCCACGGGCTTCGACCGCGGCGCGTTTGCCGGTGGCCGACAACGCCAGCCCCGTGGCACGCGCCGTCACGTCCTTCCACTGCGGCATCATCCACGGGAAGTCACCGGCGGCCGTGATGTTCACGATGTGATGCGCGCCCGTCCTCGCGTCGAGCTCGTGCACATAACCCGCCTGCTCGAACACCACGGTATTGCCGGCGGCATCGAGCGTCTTGACGTCGAAGTCCCTGAACGTCGTCACCTGCTTGAGCGCACGCGACTTCGTATCGTATGCCCAGACGTTCGACACGCCGTCACGGTCGGAGAGGAAATACACCGCATCCCCCACCCACACCGGATCCATCTCCTTGCTGCCGGTGAAGGGCGTGGTGTCCAGAGCGAAGGTGTTCAGATCGAGAATCCAGATGGGCTTGTTCTGACCGCCGCGGTAATTGCGGCGTTCCTCGTCCCACGAGGAGGGCATGCGATAGGCCACCCGCTTGGCATCGGAAGAGATCTTGCCCTGATAGGCGCGCGGCATCGGCATCGCGGTTTCCACGCCGCCCTCCACCGGCACACTCCAGAATCGCGGCGCACCGCTCGGAGCCCAGGTGGCGCGTGGTGATGCGAACACCACCGACTTGCCGTCGGGAGTCCACCCCTGCACCACGTCCGCCGACGGATGCCATGTCAGACGTTTCGGCTGTCCCCCTTCCACCGGCACCACGTACACATCGGTGTTGCCGGCGTACTCGGCACTGAAGGCCACCAGCTTCCCATCGGGAGAGAGCTTGGGATTCTGTGTGATGCCCTGGAACGAGGTGAGCCGACGCGCTGCTCCACCGGTTCGCTCCACCACCCAGATGTTGTTGGCGTATGCGAACACAATCGACTGTGCACTCACGCTGGGGGAGCGCAGCATGCGGGTGCCCGATTGCGCCTGCATCGCCGATGGCGACACCGACAGGACGGCCAGCAACATGGTCGCTGCGGCCCGCGGAATCGATGATGTGGTCAATACCCTCATGGAGCGTCCGGTAGCGGAGAAAGGAGGTCGGGCCATGGGACTCGGTCAGTTGAAGGAAGCGGAGAGCGTGGGGCACACGGATGAAGACGATGACAACCGATGCATACGAACCAGGTGCGAACCAGGTGCGAAGCGAGTCCGAAGCGAGTCCGAAGCGGATGCCGCTCAGTACCGCCACGGCACGCCATCACGCGCCGCCCGGAGAGAAAGAGACAACAGATCCCGCGTGCCGTCGAGTTCCCACTGTCCCTGATGTTCGCGGAATCGATCCATCCACAGACGGAACACGTACGGCGCCCCCGGTTCGAGACCCGTGAGACGCAGTGAATCGGCCGGCAGTGCGTAGGTGCGACCATCCGTCGAGCGGGACCACGTCCCCAGCGGCACACTCTGTTCCGTCACGAGCAGATCGCGCCGGCCTGCCCCCAGCCGCCGCCACACCTGCATCCGCATCGCCACACGCGTATGTGTCGAATCGTCGCCCCACTGCCGTTCACGATCGGTGAGGGTGAGCAGCGCCAGGGGCAGCGTGTCGGCCATGGTCAGCACCCGGGTATCCCACCGGGATCGTGCAAAACGATCGGCCCGGAGCGCCGCGGAGGTGCCGATGAAAAGACCCGGTTTGCGGAAGACCGGCTCGCGCAGATCGTCGAAGCCACCGAATTGCGCGCGCACGGTCATCGCCAGATCGTCGGGCGTTTCCTGAAACGTGGACATCACCACACCCACGGCGTTGCTGGCACTGAGCGCTCCATGCGTACCACCGAGGGGCCGCATGCGATTGGCCACCGACACCATGCCGAGCCCCACACGATAGTCGTCGCGCAGTGATACGAGGATGGGCGCGGGATTCTTCGTGGCCTCCCGATGTCCATGCACGATGCGGACGACCGCGGCCGGATAGGCAGTGCTGGCGGTGGCTCGCACCCATGCGGCGGCGTCGGCAAATCGATCGGCCCGCATCATGCCGGTATCGTGCATGCGTTGCATCACGGTATCGAGTTGCAGCGGATCGCCGGTGCGCGGCACGTATCGATAGAGATTCCGCCCCGCTTCCACCCGCCACTCGATCTCCGCGATCGCGTCTCCCGACTGCACGAGGAATCGATTCTCCGGCAGACGTCGTGTGACGATATCCACGCCCGTCGTGGCGACGAGCGCCGCCATCACCCGCTCTTCGGCGTCGGGATGACAGAACACCCCGAACCCCGTGGTCACGCCATCCACACTGAACGCCACGTCCGCGGGCGAGGCCAGCGTGCGCGCGATGCGGAATCCATGGTCCCGCAGGGATTCGGCCACCGGCAGGAAGGACGCCTGCGAAGCCCGGTTGTGTCCGTGATCGGAGAGCATCACGATCTCCAGCGCGCGGCCCGTGCGCTCCCGATACCGCTCCTGCAAGCTGACGAGTGCCCGGTCGAGATAGGTCAGGTACTGCGCCACGTCACCGCGCGTATGCTGCAGGGCATCGGGGCCCACGTTGTAGATGTACACCGTCGGGCGCCCGCGCGTGTGCAGCACGGCCTCCACGTCGGTATCGATCTCCCGCCGCGCCGTCGACCACGACATGAGATACGCCCCGAGGTGGTGGAACTTGGCGTCGAAGGCGAGATCCATGCGCTCTTCGTACTCGATGGGACGAATGGCGTCGAACGCATCCCCGAGGACCGCATTGTGACGCGTACTGTAGAAGACGCGTTGATATCCCGCGGGCGGCTGTACACCGAAGATGGCGTGCCAGGCGATGTCGCTGATCGACGGAAAGGTGGAGATCAGACGTCCCGGGGGACGAAACGCAGCAAACTGTCCCAGTGTACGGGCGGCCTGCACGTCCCGATAGTCGAGTCCATCGAGCGCCAGCACCACACGTCGTGGCAGTTCGTCGGGTTCCGGCACCACCGTGGGTGGACGGGATTGTATACAGGCGGACGCCGCCAATACCGATCCCGCCAGCGACATACGGACGATGAGCTTGCCCCAATCAGGAATCACCGGCATGATTCAAACATCGTAGTATGTCGCAGCGACCACACAAGCCCGCGTCGCCAATGCGCGCCCACTCCCGCCCGCCCCTGACGTTCCCCACCGCGTTGTTCTGCGGTGCCCTGCTGTTCCCGCCCGGGTCTCTTTTGGCGCAGACGGGTGCGACGGTCACTGCGGCCATCGGCGCCGACAGTACGGGAGCCTTCCGGGGAGCCATCACCACGGCCGACGGGATTCCCCTCGGCGGTGCCTCCGTTCGCCTGGCGATCGACCGGGCAGCCAATCACTTCATCTCGGAATCGGACGACAACGGCAACGTCGTCTTCACCAAGGTCCCCCTTGGGAAGGGATGGCTGCACGCCCGGCGCATCGGCTTCCGTCCCGATTCCATTCCGGTCACGGTCTCAAACAACGAACCACCGCTCGCCACGCTGAGCCTCACGCGTGTGGCCGTGGAGTTGAGTGCGGTCCGTGTGCTGGGACGCCGCGACATCGGTGGTCCCATGGGGGGCTTCTTCCGGCGTCAGCAGGCCAACGGAGGCGGCCGGTTCTTCACGGCGCAGGATCTCGAACGTCGAAACCCGTCGAACATGACCGATGTGTTTCGTGCCGTGCCGGGCATCCGCATCGAATCGAACGGCCCCATGAACCACGTGCGGATACGCAACAGCCGCTGTGCGCCGCTGGTCTGGCTGGATGGACAACCACTGTTCGCGGGAGAGGTGGATCTCGACAGCTTCGATCCGCACACGTTCGAAGGCATCGAGGTCTACAGTGGTCCGGCCAGCGTGCCGGTCGAATTCCAGGGCAACCAGCGCATGAGCAGCGCGTGCGGCACGATCGTCTTGTGGTCCAAGCGCGGCGAGATGCGGCCCAAGAAACGCAAGAAAGACGACCCGACGCCCGTGGCGCTGATCATGCAGCTCATCGAGAAAGGGGAGGCGTTCGTGGTGAGCGACGTGGACGTGGCGGCCTATCCCGATTCGTCCATGCTCATCAAACCCATCTATCCCGACTCGCTGTTCGAAGCGCAGACCGCGGGATCGGTGCTGGCCGAGTTCGTGGTGAACACCAAGGGACGTGCGGTGATGGAGACGTTCAGTGCCATGACCACATCCCATCGACAGCTCGTGGAACCGGTGCGCCGCGCCGTCCAGCAGCAGGAATTCGTTCCCGCCGTTCGCGGTGGGAAGATCGTGCAGCAGGTGATGCAGCTGCCTTTCCATTTCGTTCCCGATTCCACGGCCCGACGGAGGCGCTGAGTGGCGAAGGTGATGCGTTCGACGGCCAGCACGATCCTCGTGCTGGCCGGTCAGCTTCTGGCAACGTCGGTGGAGGCGCAGCCCTCTGGTGGTGCACTCCAGGAGATCGGCAAGACCTCCGTGGGGACCCCGGTGTTCCTCGAAACCCGGTCGGTCACGAAAGCGGGCGACATCGTGACGGCCACCGTACGGGTCAAGCTCGTGCCGCCCATCAAGAACGGCGCACAGGAACTCCGCAGTTCACGCACCATCGGAATGTACGACTGCGTCAAACAGACCGTCGCCACCAGGGAGAGCTGGTATTTCACCGACGACGCCGGTCGCAAGGAAGGTATGCATCGCACGGTGAAAGTGCCGGGCTTCGGACCGGCCATCAAAGGTTCATTGGCGGACGTGGCGTGGAAACATCTATGCGCAAAACCCTGACACTTTTCACGCGGACTCTCCTCGGATCCGCGGTCCTCTGGCCGGCGCTCGCCTCGGCTCAGCCCATGCAGGCATTGGGAACGGTGCGCGGCACGGTCTATGACAGCCTCACCCGCCGGCCGCTCGCGAACGCTGTCGTCGAAGTACAGGAAACCGCCCGCCTCACCTACACCGATACGCAGGGCCGTTTCACCCTGGACTCCGTGCCCGTCGGTGCCCAGCAGCTGACGTTCTCGTCGACAACGCTCGACTCGCTGGGGCTGTACGGATTTGCCCGCACGATCGAGGTCCGCACCGATACCCGGGGCGTGGTGCTGGCCACGCCGTCGTTCCGCACGGTGTATGCGCGCCTCTGCCCGGCCACTGACAGTCCGCCCACCGACAGTGCCATCGTGTTCGGCACCGTCTACGACGCCGCGGACCGTTCCCCGATCAACGGAGCACAGGTCGTGTTGCGCTGGTTCGAGACGGACGCAAAGACCAGGGGACTGCAGCTCAGAACTCCACAGCGCACCGCGAGCACCGGTGCGGACGGGGTGTATGGCATCTGCGGCGTACCCGCCGATCTCGCCCTGAGCACATCCGCCTCTCACGACTCGGCTGCCAGTGGCGTATTCAGCACGGTCGTGGGACCTGGCCGGATATTGCGGCGTGATTTTTATCTCAGCCGCGAACTGGGCAATATTGCGGTGTCCTCAGGCAATGCCGCATCGGTGCAGGGCACGGGCCGAATCCGGGGCACCGTGCGCGATGAACGGGGGAATGCACTGGTGGGCGCGCTCGTCGTGCTCACCACGATCGATCGCACGACCAATACCGACTCGGCCGGCCGATACCATTTCGCGAATGTCCCCTTGGGCACCCAGGAGCTCAGCGTCCGGCAACTCGGACGCGGAGCGCTGTATCGCATCATCGATGTCACGGCCCGCGAAGAAGGAGCGCATGACTTCGTGCTGCCCACGACGACCGTGCTCGCCACCATGAATGTGCGGAGGGAAGCCAGCGTGGGTGCAGATCAGGCGGGCTTCCTGCGGCGCAAGAATCAGGGCTTCATCAAGGTCGTCGAACGTGAGGAAATCCTGAAACGATTCGATGTGGGGTCGGCACTGAAACGCGTTTCCGGACTGCGGGTGACGCAGCAGATGGGCACCACCCAGGTGACCAGCACCCGCCCATTCTGTGCTGGTGAAGTTCCGATCATCATCGACGGTGTGCCCATATCGAGCCACGGAAACGCCTCCCTGTTCTCGTCCACCCAGAGCGTTACCCCACCGCAAGGCGATGGGAAAGGCGGAGGATCGAACGGTCCGCAAATCACCATGGCGCCGCCCTCGAACACTTCGCGCATCGACCAGCTCGCGGTCAACGATGTCATCGCCATCGAATTCCATGCTGGTCCGGCCACCGTGCCCATGGAATACTGGTCCGGACCACCGCCGCAGTGTGGATTGATCCTCATCTGGACGGTGTTCGCACGGTGGCGGTAAGCGTCGTGAGTTGTGGGGAATGAGTTTGGGGGTGAACTGCCGGGTGGTGGGTGACGGGTCTCGCGACGCGCGACTCGTTACCAGAAACCAGGCTGCTCACCCCCAAACCCGAAACCCACCACCCGCAACCGCCGTTCAGGCCATCTTCGCCTGCAGCCGCCGATCGATCGCGTCGAGGAAGTCCTCGGTGTACAGGAATGGCGTGTTCTTCGAGATCAGAACCGCGAGGTCCTTCGTCATCTCACCGGCTTCCACCGCGTCGATGCACACCTGTTCCAGCGTCTCGGCGAAGCGCACCACCTCGGGCGTGCCATCGAGTTTGCCACGATGCATCAGACCACGCGTCCACGCGAAGATGCTCGCGATTGGATTGGTGGACGTCTTGTTGCCCTTCTGATGTTCGCGGTAGTGACGCGTGACCGTGCCATGCGCCGCTTCCGCTTCCATGGTCTTGCCATCGGGTGTGAGCAGCACCGACGTCATGAGGCCGAGTGAGCCGAAGCCCTGGGCCACGATGTCCGACTGCACGTCGCCGTCGTAGTTCTTGCACGCCCACACGTAGCCGCCTTCCCACTTGAGCGCCGAGGCGACCATGTCGTCGATGAGGCGATGCTCGTAGGTGATGCCGGCCTTCTCGAAGTCCGCCTTGAACTCGGCGTTGAACACCTCCTCGAAGAGATCCTTGAACTGCCCGTCGTACGCCTTGAGGATGGTGTTCTTCGTGGAGAGGTACACCGGGTAGTTGCGCTGCAGGCCGTACCTGAAGCTGGCGCGTGCAAAATCGCGGATGGAGTCGTTGAAGTTGTACATGCCCATCGCGACACCACCATCCTGGCCGAACTTCGCCACGTCGAACTGCATCGGCGCGCTGCCGTCGGCCGGCGTGTAGGTGATCGTCACCGTGCCCGGGCCCGGCACCTTGAAATCCGTCGCCTTGTATTGATCGCCGTGCGCATGACGACCCACCACGATGGGCTTGGTCCAGTGCGGCACGAGACGCGGAATGTTCGAGATGATGATCGGCTCGCGGAAGATCACCCCGCCGAGGATGTTGCGGATGGTGCCGTTGGGACTCTTCCACATCTTCTTGAGTCCGAACTCCTTCACACGCGCCTCGTCGGGCGTGATGGTGGCACACTTCACCGCCACGCCGTACTTCTTCGTGGCTTCGGCGGAATCGATCGTGACCTGATCGCCCGTCGCATCCCGGTGTTCGATGCCGAGATCGTAATAATCGAGCTCGACGTCGAGATACGGCAGGATGAGCTTGTCCTTGATGAACTGCCAGATGATGCGGGTCATCTCGTCGCCGTCCATCTCGACGACAGGATTCACGACCTTGATCTTCGCCATACGCAGAATGCCGGGTGGGGCTGAAGAGGGACCGTGTACCGCCCGATCGGCGGTCACGAAGAAGAGGTGGCGGCTGCGACGTGTCGTTCCGGAGATCTCCGGGAAATCTCCGCGGCAGCGCCACAGCTTCGCAAAATGTGGCCGGAAGCGCCCATGATCCAGTAGCGGTCCAGTAGCCGTCCAGCAGTCGCCCCGTGTCACGGTCGATCCCGGGCACGGTACGGCTGGCCCTGTTGTCAGGGATTCGACCATTGCGTGGGGTGGCGCGTTGCACCAGACATGCAGGATGCGCGTGCTCCGTGCGCGCATCTCCGCCCCAGTTTCCTCTCGCCGCACGCGATATGTCTTCCTTCCCCAGTCGCCCCCGGAGCTGCCGGTCCGGACTCCCGGTGGCTTCGATCGCCCTGGCAAGCATTCTGGCGCTTGCCGCGGGCTCCCCGGCACTCCACGCGCAACCCGGCGCCGCTCCCAACGCCGAACTCATCACGGCCCGCAACGCGCAGGAAGCCGAGCTGCAGAAGATCGCCGACGTGCACCGCTCGGTGATGATGCCCATGCGCGATGGCACACGCCTGATGACGGACATCTATGTCCCGAAGGGACGCACCGGTGGTGTACCGCTCATCCTGAGCAAGACGCCGTACAACATGAACTGGTGGGACGTGCGCACCGGTGCCCCACGCGATGTATCGGCCGTGCTCACCGCGATCAAACGCGGCTACGCCTACGCGTTGCAGAACGAACGTGGCCACTTCTTCAGCGAAGGCGAATACGACATCCTCGGTCCGCCGGTCACCGATGGACAGGATGCCATCGAGTGGTTCGCGAAACAGGCCTGGAGCAACGGTCGTGTCGGCCTGATCGGTTGTTCCAGCACGGCCGAATACCAGATGGCCGTGGCTGGCACCAGACCGAAGGGGCTTGCCGCCATGATCCCGCAGGGTTTCGGCGCCGGCGTGGGCCGTGTGGGAGGCTGGTACGAGCAGGGCAACTGGTATCGCGGTGGCGCGGTACAGATGCTCTTCATCACCTGGCTGTATGGCGAGCAGAACACGCAACGTCCGCAGTTCCCGGCCTCCACCAGCCAGGAAGATCTCACACGCCTGCGCAAGGCGTTCGATCTGGCCTGGGGCGCGCCCCGCGTGGATTGGGCCGAAGCGCTGTGGCATCTGCCCATGCAGGACATCATGAAGGCCGTGGACGGTCCACGCGGCGTCTACGCCGACAAGATGCCCGTGGCCACCGGCGGTGAGATGATCCGGCGCACGCCCAACGATCCGCGGTGGTACAAGGGCGGTCTCTACAACGACAGCATGCCCTTCGACACGCCGGCGCTGTGGTTCATGTCGTGGTACGACGTCTCGGTCGGCCCCAACATCGCGATGTGGCAGCACGCCATGAAGGTCGCATCACCGGAGGTGGCGAAGCAGCAGTACGCCGTGATCGCGCCCGTGGCGCACTGCTCGTACACACGCGCCACCGAGAACACCGTGGTGGGCGATCGCAGTGTGGGCGACGCGCGTCTCGATTACGACGCGCTCACCTACGGCTGGTTCGACACCTTCCTCAAGGGCGAGAAGACCGGCCTGCTGGATACGCTGCCACGCATCCGCTACTACACGATGGGCTCGAACGAGTGGAAGTCGAGCGATGTGTGGCCGCCCCGGGGCACCACACCCACCACCTGGTATCTCACCAGCAGCGGCTCGGCCAACACCATGAACGGCACCGGGGCACTCGTGCCAAAACTTCCGGCCAGGGCACAGCGCGACACGTTCAGCTACGACCCCATGAAACCGGTGACGAGTTATGGCGGCAACGTCTGCTGCACCGGCACGGCCATTCAGGCCGGTTCATTCGATCAGCGCGTGCGCGAAACGCGTTCCGACATTCTCGTGTACACGTCGGAGCCGCTCAAGGAAGGCATCGAAGTGAGCGGCCCCATTTCGGTCACGCTCTATGTGGGCAGTGACGCGAAGGACACCGATTTCACGGTGAAGCTCATCGACGTGGACACCGAAGGTCGCGCCTGGAATCTTGACGAGACCATCCAGCGCATGCGTTACCACACGGGCTACGACAAACCCGAGACACGCATGGAGCCCGGCAAGGTGTACAAGGCCACGCTCGGTCCGCTCAACACGAGCAACTACTTCAAGGCCGGGCATCGGGTGCGCATCGAAGTGTCGAGCTCCAACTTCCCGCGCTTCGATCGCAATCTCAACACCGGCGGTGACAACTACAGCGAAACCACCGGCGTGACGGCGCACAACATCGTCTTCCACGGCGGCAAGACGCCTTCGAGTGTGACGCTGCCGATCGTGCGGACAACGAAGAAGTAATGGGTTGTGAGGAGCCGGGTTTGGGGGTGAACAACCGGGTGGTGGGCGACGGGTCCCGCGTCACGGGACACTCTACCCATGACCCGGCAGTTCACCCCCAAACCCGGCTCCCCAATACCCTTTACTCCCCCTGCGTCGCCTCCTCGAAGACGCCGACCTCGCGATTCTTCATGACATGACCGGCGGCGAAATACCGCCCGTTCATCGCGAGGTACACCCCGGCCGGCAATATCTGCGCGAAACTGAGCGCGCTGCCGAGATTGAACAGACCATCGGAGCTGCCGAACGCATACGGTACCATCGCCCCGGTGAGCACGATGGTCTTTCCCGGCACCGTCGCGGCAAGCACCTGCGCGGTTTCCGCCATCGTATCGGTGCCATGCGTGATCACGATGCGCGATTCCGGCACCCGCACACAGGCCTCGACGATCTGCTGCCGATGATGATGCAGCATCTCGAGGGAATCGATCATCATCAGCACATCCACCTGCACCTCGAGCATGCTGCGCCCGCGACGCAGCATTTCCGGCAGGTGTGTCTCACGAAACCGCAGTGAGCCGGTGAGTTCGTCGTATTCCTTGTCGAACGTGCCACCGGTGACGATGATGCGGATGCTCACGGCGATTCCTCCCGGTGTTTCCGCGCTTTCGCGGCTTTTGCTCTGGCACGCTTGGCCGCCTTCTCCGCCGCGCGGCGTTCCTGTTCGGCGATGACCGATTCGCGTGCGGCGATCTCCACTTCGCGCCGCGCCCACTCCTCACGATCGCGGGCTTCGGCTTCGCGCGTGCGCCGCAGACTTTCCGCGTCGCGCCAGGCCGCCACCCGGGCATGGTCGCCACCCACCAGCACCTCGGGCACACCAAACCCTTCGTATTCGGCGGGCCGGGTGTAGCTCGGCGCGCTGATGCCCCGATCGAAGAACGAATCGGTGCGCGCGCTGTCCAGATCGCTCATCGCGCCGGGCAACAGACGCACCGTGGCGTCCACGATGGCCAGCGCGGCAGGTTCGCCGCCACTCAGCACGAAATCGCCAAGTGAGAGCTCCTCGGTGGCAAGATGCTGCGCCACCCGCTCGTCCACGTCCTTGTAGTGGCCGCAGAGCAGCGTCAGTTCACTGCCCGCGGCGAATCGCACGGCGTCGGCGTGCGTGAAACGCCGGCCACGGGGGGAGAGCAGCACGATGGGCGCCGTGGCCCCGACCGAGGCCACCGCTTCGAAGAACGGACCGGGCTTCATCACCATGCCGGGGCCACCGCCGAACGGATAGTCGTCCACGGTGCGATGCCGGTCGTGCGTGAAGTCGCGCAGATCGACGAGTGAATACTGCACACTGCCGGCCATCGCGGCCTTGGCCGGAATGCTCAGCGACAGCGGTCCCGTGAAGAAACCGGGAAAGATGGTGACGATGTTGATGCGCAGCATGGGCAACCCGGGCAACATGGCCGCGGACGGATCGTTCAGTCGAGCAGACCGTCGAGCGGGGCCAGCACGATCGTGCGCGAGGCTTCGTCGACCGAGCGCACGAGATCGTCGTGCCACGGAACGAGCGGACGTCCGGACGTGGTCTCCACTTCGAGGATGAACCCCTGCGGCGCGTCGTACACATCGCGAACATGCCCCACGAGTCCCCGTCCGTCCACTTCCACACGCATGCCGATCAGATCGGCCACGTAGATCTCGTCGTCGTCCGCTTCCGGAAGACCGGCGGCATCGGCCAGGAGGTATCGTCCGCGCCAGGTATCGGCGAGATCGCGGTCGGCCACTTCATGCACCCGTACGAGCCATTCGCGGTTCATGGGACGGCCGTCTTCCACGTGCAGGGCCATGGGTACACCGGCCTGGTCGGGCAGCAGATTGCCCTCCCGGTCACCGGCATAAAGCACTGCGCCGGACGCAAAGAGTGCGTCCGGCGCATCGGTCAGCGATTCGACGGCCCAGGCGCCACGCACGCCATGTGCGCGGCGCACCCGACCGGCGACGATGAACTCGGCCAGCTCAGGCCTCGGACGAGGGCAGCACGACCGCCGCGGCCTGCAGCTTCGCGGCGAGACGGGCTTCGTGACGGGCCTTGAGGATGCCGGCGCGGCGGAGCAGCGAACGGACCGTATCGGTGGGCAGCGCGCCCACGTTCAGCCAGTGATTCACGCGGTCGGCCTTGAGCGCGATCGCGTTCTCGCCGCCACGCGGCTGGTACTGCCCGAGAATCTCGATGAAGCGGCCATCACGCGGGCTCTTCGAATCGGCAACGACGATACGGTACATCGGGGTCTTCTTCCGGCCTTCGCGGCGGAGACGGATCTTGACGGCCATCTGAGTCTCGGGACTGGTGGTGGTATACTGCGGACTGCAGCGTGGGCGCGCGGCCCACACCCGGGCTCATCGCGGTACCGGCATCTCCGGACCGCACCCGGCCCCCGGTATCGGATCCGATATCGGGGAGCCTTGAAAGCTATGTGAGCCGCAGCCGGGAAACAACGGGGGGCAAACCACCGGTCCGGTCTTCAATTTCCGGTCAATTTCCCGTCAGTTTCCCCTCGTTTTGCCTGCAGAGCCTGCAGGCTCCCCTGCGTTCTGCCCCGGCTTTCTGCCCGCCGCCGTCCCTCCGTAAGTCCTTCCGTAAGCCCCTCGCCCCTTCCGTCGTCCTCCGTCCCATGCGCCTGCATTCCCTCTCCGGGATCGCCATGGCGGCCGTGCTCTCCGTGCCGGCCGTCCCATTCGCCCAAACCACTCCGCCACGCCCCGCCGTCGAGTCCTCGGGCGGCATGGTCGTCTCGGCCAGCGCCATTGCCAGCGAGGTGGGACGCAATGTGCTGGCGGCCGGCGGCAACGCCGTGGACGCCGCCATCGCCACCGGCTTCGCGCTCGCAGTGACCTACCCCACCGCCGGCAACATCGGCGGCGGTGGCTTCATGGTGATCCGCTTCCCCGATGGACGCGCCACCACCATCGACTTCCGCGAGAAGGCACCGGCGGCCGCCACGCCCACGATGTTCACCGACTCCACGGGCGCCTATTCCTCGCGCATTCACCACAACTCGCATCGCAGCGTGGGCGTGCCGGGCACCGTGGCCGGTTTTGCGCTGGCGCATCAGAAGTACGGCAAGGCCCGCTGGAACACGATCGTCGGCCCCGCCGCGCAGCTCGCCGACACCGGTTTCCTCGTGCCCACCGGACTCGCCGCGTCGCTCACCGGCGCGCGCAACAAGCTGTCCACCGATTCGGGATCGCTGGCCGCCTACTACAAGGCCGGCCAGCCCTACGCCGCCGGTGAGCGGCTCACGCTGGGTGATCTGGGCAAGACCCTCGGTCGCATCCGCGATCAGGGGCGCGATGGCTTCTACAAGGGCACCACGGCGCAGCTCATTGCCGCCGAAATGAAACGCGGCGGTGGACTCATCACCGAAGCCGACCTTGCGGCCTATCAGGCGGCCGAACGGGCGCCGGTGCGCGGCAGCTTCAAGGGCTACGAGGTGATCTCCATGCCGCCGCCCAGCTCGGGCGGCGTGGCCATGATCGAGATGCTCAACATTCTCGAAGGCATGGACCTCCGGGCCATGGGACACAACTCGCCGCAGTACGTGCATTCATTGGTGGAGAGCATGCGGCGTGCCTTCCGTGATCGCGCGCTGTACCTCGGCGATCCCGATTTCACCAAGCCGCCCATCGACAAGCTCACGAGCAAGGCGTACGCCGAGGAGCTGCGTCGCACCATCGACCCGAACAAGGCGTCACCGTCGTCGCCGGCCGATGTCGCGCAGGGGTATGAGAGCGACGAGACCACGCACTACTCCGTGGTCGACAAGGACGGCATGGCGGTCTCGGTGACGTACACGCTGGAAGCCGGTTATGGCCTGGGCGCCGTGGTGGATGGCGCGGGGTTCCTGCTCAACAACGAGATGGGCGATTTCAACGGCAAGCCCGGTCTCACCGATTCGACGGGACTCATCGGCACGGCGCCCAACATCGCGCAGCCCGGCAAGCGCATGCTCTCGAGCATGACACCCACCATCATCGCACGCGATGGCAAACTCGTGGCCGTGGTGGGCAGTCCGGGTGGACGCACCATCATCAACACGGTGCTCGAAGTGGTGCTCAATCTCACCGCCTTCGACATGCCCGTGCAGGACGCGGTGAATGCGCCGCGCCTGCATCATCAGTGGCTCCCGAACACCGTGACGGTGGAGCGGGTCGGCTTCCCCGAATCCACACTCGACGCCCTCCGCGCCAAGGGCCATGTGGTGCGTGTCGGCGGACAGCAGGGGACGGCGCACTCCATTGCCATCGATCCCAGGACCGGCAAGCGACTCGGCGCACCCGATCCCCGTGACCGGGACGCGGGCGCATCGGGCACGGATCGCTGAACCACCGGGCATTGCCGCAGGGCGATCCCCCATGAACGATCGAGGGGACGGGACCACATGGTCCCGTCCCCTTCATTTGTCACGGATACTTCGCGCCGTCGGGATGTTTACTTCACCGTGAACGGCGCCACGGCCTTGTAGGTGTCCCACTGCACGATGATCTCTCCACCCTTGCCGGCGGGCTTCACCTGAATCTCCATCTTCTCCACGACGGGATTGTTGCTGGTCACCGTCATGGGAATGCGGACGAGATCCTGTGCCTTGTTGTAGTCCGTGCCCCATTGCTTCGTCTGCTTGTTGACGATGAGCTCCCACTTGAGGTTTTCCTGCAACTGGGTGAACAGCGTGTAGGTGCCGGCCGGCACGTCCTTGCCACCGAACGACAGCGTCTTGCTGGTGGTGAAGTGCGTCGCTTCGTTCGCGCCCGTGCGCCACACCATGCCCCACTTCATGTCCTGCAGACCGTTGAAGATCGCACGGCCGCGCTTGGACGGGCGGCCATAATTCACCTTGATATCGGCGCCACCGATGTTCACCGCGAGCGAATCACGCGGCGATGCGGGGGCCTGCGCGGCACCGGCCGGCGGCGCGTGGTTCATGCCACTCTGGGCGGCTGCGGGAACCGAGAACAACGACGCCGCGGCCAGCACACTGGCACCGCGCGTCAGCAGACGGGAAACGTTCATGGCGGGACTCGAATGAGGGAAAGGATACGGGCGACGACCTCTGGCCGTCGCCCGGTGTGTACCATACATCGCCAGGGGAGTTCCGCCAATTGGAAGCCGGGAGACGACCGCGTCCCCGCCCTCAGCTCGCGCGTATCACCTGCCCCGCGGCCGGGAGGTGCTGACCGTCCCGTATGGTCACCCGGCCATTCACGATCACCGTGCGGATGCCCACGGGATACTGAAAGGGATTCGCGAAAGTCGCCGTGTCGGCCACAGTGGCCGGATCGAAGACCACCACATCACCCGCCATGCGCGGCGCCAGCACGCCACGATCGCGCAGATGCACACGCGCCGCCGGCCTGGCGGTCATGCGATTGATGGCGGCGGTCAGACTCAGTGCCTTGCGCTCGCGGACATAGCGGCCGAGTACCCGGGGAAAGGTGCCGGCTCCCCGGGGATGCGGACTGCCCCGGCGCGTGGGTCCGTCGATGGCGAATGCACTGCCGTCGGAGCACACCATGCTGTACTCGTGAGCCAGCAACCGATCGAGATTGTCCTCGCTCATCGCGAACCCCAGCATTCCCACGTCGGCACGGTTGCGCTTGAGCAGCCCAACGGCCCCCTCGTACGGATCCACACCACGCGCCTTCGCCCACGCCCCGAGACGCTTGCCTTCCGCATCCCGATCACCGGCGGCACTCACACGGGAGATCTGCACGTTGTCCCAGCCGCCGATGAGTTCCACCTTGGCCAGCGCCTCCGTGCGGATGCGCGGTGCCACGGAAGCATCGTCGAGACGCGCGAGAAAGGCCGCGGTGCCTCCATCACGCGACCACACGGGAAAAAGGTTGGTGAGTCCCGTGGCGTACGCCACGTAGGGATACACATCGAACCACGCATCCACACCGGCCGCACGCGCCGCCTCGAGACGCGCCAGCGACGCATCGATTTTCGGCCAGTTGCGCGTGCCCTGCATCTTGAGATGGGAGATCTGCAGCGGACATCCCGCCCCGCGGGCCACGGCGATGGATTCGTCGATGGCTTCCAGCAACCGATCGTCTTCGTTGCGCATATGCGTGGCATAGGGCAGCCGGAGCGCGGCGAGCGGCCGGCACAGCGCGATCAGTTCCTCGCGTGAGGCAAAAGCGCCGGGGGTGTATTCGAGACCGGTGGAAGCCCCGCACGCACCTTCGCCCACTGCACGGGCCACCATCGCGGCCATGCGCGTGAGTTCCGCGGCCGTCGCCGGACGATCGATCTCGCCGATCACCTTGCCGCGCACACTGCCCAAGCCGATCATCGACGCCACGTTGACCGACGGTTTCAGCGCCGCCGTGCGCGCCGCCCATTCGGCGAACGAATCGCCCGCGTCCCCGCTGAACCGCGAGCTGCCGTCGGCACCCGCCACGATGGTCGTCACGCCCTGACGGATCACCGATTCGGCGCGCGGGTCCTCACGCAGTGAACTGTCACCATGCGAATGGATGTCGATGAAGCCAGGTGCCACCGCCAGACCGTGGGCGTCGATCTCCTCGGTTCCCCGTTCGGCGATGCGCGCGGCAATCTCCGTCACGCGCCCGTCGTGAACGGCCACATCGGCCACCCGTCCTTCGCTGCCTGTGCCGTCATAGACGGTGCCGCCGCGAATGATCAGATCGACGGCCACTCGTCGGGGTGTTGCCTCCCGTCGTGCGTCCTTCGGCGCAGCGCCTCCCAACACGGGCGCGGCGGCGAGCATCGCCCCCTGCGCCAGAAACGTCCGTCGTGTGCTCATGACCATTGCCTCACTGCCGGGCGCCCGGGCCCAGCACCACGCGTCCCGGTTTGGCTCCGGTGTGCTCGCCCCTGGCCAACACCGCGGTGCCATTCACGAACACATCGCGCACACCGGTGGCGTACTGATGCGGTTGTTCGAAGGTGGCGTTGTCGCGAATGGTCTTCGGATCGAACACCACGATATCCGCGAAGTATCCGGGTTTGAGTGCCCCTCGCCGCCTGATGCGCAGATTGGTGGCCGGCAACGACGTCATGCGGCGTACCGCCTCCTGGAGTGTGAGCACGGAGTCCTCGCGCACGTACTTGCCCAGGATGCGGGCGAACGAACCGTAGGCGCGCGGATGCGGATTGCTCTTGAGAAACACCCCCTCGGCGGCCAGCGATCCGGCGTCGGAGCCCACACTCACCCACGGCTTCCGCAGCTGCTTCGCGATGTTGTCCTCGTTGATGATGAAGTAGATCGTGCCCACGCGCGATCCGTCCTTCACCACCAGGTCCATGGCCGTCTCTTCGATGCCCGTCCCCCGCAGCTTCGCCACTTCGGCGAGCGTCTTGCCCGTGTACTGCTTGAGCGAGTCGGCCTTGAACCCGGAGAACAACACGTGATCGGGTGTGCCCGCGGCCAGCAGCAGGCTTTCCCACTTGTCGGTGGGCGTGCGCATTTCCTCGGCCACCTTCCGGCGAATGGCCGGGTCCTGCAACCGACGCGCCCATTCGGGATATCCGCCTTCCTGCACCCAGGGCGGCATGGCCGCGTCGAGTCCCGTTGCGCCGGCGGTGTAGGGATAGATATCGGCGGTGATTTCGAGGCCCGCCGCACGCGCCGAATCGATGCGCGCCAGCACACGATCCATCTTGGGCCAGTTGCTCTCGCCCGCCGCCTTCAGATGATAGATCTCCGCACGCGCGCCCGATTCCTTCGCGATCGTGATCAGCTCACTCACGGCCTCCTCGAGCTTCACGCCTTCGCTGCGCATGTGCGAGATGTACATCCCGCCATACGGGGCCGCGGCTTTCATCAGCGCGATGAGTTCGGGTGTGCGCGCGTAAAACGCCGGGGCGTAGATGAGAGACGACCCCACCCCCAGGGCGCCCTCTTCCATCGCCTTGCGCACCTCCTGCTGCATCATCCCGAGTTCGGTGGCCGTGGGTGCCCGGTCGGCCCATCCGACATGATTGATCCGCACCGTCGTCGCCCCGATGAACGAAGCGATGTTGGTGCTGATCCCCTTCTTCACGAGCGAGTCCTGATAACCACGCAGCGTGCGCCAGGTGATGGGATATTTGATGTCCCCCTGTTCGGCCAGCATCGAGGCGCGGAGTGTGTCCGACAATGGCCCCATCGAATCGCCTTCCCCCATCACCTCCAGTGTCACGCCCTGCCGGATGTCGCTCTGGCTCCGGCCGTCCTGGATGAGCGACTCGGTGGCCCAGCTCAGCATGTTGATGAATCCGGGGGACACCGCCATTCCCGTGGCGTCCACCTCCGTTCGCCCCTTTTCCGGAACGTCTCCAACGAGGACGATGGAATCACCCAACACGGCCACATCGGCCACGACGGGGGGACCTCCCGATCCATCGTAGACTGTGCCGCCGCGGATGACCACGTCATAGGCGGGTTCACCGGAACAGGCAAGGGTGGCCAGAAGGGCCAGCCAGGGGGAAATGCGTCGGGCCGCGGATGCCATGGATATCGCGGGATATCGGTAGGGAAAAAGGTCCTTTGGATTGGGAACTTGGCACACACTGCGGCGTAGCGTTAGGCTCCCGTGGTTCTCGTTTTTCACCTCCGGGGTGGATTTGAGCCCGCCCCGGATGGTCGTTCGCCACTTCTGTCAGGACACCGCATGACGGCTCCCGCCCCTGCACCTCTCGGTGCACCGTCTACAGGTCCGATCAGAGCGTTGGGGACGTCCTCGCACGCGTCGATCAACGGCCCCGCTCCCGGCGGGCTGTTTGCGACGTGGCGTGATGACGTGCCCGCCTCGGTCGTGGTCTTCCTCGTTGCGCTTCCCCTCTGCCTCGGCGTGGCTCTCGCGTCGGGTGCGCCCCTGCTCTCGGGTGTCGTTGCCGGCGTCGTCGGCGGCATCGTCGTCGGAGCGGTCTCCGGCTCGCAGCTCATGGTCAGCGGCCCCGCCGCGGGCCTCACCGCCATCGTCATCACCGGTATCGCACAGGTGGGAGGGTTTGCCGCCTTCCTCCCGGCGGTCGTTCTGGGGGGCGCCCTCCAGATCGGACTCGGTGCCGCGAGGGCCGGCGTCATCGGCTACTACTTCCCGTCGTCAGTCATCAAAGGGATGCTGGCGGCGATCGGTCTCACACTCATCCTCAAACAGATCCCCCACGCAGTCGGGTACGACGCCGACGCCGAGGGGGATTTTTCGTTCGTGGGATCGAGCGGGGAAAACACCTTCGGCGCCATCGGCAGCGCCCTGCAGCATGTGCAGCCCGGTGCGATCACCGCGGCGCTGCTGGGCGTGTTGCTCATGGTCATCTGGCCGCGCACGCCGCTGGCCAAGGTGAAGCTGTTTCCGGCGCCGCTCGCCGCCGTCGTGCTGAGTGTCGGCCTCAACGAGCTGCTGCTCGTCATGGCGCCGGCGTTCGCCATCCGCGACACGCATCTCGTCACCCTGCCCACCGATGGCGCGAGTGCGGTGTGGGGGCAGTTGACCCGCCCCGACTGGTCGGCGCTCGCCAATCAGCAGGTGTGGATGCTCGCCCTCACGATCGGTATCGTGGCCAGTCTCGAGTCGCTGCTCAGTCTCGAAGCCACCAACAAGCTCGATCCCGAAAAGCGGGATGCCCCCGCGAACAAGGAGCTCTTCGCGCAGGGACTGGGCAACATGCTCTCCGGTCTGCTGGGCGGTCTGCCCGTCACCGGCGTGATCGTGCGTTCTTCGGCCAACGTGGATGCCGGCGCGCGTTCGCGGCTCTCGGCCATTCTGCACGGCATTCTGCTGATCATCGCGGTGCTGCTGCTGGCGAGTCTCCTCAATCGCATTCCGCTGGCCGCCCTGGCGGCCGTGCTGCTGGTGACGGGCTTCAAGCTCACCACGCCGGCGTTGTGGAAGTCGGCCTGGCGTCTGGGCTGGTCGCACTTCATTCCGTTCGCCATCACCATCGTGGCCATTCTCTTCACCGATCTGCTCCGGGGCATCGGGGTGGGACTGGTGGTGGGCATCGCCTTCATCATCGCGGAACACATGCGTCGTCCCGGTCTCACGAAGGTGAGTCCGCCGGACGCGATTCTCACGCGGTACGTGCTCCCCGATCAGGTGACGTTCCTCAGCAAGGCCAGCATCGCGCGTGAACTCGAATCCCTGCCCGATGGTTGCCGCGTGGAAATCGACGGACGCAAGACGGCCCGCTACGACTACGACGCACTCGAAGCGCTGCTGGAGTTCCGTGAAACCGCGCGTTCGCGCAACATCGACTACCGGCTCGTGGGCGTTCCCGAAGTCGGTCTGACACCCGCTCACTGACCTTCCACGACTCCCGCCCCATGGAAAGTTTCCGCAAGATCATCCAGCACAACCGCGAGTGGGCCGCCGCCATGGTGGCGGCCGACCCCGAATATTTCAATCGACGGGCGCAGCGGCAGGAGCCGCTGTTCCTGTACATCGGCTGCGCCGACAGTCGTGTGCCCGCCAACGTCGTCACGGGCACGGAACCCGGCGAACTGTTCGTGCATCGCAACATCGCGAACCTCGTCGTGCCCAGCGACCTGAACGCCATGAGCGTGCTGCAGTACGCCGTCGATGTGCTCGACGTCAAACACGTCGTGGTCACGGGCCACTATGGCTGCGGCGGTGTGAAAGCCGCGATGACCACCGACCAGCACGGCCTGGTGGATCACTGGCTGCAGCCCATCCGCAACGTGGTGCGGTGGAACAAGCCGGAGCTCGAGTCCATCATCGACGACAAGGCCCGCTTCGATCGTGTCGTCGAGCTCAACGTGCTCGAACAGTTGTACCACCTCTCCGAGACTCCGGTGATACAGAACGCCTGGGCCAAGGGACGTCGTCCGCTGCTGCACGGTCTGGTGTACGATCTCCATACCGGCATTCTCAAGGAGATCGCCACCGGCATCGACTCGCAGGAAGGGGCCGATCAACTGGCCGCCCGCCGTCTCTCGGGGGTACCGGCCGGTCCGCCGCCGCTGGCGGGCCGTGGTCCTTCGCCCATACTCGCCGGCGACGAACTCGCCGATTCCATCGCGCAGCGCGTCGCGGAGCGTCTGGCCGCGAACGGCGTGAGCGGGACAGGCAAGCGCTGATCGCCGATCGGCGATCTTCTTGACCATGTCCTGGGCGTCGCTCCCGATGGCGTCCCTGCACCACACGACGGCCGGTTCCCCTCCCCGGGGAGCCGGCCGTTAGTTTTGTGCCATGGCCAAGATCCCCTCTCCATTCAAATCGCTGTCAGCCGATCGCCGGTCGTGGCTCGTGCAGCAGGCGCTCGTCAGACACAAGGGCGCCAAGGCGCTCTATGCGCAACGCATTGCGGCCAAGGGCGGCGGCTTTCGTGTCGCCACCCTGCTGTCCTGGCCGGCCGATCGCATCGGCAAGGAAGCCCTGCGCCTGGGCGCACTCACGGCGCAGGACGAACTCGAGCTGCTGCAGCTGCTGTATGTGGACCTCGAGCCGCAGTATCAGATCACCTTTCTCGACACCATCGGCGTGACACACGAGAACGGGGTCATTCCCGACGAGCTCGAACCGCCGTACGGTGAACGGGACGCCGTGGTGCGGGGCGCCGAAGCGGTACTGGCGGCCCATGGCGACGAGGGGCGGCACTACCTGCGCACCCTGGTCGTGTACAATCTGCCGGCCTGGCCCGGACTCGACTCCGTGGTGTCGGCCGAAGGCTGAATGACGGAAGCCTGCCGGAAGCCTGAATGACAGCCGGCTGAAAACACGCGTGCCCGCCGGTGAGCGGGCACGTGGCGGAAGATGACGACGGGCTCCGGATCAGCGGAGCCCGAACATCCCTCCCCCGCCGAACGGCATGCGCGGCATTCCACCCTTTCCGCCCGCACCACCACTCATCTTCTTCATCATCTTCTGCATTTCGCGGAACTGCTCGAGCAGCCGGTTCACCTCGGTCACGGTGCGGCCACTGCCCTTGGCAATGCGCGCCCGCCGTGAGCCGTTGATGAGTTCCGGCTTCTTGCGCTCCTGCGGCGTCATGGAGAGCACGATGGCTTCGATGTGCTTCATGCGCTTGGGGTCCATCTTCACGTCCTTCAGCATCTTCGGGTTCACACCCGGCAGCAGCTTGAGGAGATTCTCGAAGGGACCGAGTTTCTGCATCTGCCGCATGGCCGACAGGAAGTCCTCGAGATCCATGCCTTCCTTGCGGACCTTCTTCTCGAGCTTCTTCGCTTCGGTGGCGTCGAACGCTTCCTGCGCCTTCTCCACGAGCGAGACGACGTCACCCATCTGCAGGATGCGTCCCGCCATGCGTTCCGGATGGAACTCCTCCAGCGCGTCGCTCTTTTCACCCACGCCGATGTACTTGATCGGCTTCTTGAGCACACCGTAGATGGAAAGCGCCGCACCACCGCGGGCGTCACCATCGAGCTTGGTGAGAATCACCCCGGTGACGTCGAGCGCCTCGTTGAAGCCCTGCGCGATCTTCACGGCTTCCTGGCCGGTCATGCCGTCGGCCACGAAGAGAATCTCATCGGGCTTGATGGCCGCCTTGAGCCGCTTGAGCTCGTCCATCATGTCGGCGTCGATCTGCAGGCGACCGGCCGTGTCGACGATGACCACGCGGTCGCGATTGCGCACACCCTGATCGATGCCGGCCTTCGCGATCTTCACCACATCCTGCGTGGTGCGGTCGGCGTAGACGGGCACATCGAGCGACTTGCCGAGCGTCTCGAGCTGATCGATGGCCGCGGGACGGTACACGTCGGCCGCCACGAGTCGCGTGCTCCTGTTTTCGAGCTTGAGCCTGCGGGCGAGCTTGCCGGCGGTGGTGGTCTTACCCGACCCCTGCAACCCCACCATCATGACGACGGTGGGCGGCACGGAACTCATCTTGAGCCCTTCACGCCGCTCGCCGAGCATGGTGGTGAGCTCGTCGTGCACGATCTTGACGAGTTGCTGCGCCGGCTGCACCTGCTTGAGCTGCAGCACCCCCACGGCCTTCTTCTCGACCCGTTCCAGGAATTCGCGGGTCAGCGAAAAATTGACATCGGCTTCGAGCAGGACGCGGCGGACCTCGCGCATCCCGTCCTTGATATCGGACTCGGTCAGGACGCCGCGACCACGCAGCTTCGCGAAAACGTTACCGAGTTTGTCTGTGAGCTCGTCGAACATCCCTGCAAACTACCATGCCAGCGGGCCCGCTTGTACTCCGGGCCATGCGGCAGGCTGTACCACGGGTCCGGCAGCTCCGGCGCCATGCCCGGCTTCCCGCCACGAGACAGTCAAGGGCGCCGGGATCACACCTTCTGTGCCATGGGGGTGACGAAAGGGGCCGCCAGGACGGCATCTTGCGTCGGAATCACGCGTTGCCGCCCCGCACCGCCGGCCTAGATTGGCCCGTTCCGGCTCGTGCTGTCACTCCGTGCCGTCACACCTCCGGTCACCTTGCCGTGTCCCGAACTCCATCGCGCTTCCCCTCCATTCAGATGCCCCGCGGCCAGCGGAAGGAAGAGATCCTTCGCGCCGAGCTGCCGCCGACGCTGCCCCTGATGGCGCTGCGCTCCACGATCGTTTATCCACTGGGAACGATCGCCGTGCAGATGGGAGCCCCCGAGAATCTCGCGCTCCTCAGAGCCCACGAGGAGTCCGGTCTGGTGGTGGCGCTCATGGTGGCCTCGGGAGACAGCGACGATGCCATCGACCCCGCGAAGTTCGTGGGCCGGGTGGGCGTGGCGGCGCGGGTCCATGAGCGGATCAATCTGCCCGGTGACACGGTGCAGATCACGCTGCAGGGGCTCCGTCGCATCACCATCGACGCCATCGAACAGGTCACGCCATTTGCCGTGGCCAGGGTGCAGGGCGCCCGGGAAACCCCGCCCGAGGCGGCGGAGCTGGACGAACTCGTGGCACGGACGGTCGCCGCCGCGGAAACCCTCGCCGAACTGGTCGACCGCATCCCCAACGAAGTGCCGCAGATCCTCAAGATGAACGTCTCCGACCCGGGACGTTTTGCGGATCTCGCCGCCACCAACATGAACCTGCGCATCGCCGACAAGGAGGAGGTGCTGCAGCGTCTCGACATCGGCCAGCGCATCCGGTTCATCCTGTCGCGTCTCGAACGCGAGGTCGCGCGCGCGCGTGTGATGGAGGACGTCAAGAAGCAGACCGAGATCAAGATCGAGCAGCATCAGCGCGAGTTCTATCTGCGGCAGCAACTGCGGGCCATCCAGTCGGAGCTTGGCGAGGCCGATCCGAACGAAAAGGAATCCATCGATCTGCTGCGCCGCATCGAGGACGCGCAGTTGCCCGACAAGGTGGCCGCCGAAGCCCGTCGTGAGACCGAACGCCTGCGCATGCTCTCGCCGGCCTCCAGCGAGTACCAGGTGTTGCGCACGTATCTCGACTGGGTGCTCGCCCTGCCCTGGCACATCCGCAGCGCCAACGATCAGGAGATCGCGCTCAGCAAGGTCGAAGACGCGCTCGACGAACGGCACTACGGGCTCGACGAGGCGAAGGAACGCATCATCGAATACCTGGCGGTGCGCAAACTGCGAGGCGGTGATCCGACGGGTCCCATTCTCTGTTTCGTGGGACCGCCGGGCACCGGCAAGACCTCGCTGGGCGAAGCCATCGCCAAGAGCATCGACCGGGCGTTCTACCGCATCTCCGTGGGCGGCGTGCGCGACGAAGCCGAGATCCGCGGCCATCGCCGCACGTACGTGGGCGCCATGCCGGGCATGCTCATTCAGGCCCTCCGGCGTGTGGAAGTGCGCGATCCCGTCATCATGATCGACGAGATCGACAAGATGAGCTCGGGCGGCACCGGCGGCGATCCCACGGCGGCCATGCTGGAAGTGCTCGATCCGTCGCAGAACAGCACCTTCGTCGATCACTATCTCAATCTGCCGTTCGATCTCTCGAGCGTGCTGTTCATCTGTACGGCCAACAATCTCTTCGACATTCCCGGCCCGTTGCGCGATCGCATGGAAGTGATCCGCATCGCGGGCTACACCATCGAGGAGAAGGTGGAGATCGCGCAGCGTTATCTCATTCCGCGTCTGCTGGCCGACCATGGTCTCGAGGACACGGATCTCCACATCCCGGAGAGTGTGCTGGGGTTCATCACCAGCCGGTACTCGCGCGAAGCCGGCCTGCGGACGTTCGAACGTTCGATCGCGTCCATCATGCGCAAGCGGGCGCGGGCGAAGGCCGACGGTGACGACAGTGCCTGGGAGATCGATGCCGTGCGCACGGAAGAGATGCTCGGCGCGCCGCGTTTCCCCATGGAAGAAGCCGAGAAGGAGCCGGAGATCGGCGCCGTCACCGGTCTCGCATGGACCAATACCGGTGGCGAACTGATGACCATCGAGGCGTTGCGCATGCCGGGCGGCGGGAAACTCACCGTCACCGGACAGCTCGGCGACGTGATGCGGGAATCGGTGGATGCGGCGTATTCGTTCGTACGTTCGCGCGCCCGGTCACTGGGAATCGCCGACCGGGAATTCCGCGATGCCGATCTGCATCTGCATTTCCCTGCCGGTTCGATTCCCAAGGACGGCCCGTCGGCCGGCATTGCCGTCACGCTGGCGCTGGCGAGTGCGCTGTCGCGTCGCCCGGTGCGCCGTGATCTCGCCCTCACGGGTGAAGTCACGCTGCGTGGCAGGGTCCTCGAGATCGGCGGGGTGAAGGAGAAGGTGTTGGCCGCTTATCGGGCCGGTCTTCGGGAAGTGATCCTTCCCAAGGGGAACGAAAAGGACGTGCGGGACGTGCCGCAGGAAGTGCGGGCGAAGATGGCGTTCACGTTCGCCAGCGCCATGGATGAAGTGCTGCACCTGGCGCTGCTGCCGCATCCGGACATGCATCCGGCCGATGCGGCGCCACGCGATGGTGCGCATGACGATGCGCCGGCCCGGCCGTCAGATCAGCAATCCGATCGAGTACAACGCGAGCCCAACCAGACCACCCACGATCGTCCCGTTGATACGAATGAACTGCAGATCTCGGCCGATCTGTAGTTCGATCTTCCGGGAGGTCGCGGTGGCGTCCCAGGCCGCCACGGTGGAGGCGATCAGGCGCGCGACTTCTTCGCGGGCCTGCTCCACCGAATAGGTCACCAGCTCCACGATCCAGCCGTTGACCTTGGCGGCCAGCGTCGGATCCTGCAGCACCTTCTGTCCAAGACCGGTGAGCCAGCGCTCGACCTGATCGGGTTCGTGTTCCGCTTCGTCGGCCAGACGCTCGGCGTACGATGCGATGCGCTCCTTCACATCGTTCCAGACCTCGCGTGAGAACTCCGCGACACTTGGATGATCGAGCAGATCGAGTTTGATCTGCTCCGCCCGTGCGATCGTTTCGGGATTCTCGCGGAGATTGACCACAAAACGCTCCACCGCCTCATCATACCGCTTGCGCAGGGGATGCTGCGGATCGGCGGCCACGGCCACGAGCGTCTTCTCCACGCCGGTCACGATCTTGTCGCCCAGTTTGCTCTCGACGGCGCCGGGCACCCACCACGGACTCTCCTGCTTGATCCGCTCGCGGATCATGGTCTCGTTCTCGTCGAGAAACCGCGCGGCGAGACGCAGGGCATCATCGAGCAGCGCCTGATGCCGTCCGTCGACCGTGAGCAGTTCGAACGCCTTGGCCGCGAGCGGCGCCGCCTGCATGCGCCGGAGACGCGCGACGATACCCTTGTCCACCAGCGTCTGCACGTCTTCATCGCGCATGACGTTGGCGGCACCGGACAATCCATGCGCGGCCGCACGCGCGAGACGTCGACTGTTCTCCGGTCGGGCCAGCCACTCGGCGGCGCGTTCACCCAGGCGCATGGCGACGAGTTTCTCGGCTACCACTTCGCGCGTGAGAAAATTGCGCTGCACGAAGTTGCCCAGAGCCGTGCCGATGCGGTCCTTGCGTGCCGGCACGATGGCCGTGTGCGGAATCGGCAACCCGAGCGGATGACGAAACAGTGCCGTCACCGCGAACCAGTCGGCGATCCCGCCCACCATGGCTGCCTCGGCGAAGGCGCGCACGAACCCGAGCCAGGTGTATCGCGCCTCCAGCATCCGTGCGATCAGAAACAGCACGGCCACGGCCACCAACATGATGATGGCCACCCGCTTCATCTGCACCAGACGAACGCGACGGATCTCGTCGTCGGGTGTGATCCGCAGCGCGACCGGAAGCTCCTGGGGAACCGACTGGTCAGGAACCGTGGGCGATGTCACCACCGTGTGCCCACCACGTCAACGCTGGACGGTGATGCGCACCGGATCGATCGGTGCGGCGGAACGGGCGGGGTAGTCCATGAACAGCACTACGGGCTTGCCGTTCACCTGTTCCAACTGCAGGGTCACCGTACGGGCGGCCCGCCTGGGCGTGGCGGGCGCGTCGATGCGCCGGGTGGTTGCTCCGGGCGCGATGGTGGGCTTGCCCAGTTCATACCGACGGCGTGCGGCGTCGCCCATGACATCGAGGAAGTCGGCTGCATCGACCGCCGAGTCCCATACAGACGCCCACACCAGGGCGTCGCCATCGGCGGTGCGCACGAGCGCGAACCGGTCGCCGTCCCAGCCACCGGCGGCGCGGCGCGCGAGGTCGTCGTTCCTGATGTGCTGCGACAGGGCCAGCCGCGTTTCGAATTCACCGAACGTGTTGGTGAACACCACCGTTCCCGCTCGCGGAGCCGGGAGCGTGACCGTCACCGGCACATCACGCTCGGCGGGCGTCGCGGTGAAATACGCCGCATCGCTCAGGATCTGCTTCGTGCTCACCGGCAGGTCGGTGAGCAGTTCCTTCTCGGGACGCTGGTTGATGAACCGGCGCACGAAGTCCGCGCCACCGAGATAGGGGAACAACAACCCCTCGCGCACCGTGCGCGGCGCCGACGCGAACACCGGCATGCCGACCGAGCCGTCACGGATCAGATCGCGGATACGATCCCATCCACCGGGCATCTTGAGCATCGGGCTCGCATTGGGATCCACGCGGAGTTGCATGAACACCGCCTGCCCTTCGAGCACGGCCTGCGCGGCCACCTGTCGATCGGCGTCGTCGGCCTGCGCCTGAATGGAATCGATCTTCACGTACTGGTCCTGCAGCGCATGCACGAGTTCGTGCGCCACGGTCTGATCGATCAGCGCGGTGGGCGCCCCTTCCACGACGTACAGCACCTTGGTGGCCGGATCGTAGTATCCCACGATCTGCTCCTCGAGCAGGCGCTGCAGCAGCGGCGCGAGTTGCAGCGTGTCGGGAATGAGTCCGAGAATGCGATAGACACCTTCCTGCCCCGCGATCTGCTGCTGTCCGCGTTCACTTTCCAGCTGATGCCGGACGAATTTCGCGACCTCGTCGCGTGAGCGCATTTCGAGCTTGGGCGGCGTCTTGAACGGCAGTCTCATTTCCTGCTCGATGCGCGGCACGTACTTCGCGACGAGATCGGCATAGGGGCCATCCCCGGCGGGTTTGTCACCGCAGGCCGAGAGGGCCAGTGCGGTCAGCGACGCGGTCAACGACGCGGCGAGAAGCCGGCGGGCACGTGTCGCATGGCCACCCGGCATCCGGAGACGCGGGAACGGGAAGGACGAAGACGTTTTCGACGACATGGGCAACCGCGGGTACGACGTGGATACGGCTCGGAATACAGCTCGGGTACGGCCTGGATACGACCGGGAGAGGCCTCAGGCGGGGAACGCGCGCTGCATGTACCACGTGATCAGCGCATCACCCCAAAGCAAGACCAGCATCGCGGCCGGCGCAAGGAATACCCCGAATGGTACATCGGGGAAGGCAAAGGGTTCATTGCGACGCGCACTGCGGATCTTCACGATGGGTCCGACGATCACGAGAAACACCACGGCGCCCACGAATGCCCCCACGATGATGGTGAGCAGCGAGCGTTCGGCGCCCACGGCGGCGCCCACCACCGCCATCAGTGTGGTATCACCGAACCCCATGGCTTCGCGTTTCATCACGACCTCGGCGAGCCATCCGATCAGCGTGATGGCACCCGCGCCCACGCAGGCGCCCAGAATGGCCGGCCAGGCGGAGGCAAAACGGGTGGACTCCTGCAGGAAGAAGTTCGCGATGGCGAACCCCAGCATCAGCACGAGACCGGAGACGGTGAATCCATCCGGAATGAGGTAGTGCTTCGCATCGGTCACCGCGATGCCGAAGAGGATGGTGCCGAACACCGCCACCCGCACGGCTTCGAAGGACATGCCGAAGGCGTACACACTGGCCACCCAGCCCAGTCCCACGAGCAACTCCACCAGGGGATATTGCATGGAGATGGGCAGCGCACATCCGCGGCATTTGCCGCGCAGCAGCAGCCAGCTCACCAACGGAATGTTCTCGTGCCACTGGATAGGCCGTTCGCAGCGCGGGCAGCGTGAACGGGGCCGCACCACGCTCAGCTCCAGCGGCCAGCGCGAAATGCAGACGTTCAGGAACGAGCCGATCGCGGCGCCCAGAACGAAGACGGGCACCAGGATGAGCAGCTGATCGAACAACGGGAGTGCGTGGAGCAATCCTGCCGTGAGCGGACCGGTGTAATCGATATCGGCGACCATGTGTTCAGGACGAACCAGAGGGGCCGGTCGCCACGGGTTCTCCGCGTTGTCCTTCCCGCAGACCATGCAGCAGGATGCCGGTGGCCACGCCCACATTGAGCGATTCCACTTCGGGGGCCATGGCGATGGCCACCCGGCGGGTGACGGCGCTCGCCACCTCGGGCGACAGCCCTGCCCCTTCATTGCTCACGACGAGCGCCACACGATCGGGAATGCCCGCGCGGAGCATCTCCTCCAGGGGCTGGCCGTCCGTGTCGGCCGCGAGGATCCCGAATCCCTGAGCGGCAAGGGCCGCGGCGCACTCCGCCCAGGACATCGCCAGTGCCGGATGCTGGAACAGGGCGCCCATGCTGCCCCGCACGACCTTGGCGTTCCAGAGGTCCACCGTGCCAGGCAGGGCGATCGTGGCGGTGACTTCCAGCGCCGCCGCGGTCCTGATGACGGTACCCACGTTTCCGGGGTCCTGCAGGGCGTCCAGGATGAGCAGACGGGCCTGGCGCGGCATGGGGTCCGGCAGGCGACGGGTGGGGATCTCCGCCACCGCCAGCACGCCCTGCGGGGACTCCGTATCGGCCGCGCTCAGCAGTTCGCTCTCCGTGACCTCCAGCACGGGAATCCCCCGCGCCCGCGCCTCGGTCAGGAGACGCGCACGACGGGCGTCCGACGCGCCATCGGGACTGGCCAGCATGCCGGTGATCGCCAGGGGCGATGCCAGCAGGGTCTCCACCGCGCGCACGCCCTCGGCCACGAAACGCTGCTGGCGCTCGCGGCCCTTTCGGCGCTGCAGATCACGGGCAAGGGTCAGTAGCTTCACGACGTCCGGGTTGGAGCTGGCGGAGGCATGGCAGTACGGCGCAAACGATGGCGATCCGGGTAGTATCTGCCAGCACCTGTGAGTACCGGTAGGTACCAGCAAGTATCTGCAGACCCGACCGCTTCCACAACCGCATGAACGTACGGCGCAATCATATGGTCCTCTCGAGACGCCTTGGAGCACGTCTGGCCGGCACGTCACTGGCCGCCATCGTGCTGCTGTTCGGAGCCTGTGTGCCCAACACGAGTCAGGAAGTGGCCATGGGCAACGACTACGCGCAGCAGGTCGAGCGCGAACTGCCCATGGTCCGCGATCCCGAAGTCGTGCGGTACATCAACGTGCTCGGCGATTCCATCGCGCGCGTGGTGGACGACCGGAGTCTGACCTGGCGCTTCAACGTCGTGGATCAGAGCGACATCAACGCGTTCGCCGTGCCCGGTGGTCACATCTACGTCAATCGTGGGCTGATCGAGAAGACCACCAACATGTCCGAACTGGCCGGCGTGATCGGTCATGAAATCGCGCACGTCACGCAGCGTCACAGCATGAAGCAGATGGCCGCCGCGCAGCGGGCCAACGCCGGACTCAGCATCGGCTGCATTCTGGCACCGTCCTTCTGTCAGGGTGCCGCCGGCGCGGGTGTGCAGGTCCTGGCGCAGGCGGGCTTTGCGAAGTTCAGCCGTGATGACGAAGCCGAAGCCGATCGTTATGGCGTGAAGTACGTGACGCGGGCGGGTATCGACCCGCGGGGCATGCCGAGCATGTTCCGCATCCTGCTCGCCGAGCGCCAGCGCAATCCCTCGGGGGTGGAAGGGTTCTTCTCGTCACATCCGGTGGAGGAGAGCCGCATCGAAGCCACCGAAAAGGAGATCGAGAAGATCGACCCGGTGATTCTCAAGTCCCTCACGCGCGATTCACCGGCCTTTCAGGCCTTCAAGCGGCGGCTGGCCAGTTTGCCGCATACGCAGACGGGGCGGTAGTCGGATCCCCATAGACTCGAGGTGATCTACTGGCTGTGCGGGGCCGCCTGCGGCGGCGATACCCGCAGGATGAATAGCCGGATAAAAGCAGGATTTGTCCCGTGCGGGCGACGAGGACATCGCGCTGGGGACAGGTGGATTTTTTGAAATGAACTACGGAGACAACCGTCGCGCGGTTGGGCCCGTTCTTCTCCCGCAGTTCAATTCAAAAAACTGCCTGTCCGACACGCGACATCACCTGCTCCCGGCATAGGACTATCCTGCTTTTATCCTGCTTTTATCCCGCTGTTCATCCTGCGGGTATCGCGCCCGCAGGGCGCCCACACAATCTGGCCAGCGCTCCCCAAGTGAGAGTCTCCCACGCGAGCCCGTCAGCCCCCATCCGGCAGCCGCCGCACGAACTCCGTGATCAGCGACTCGAAGCGCCCCGCCACGGCGCGGCCCGCGTCCATGACTTCGGCATGTGACAATGCCTGATGCGAAAGACCGGCCGCCTTGTTGGTGATGCAGGAAACGGCAACCGCACGCATGCCCACGGCGCGGGCGACGATCACTTCGGGCACCGTCGACATGCCCACCGCATCCACACCCAGCCGCTCGAGCATGCGCACCTCCGCGGGCGTTTCGTAGGTGGGGCCCAGCAGTCCGCAGTACACGCCCTCGTGCAGCGGCACCCCCACCTGCTGCGCCGCAGTGCGCATGAGCGCGCGCAGTCCCCGGTCGTAGGGATCGGACATGTCGGGGAAACGCTCGTCGCCGGGCTCGGGACGGCCAATGAGCGGATTGCGGTACATGAGATTCATGTGATCGGCGATCAGCATCAGATCCCCCGGTTCGAACGTGCGACGCACACCGCCGGCCGCGTTCGACGCGATGTACACCGGCGCGCCCAGCGCATGCAGCACACGCACGGGGAACGCGGCGAGTGCCGCATCGTGCCCCTCGTACATGTGGAAACGCCCTGCCAGCGCGACCACGGGCCGATCGGCCAGCGTGCCCACCAGCAACTGCCCCGCGTGTCCCGCCACCGTCGCCGTGGGGAATCCCGGGATGTGCGAGAACGGAATGCGCACCGCGTCCACGATATGTTCGGCCAGGCCGCCAAGCCCCGAACCGAGCACGATACCACACACCGGAGGCCGCAGCGGGTGCGACATCGCGTCGCCGGCACGCTGGCGGATGTAGTCGGCCGCGATACGCGCCGCGCCCGCGCCCATGGCTGGCGGACGGGATTCGTGCAGCGCCGTTTCGAACACACGGGCATTCATGCACCGACTCCCTGGGACGCGGTCGGATGCGCAACGAAGACGGACGACGCATTCTGCATCCACAGGTCGAGATCGCGCACAGCGTCACGACGCAATCGCTGACGATCGGCCCACGGCAGAAAAGACGCATCGAAGGCATTGAGGGCCAGCGATGCGATCGTGCCGGCATCGAAACGCAGCTGCGTCACGCAGTGCCGGAATTCGTCGCTCAACGACACCCCGCTCATGAGCCGGTTGTCGGTATTGATGGTCACCACGGCGCCGAGCGCCACATACCGCGCCAACGGATGCTCCGCGAACGTGTGCGCGACCCGCGTCTGCACGTTGCTGGTCGGACATACTTCCAGGGGGATGCGGCGATCGACCACATACGATTCGAGCGTCGCATCTTCCTGCAGACGGGTTCCATGCCCGATACGATCGGTGGCGCAGCGATGGACCGCCTCGGCAATCGAAGTCGCGCCATCACCTTCGCCCGCGTGCACCGTGACGGCCAGATTGGCATTGCGCGCAAAATCGAAAGCCTGGGCATGCACATGCGCCGGATTGCCCAACTCGCCACCCGCCAGATCGAATGCCACCACCCCGCGGTCCCGGTACGCCACCGCCAACTCGGCCATCTCCATCGCATGTGGCCACGGGAAACTGCGCAGCGCACAGACGATCACGCGGGCCACCGTGCCCGATTCGCGTTCGCCCCGGGAAAGCCCCCGCAACACCGCGTCCATCACCTCGTCCACACGCAGCCCTTCCCGCGTGTTGAGTGCCGGGCAGAAACGGGCCTCGATGTATCGCACTCCGTCCAGCGCGGCATCGACGACGAACTCGTAGGCCACGCGCTCCAGTTCGGCGACGGTCTGCATGACGGCCAGTGTGACGTCGAACCGGGCCAGATATTCTTCGAGATTGCGCGCATCGTCCACGCGCATCCACGATGCCAGCGCGTCGGGTGTGGCCGCCGGCAGCGTGATGCCGCGTGCGGCCGACAGTTCCATCAATGTGGACGACCGCAGCGATCCATCCAGATGACAGTGCAACTCGGCCTTGGGCAACCGGCGGATCAGCTCCGCCAGCGTGGTGTCGTCGATGTTTATGTCTGATAGACTCATGTCGGAACGCCCGCGTCGTCCGCACCCACCCGCTGCCGTACCGGAACAACGCGATAAATCGCGCCATTCACGAGTGGCTCCTGCGCCGCCACGGGCAGTCCGCGACTGTCGGTGAGCTGCGCCGTTCCGGCCTCGATTTCCGCGGCCAGATCCGCTCGCAATGCCCGCACGGCGTCGAGCGCGACCGAACCCGATGGAACGCTCACGCCGCGTTCGTTCACGAAGGCGCGGATCTCCCGGCCGGTCGTATCGATGGTATCGGTCATCAGCGGGCACCCGGTGAAACGGAACGGATACGCACGGTGCTATCGGCCTGCACCGGCTGCGGTTGACGTCGCAGATACTCGGCCAGGGCATCGCTGTCCTGGATGGGCAGGTATTCCACCGAAACCGCCGTCTTCTGCAGATCCAGATAGAGATCGTCGATCATGAAATCGTTCATGACCACGCTGTAGATGCGATCGGGAACGATCGCGGCACCGTTGGCTGCGGTCAGACGCGTGATACGCTGCCCGTCGGGCTTGGTCGCATCGTATTCGATGAGCAATCCGCTCACGTGCGCGTCGGGCGCGTTGCGCGCGAACGTGCGCTCCATCATGGGTTTGAGATCGCGGCCACGGACGCGCATGCGCACCAGCATGTTCCCGAAGGGACTGATCCGATGCACCCCTCCGAACGCGATCGGTCCCGCCCGCACGTCCACACGAATGCCGCCGTTGTTCATCATGCCGATATCGCCGGCACCGATGGTACGCACGGCATCGGCGATGAGGTTGCCGAGGGGATACTGATTGCCCGTGCGACGCAGATCGGCGGCGATGGTGGCCACGGGCTGCTGTTCCTTGGCCTCCGAGCGCGCCGATGCCACCCGCACGATGGAATCCACCGACGGCTCGGCGCCCTCCGTCACATTGCCGCGCACGGGACGGATTTCCGTGCGCGCCGCACCGCCACCCACCGGCAGATCGACCACGACGATGCCGCGTCCGCTCGACGTAGGCTCCACGGCCGGCATGCCATCGAAGTCGAACG
Organism: Gemmatimonas aurantiaca; assembly: GCF_037190085.1. Taxonomy (NCBI): domain Bacteria; kingdom Pseudomonadati; phylum Gemmatimonadota; class Gemmatimonadia; order Gemmatimonadales; family Gemmatimonadaceae; genus Gemmatimonas; species Gemmatimonas aurantiaca. Next base: position 412,462 of record NZ_JBBCJO010000012.1, read on the forward strand.
CGAGGTTCACGTGCGCGTGTCCCATCACGTACACATCGGGACGTTCGGCGCCCAGCGCCGCGACACGCCGTCCCAGCGCGATGCCCTCCCCTTCACACACCGTGGGCCGATCGCGCTCGCACCGTCCCCCGTCATGAACGACGAAGATGATCACCTGCGCGCCGGCCGCGCGCAGCGCGCGGGCCCGCTCCCGATACACCGGAAGCGGATCGAGGAAGGTCAGCCCCTCCACCTTGCGGCGACTGGCGCTGGTCGACGTGTGCGTGCCCGCCGCGCCCACGATGCCGATGCGGATGCCGCCGCGCTGCACCATCGTGTCGGCGCGCAGCCACGAAGGCATCTGCCCATCGGGGCCACGGACATTGGCGCCGAGCACCCGGTAGCGGAGCTCCCGCAGACGCACGCGCAGGGTGTCCTGGCCCAGATCGAACTCGTGATTGCCCAGTGCCCCCGCGGCGATATCGAACCGGTTCACCACGCCCACCGTGGGCCGTCCCGAATCCCAGTCGGATGCCGGCGTGCCAGTGAACAGATCGCCGGCATCGATGATGACGTTCTCACAGGCCGGCGCGACACACTCCCCCTGCGCCTTGCGCAAGGCGGCGGACAGCGCCACGGCACCACCCATGGGGCTGCCGCCCTCGACACGGGGCGCCAGTTGCGCGTGAAAATCGCTCATCGCGATGACACGCAACGTCCGCTGACCGGGTGTGGTGCTGACGGTCGATGCGGAGGCCCGACCTGTGGCCTCGGCGCGGCGCCCACGCTGCTGCTCACGCATGATGGCTTCGCGCGCCGCGGCCGGCTCGATGGTCCAGTTGGCCGTGAAGTACTGGGCCGGCTCGATCTGCTTCACCCGCTCGATTTCCGCGATGACGAGTTGACGGATATCGGTGTCCCGCTCGTAGATCACGGGCGCATCGGCCAGCATCGCGTACGCACCGCCGCCCGACTGCCGGTAATTGTTCACCGCCATGGTGAACGTATCGCCGGGCTGCACGTCGCGCCCCTGATACTGCAGGCGCGTCACGCGCTGTCCCACGGGCTGCCGCAGGTCGAGCACGTAGTCGACACCGGCCAGCATGTCGAAGTTGTAGCCAGCCACCGCCGGATCGATGATCCCATTGGCGGGAGGCTGCCCGTCCGGGCCCAGGGAGCGGTAGTAACGCGCCGAGTGCTCGAGGTAGGCCCGGATCTGCGCCCCCGTGACCCGCACGGCCCGCAGCGTATTGTCGTACGGATAGAGCCGCGCGATCATGGCCCGCGTGATGTCACCGGCCGGCAACGTGGCGTCCAGTGAGAACACCGACACCGCGGCGAGATCCGACTTGGTTTCGCGTCGCATCACCTCGGCCACCAGATCCATGAGCGGCACATCGGTCACCCGCGCACTGTCGGACCGCCATGCCACCGACGTGCGGCCCACCACCGTCTGCACCCAGGTGCGGGCGGTCTCGTGTGTCCGCGCGAACGCGGCCAGGATCGCGGGTGACTCCTTGTGTCCCGTGACCAGCACCCGTTCCCCGCGCTTGGCGACCACGGTCCACTTGCCCTTGGTCTTTTCCAGCGTGAGGGTGCCCACTCCCACCGAACCGGCCCAGTTCCGCGGCTGCATCACCAGCGCGCCGCCGATGGTGGTGTCCACCACTTCCCGATGGGAGTGGCCGAACACCACCACGTCCACGCCCGGGATCTCCCGCGGGATGCGTCCCGCCACATTCTCCGACGGCAAGCCGGTGGCCACGCTGTCGTACGTGGCCGGCTCCCCCAGTCCCGAGTGCAGCAGCACGACGACGACGTCGGCCTTGCGACGTCGCGCCTCGGCCACCGAGGCCTTCACGGCGGGGACGATGTCGGACACCGTCACACCGGCCTGCTGCAGATTGTCGCGGTCCCACACCATCGATCCGGGGGTGGTCCCGCCTACGATGGCGATACGCACACCGGCCCGTGTCACCATGGCCAGTGGGGCGACGAACCGGCGGCCATCGGTGTAGTGCACGTTCGCGGCCACGAACGGGAATCCGGCCTGGGCGATGGCGCGTTTCAGCAACGGCACGCCGTAGTTGAATTCGTGATTGCCCAGCACGGCCGCGTCGTAGCGCATCACGTTCATGGCGGCGATCACCGGATGCACCGGTGGAGGCGCCACCCGCGCGGCCACATACGTCAGCGGGTTGCCCTGCAGAATGTCACCGGCCTCCACCAGCACCACCCGTCCGGGATTGGCGCCACGGACCGAGTCGATGATCGTGGCCGCGGACGCCAGCGAGTGCGTAGGGTCGGGCGCGCCGGCGTAGTAGTCCCAGCCACGCAGGCGACCGTGCACATCGGTGGTGGAGGCGATGACCAGATCCACCTTGGTCTGGGCGCCGGCGGGAGACGGGAGCGCGGCGGGGGCGATCGCGCCCAGGGTCGTCGCCAGGGCCAGGAGCGCCGACCGTCGGCGGACCACGCATTGGAGACCTGCAGGCAGTTGTTCCATAGGGGAATGCTAGTCGCTCCTCCCCGCCCTTTGGAGGGGCAGATGACCCGGGTACCCTGCCACGCTTGCCGGGCCCCCGGCCCGTCCGCGAACTTTCGGGATGGCATACATCGGTACCGGATCGCCGATACAGGGTCGTTACACGGTCGTGGCGATCCGGACACGACGCCTGGGCAGGTTGGTTGCTGTGTCACGCACGATCCCGCAGGTCCGTACATGAAACCGCTCATCATCGGCATTGCGGGAGGCACCGGCTCCGGAAAGTCCACGGTGGCGCGCAAAGTGGCCGAAGCGCTTCCCGGCGCCTCGGTCGCGTTCATCGAGATGGACGCGTACTACCGCGATTTCCGGCACCTCACACTGGAGCAACTGCATCAGGTGAACTGGGACCACCCCGACGCGTTCGATGTGGAATTGCTGTCCGAGCACATCGCGACGCTCGCCGGTGGCGAGGCGGTGGACATGCCGCACTACGAGTTCGCCACGCACTCCCGCAGTGCGTATACCAGACGGATCGAACCCGCGGATGTGGTGGTGATCGACGGCATCCTGCTGCTTGCCGACGCGAACATCCGGGCCCAGTGTGAAGTGAAGGTCTTTGTGGATGCCGATCCCGACATCCGCCTCATCCGGCGCATTCGCCGCGATACGGCGGTGCGCGGGCGGTCGCTGGAGTCGGTGCTCGACCAGTATCTCACGACCGTGCAACCCATGCATCTCCAGTTCGTGGAGCCCAGCAAGCGTTACGCGGATGTGATCGTCCCCCGAGGGGGAAGCAACACCGTCGCGATCGAGATGATCGTCGCCAAGATCCAGCGACGATTGCTGCAGCGTGCGGCGGTGATCGCAACCTCCTCGGCGTCCCCGGCCGTGTCCGGTTCGACCTGACCCCTGCATGAACCCCGCTCCGCCAGCCACAGACCGCATTCTCGTCGTCGACGATGAACCCGAAATCGTCGCCCTCGTCGCCTACCATCTGGCCAAGGCGGGCTATCGGGTGGCCACCGCCGCCTCCGGCCCCGACGCGCTGGAAGTGGCGAGACGGGAACGTCCGTCGCTCATCGTGCTCGATCTCATGCTGCCCGGCATGTCGGGCTTCGATGTGCTCGAACAACTCCGCACCGACGACAGCACCCGCGACGTTGCCGTCCTGATGCTCACCGCCCGACGCGAGGAACCCGATCGCATCCGCGGACTTTCACTGGGCGCCGACGACTATCTCACCAAGCCGTTCTCGCCGGCGGAGTTGGTGCTCCGGGTCGGCGCGATTCTGCGGCGCACCGGTTCAGCCACACCGGTGAGCGCCGATACGCTGGTCATCGGTCCGCTGCACATCGATCGGGCGGCCATGACGGTGAAGGTGGACGGACAGGACGTGGAACTCACGCCCACCGAGTTCAAACTGCTGCTCACCCTGGCCGAACGACGCGGCCGTGTGCAGGGCCGCGGGCATCTGCTCGAAACCGTGTGGGAAGCGGCGCCCGACATCCAGACACGCACGGTGGACATGCACGTGCAGCGTCTGCGGTCGAAGCTGGGCGCGGCCGGGGAGTTGATCGAGACCGTGCGCGGCTTCGGATATCGCCTGCGGGCGAGCGCGCCGCGCCTCGTGTGACCGGGCGCGCGGTCCGCATCGATCTTCGTCTTCACGCCCACCTGTTCACGTGAAACTCACGCAGCGCATCGTCCTCAACGCCTTCGTCGTCGCGACGGTGCTGATGGCGATCGTGCTGGTGGCCGTGGAGCGACGGGTCACCGAGCGTGTCCGCGCCGAAGGGCCGGCGGTGCCTTCGTCCACCGCATCGCAGGCCACCGACGAGATGCTGGCGGCCATCCGCCGCGACATCGTCATTGCCGGCATTGCCGCGCTGCTGGTGGGTGTCGTCCTGGCGCAGGTGCTCGCGCGTCCGGTGGCACGGCCCATCGAGGAACTACGCGACGTGGCGCGTGGACTCGCGGCCGGCGATCTCACCCAGCGCCCGTCGCACACCATTGCGGGTGGTGAAGTGGGCGACCTGGCCGACGCACTGCGCCGACTGGCCGAACAGCTCGACGCCCGCCTGCAGTTGCTGCAGGCTGAGGAGGCGCTGCTTGTGGCGCTCACCGAATCGCTGAACGAAGGGGTCGTGGCGGTGGACGAGCGCCAGCGTGTCGTGCGCATCAACGGTACCGCGCGACAATTGCTGCGTCTCAAGGAGGCGGTGCCCTTCCCTGCCGATTATCTCCCACGGGATCGCACGCTCCGGGATGCGCTGGCGTCGGCGCTCTCCGGAACGGATGTGGCGCCGGGAGAAGTGCGCGTCGACGATCGCACCCTCTCCCTCACCGCGCGCCCGCTGCCCGACGGGGGCGCGGTGCTCGCGTTGTACGATCTCACGCCGGTGCGGCGACTCGAGGCCGTGCGACGTGACTTTGTCGCGAACGTGTCACACGAACTGCGCACCCCACTCACCGTGATCGGTGGATTCGTGGAGACGTTGCAGGACGAACAGTTGCCGGCCGAATTGCGCGGGGAGTTTCTGCAGATGATGGACGCCAGTGTGCGTCGCATGCAGCGCATCGTGGACGACCTGCTCGATCTCTCGCGGATCGAATCGGGCGGCTGGTTGCCCAATCCGATCGATCTCGACATGGCCTCCCTGGCCACGGAGATCCTGGCGCCTCTGCAGCTCCCCGCGCGGAACAAGGGCGTGGTGCTCGACACCGAGATCGCGCCGGGCGCCGAGCGGATCTATGCCGATCCTACCGCGGCCCGGCAGATCCTGAGCAACCTCGCGGAGAATGCGCTGCGTCATACCTCGACGGGCCGCGTGACCCTCGTGGCCACCCCAGGAGACGGTGGCACATGGATCGGTGTGCGCGACACCGGCGTGGGCATCGGCGCCGAACATCTGCCGCGCATCTTCGAGCGATTCTACCGGGCCGACCCCGCGCGTTCGCGTGAGGCCGGCGGCACCGGGCTGGGCTTGTCCATCGTGCGGCATCTCGCCGAAGCCCACGGAGGACGCGTCCGGGCCGAGAGTACCGTGAATGTGGGGACCACCATTCAGGCGTGGTTGCCCCGGTTCGACGCGGAGCAACGAGCGGGCTTGCCGGGCTGAACGAGGACGCCCCGCAGGCGCGGTACCGGCGGGCGACGCTACGCCAAGAGAAGCCGGCGGCCCTTTGGCTCCGGCACCACACGACCCGATTCGCGGGCCACGTCGATCCAGAGTGCGATCGCCATTTGCGCCTCACTGACGGCCGCCGTCGGGGTCGGGCCATGCGCCATGCATCCGGGTAGCTCTGGCACATCGACGACGAACGCCGCGTCCTCTGCACTCCAGTAGACGATCAACTCGTACTTGTACTCGCCCATATTCCTCACGCCTCGTCGGTCGGTTCGATCACGTCAACGTACCGGCAAGTTCAGGCACCTGCCACTCGAGGAACCAACATTCATCCCGCTGGTATCCTGCAGTTCATCCCGCTGTTCATCCTGCCGGTATCGCCGCCGCAGGCGGCCACTCAACGCCCGTAGTTCGCCCCCAACTCGCCGATCCGGTCCGTCTCCAAACCTCCCCGGAGGCGCCGTTACTCCGACCGGCCCCGCGCGGCCCTGTGTTACTCCGCCTGCCGCCTCGGCCGGCGGCCCGCGAAGGCCTCGGCAATGAGCCGCGGCAGCATCACACCGGCCGGCCCTTCGATGGGCAGAATGGACGGGCCCTTGCGCTGTCCTTCCATGGACGGATTGACCACGATCACCGTGGCGCCGTGCGTGGCCGCGATCCACGGCAGCGAAGCCGCTGGTTCGACGATGTTGGAGGTCCCCACGGAAAGGAACACGTCGCAGGCCACCGCCGCATCACGCGCCGCGCCAAAGGGCCCCATCGGTAGCGACTCCCCGAACCACACCACATCCGGACGCATGAGTGCGCCGCAGGTCGGGCAACGGGGCACTTCCGTGGAGGCCTCTTCCGGCGCCGGCACACTGCCCGGACAGCCGCCGCTGCAGCGGATGTGCATGAGCGAACCATGCAGGCGGATGGGATCGCGCACGCCCGACCGCTCGTGCAGATCGTCCACGTTCTGGGTGACGATGGTACAGTGCGCCACCCGCAGCGCGAGATTGAGCAGCGCCGCATGCCCCGGATTGGGCTGGGCCGCGCGGATCATGGCCCGCCGCATGGCATACCACTGCCACACCCGGGACGGGTGCTGGGCGAACGCCTGGGGGGTGGCCAGCTCCTGTGCGGAAAACCGGGCCCAGAGCCCCGTCTGCGCCTCCCGGAACGTGGGGATGCCACTCTCCGCGGAAATGCCGGCGCCCGTCAGCACGCAGACGTGCTCCGCCGATCGGAGGGCCTTGGCCGCGACGGAGAGGGCTTCGGCACGGGTCTGAGGGTCCGTGGGCGGTGGAGACGCCACGCGGCGTCGATGCAGGGTCGGATCGGGGGGCGTCATACGGTCGCGACTATACAACACCCGCCACGCCTGCACCAGACGCAATTCGTCAGAAATGTGAGGAGCGCGCTTCGTCCCAATCCAGCGTCGGGTGTCAGTCGCCGGACCTGCCCGCCCACCCTGCTGTGACACATTCGTTGCATGGTTGTGCGCTATTCGAAACCTGGGTCACGGAGTTTTGAGGCATCCGGCAGTGGTCGACCGACCGTGCCGCCTGTCTCCTCTGTCTCCTCTGTCTCCACGTACTCTCATGCGGACCAAGGTCTACGCACTGCACCGTGTTGCGCGTCATCTGACGCTGGCGATCACGGCCGCCGTCGTTTCCACTGTCGTCCCTTCGCTTGTCGCCCCTTCGCCGCTCCGGGCTCAGGGCGCTGACGCCCAGACGGGTCGCATCACCGGCCGTATCGTCGACGCGGCCACCGGCCAGGGTATCACGGCCGCCCAGATCCAGGTGGTCGGCACCGGACTCGGGATCCAGTCAGGCGTCGACGGTCGCTACACCATCGTCCGCATTCCCGCGGGCACCGTGACCCTGCAGGTCCGCCGCATCGGCTACGGCCCCAAGACCATCACCGGCCTGATCGTGCCGGCCAATGGCACCATCGAACAGGACGTCTCCCTCGCCAACGCGGACGTGCAGCTGGCCGCGGTGAGTGTGACGGCCACGAAGGAAAAGGGCACGGTCTCCGAAGCGCTCAATCAGCAGAAGAACGCCACCAACGTGGTGAACGCCATCACGGCCGAACAGATCGCCCGCAGCCCCGACAGCGATGCCGCCCAGGCGGCGCAGCGCGTGAGCGGCGTGACGGTGCAGGACGGCAAGTACCTGCAGGTGCGCGGACTCGGTGAGCGCTACACCACCGCTTCGCTCAATGGCGCGCGCATTCCGAGCCCCGAGCCCGAGCGCAAGGTCGTGCCGCTCGATCTCTTTCCGGCCGGTCTGCTGCAGGACGTCACCACCAGCAAGACGTTCACCCCCGACCAGCCCGGCGACTTCGCCGGCGCCAATGTGAACATCCGCACACGGGAATTCCCGGCGCGTCGGCAGATCAACTACTCGACGTCGTTCGGCGGCAACAGCCTGGTGTACGGCCACACCCTGCCCATGGCGCCGCGCGCCGGCGGTGAGCTCTTCGGCCTGGCCTCCAGCGCGCGCCGCATTCCCGACGCGATCTCGCAGGCGAACTTCATGTCCAACATTCCGCAGACGGCGTACAACCAGATGGCGCTGCAGCAGCGCAACGTCTGGAATGCCCGCATGCAGAATGGCGGCCTCAATGGATCGTTCGGTGCCTCCACCGGTGGCAACACCATCCTCGGCCGTCACATCGGCTATGTGCTGAGTGCCAACTACGGCTACTCGGAGGAAGTGCGCGCCAACGAACGTTTCGCGGTGGGCAATCAGGGCCCGAACAACACCGTGGTGCCGCTCACCCAGGTGGAAGGCCAGACGGGGCGTTCCAGCATCCAGTGGGGTGGCATCGCGAACTTCTCGACCATCGTGGGCAAGGGCAATCGCTTCTCGCTCAACACGACGGCCACCCGCAGCGCCGACAACGAAGCCCGCACCGATCGCGGTTTCGACGAGAATCTCGCCGACAGCATCGCCCGCACCACGCTGCGATACGTGGAACGTGGCGTGGCCACGGCCAACCTGCAGGGTGAACACCAGCTCGGTGAGCGCAACAAGACGGCGTGGTCGGCCACCTATGCCAACACGTCGCGCAAGGAGCCGGACCGCTCCGACATCGTCTACTCGCGGGACGGCAACGGCAAGTACTCGCTGCTGTCGTCGCTCGATGGCGCGCGCCGCCTGTACTTCGACCTGCAGGAAAACAACACCACCGCGCAGTTCGATCACACGCTGAACATCGGCGCGATCGCGAATCAGAATGTCGTCAAGTTCGGCGCGTACATCCGGTCCACCGACCGTTCGGCGCAGGCGCCGATCTACGCGTTCCTGTCACGGGCCGACGAAAGCGTCCGCACCCAGACGCCGGACGTGATCTTCGGTGCCGGCCGGGCCTGCGACACCTGCTCGGAGATCAACGTGCAACCCATCGGTCAGGCCGGTTCGTACACGGCCACTGACCGGACCACCGCCGGCTATCTCATGACCGATTGGGGTCTCGGCAGCCGCGTGCGTATCATCGCGGGCGCCCGCGTCGAGCAGGCCAACATCGATGTCGCATCCAGCACGCAGGGCGGGTTCACCGCCGAGGCCAGGCTCGACAACACCGACGTGCTGCCGTCGTTGCTGCTCAACACGCGCCTGACGGACAACCAGAATCTGCGGTTCGGCATCACGCGCACACTGGCCCGTCCGGAATATCGTGAACTCGCCCCGGTCACGTTCCGCGACGTGCTCGGCGGGGTGTCCGTCACGGGCAACGACAAGCTGGTCCGCTCGCTGATCGACAACTACGACCTGCGCTGGGAAGCCTTCCCCACGCCGGGCGAGGTGTTCAGCATCGGCGTGTTCGCGAAGCGTTTCGATCGGCCGATCGAACGCGTGGAGTCGGCCACGTCGGGCGCCTACCAGGCACGCTTCCAGAACGCTGTGCAGGCCGTGAACCTCGGTGTCGAACTCGAGGCCCGGAAGTCATTGGCCATGCTGGGTGAATGGGCGGCGCCGTTCACCGCGTTCAGCAATGTGACGCTGATGCGCTCCTCGGTGGATCTCGACACGCTGCAGGGGCTCACGGTCACCGACAAGACGCGCCGCCTCGTGGGTCAGGCGCCGTACGTGGTGAACGCCGGCCTGTCGTACTCCAATCTCAGTGGCAGCACGAACGCCACCGTGCTGTACAACGTGGTGGGCGAGCGCATCTACGCGGCCGGCGTGCTGCCGCTGCCGAACATCGTCGAGGTGCCGCGTCACGTGGTCGACCTGTCGTTGCGTTTCCCCGTGTGGGGCAGCCTCACCGGTCGTGTGGACGCCCGCAACCTGCTCGATGCGCGCTATCGCTTCATGCAGGGCAATCTCGAGCGCGAAGGCTACAACGCAGGCCGCACGTACTCGATGGGCTTCTCCTGGCGTCAGTAAGCGGATACCGGTGATCGCCTCGCGGTGATCGCCTCGTGGTGATCGTGGCGCCGCGCCCGATCACCCCACAGTGCGCCCGATCACCGAATCGACGTCATGGCCCGGCACGGTGACACAACCGTGACCGGGCCATGACGTTGACGGCACAATGTCTGGCCTTCTTTCGGGTGCCGTGGATGGTCCTCCCCATCCACCACCTTTCACTCACTCTCTCGACATGCAGATGACTTCTTTCGTGCGCCTCCGCGCGATGGCGGTGGCCTTCCTGGCCATGTGCGCTCTCGCAGCCTGCAGCGACGATGACAAGACGCCGACGGGGCCGACCACCGGCACACTGGCCGTCAACGTGGGCGGTCTTCCCGCTGGCACGAACGCGTCGGTGACCATCGCGGGGCCGAACGGCTTCTCGCAGACTGCCACCGCTTCGACCACGGTGTCGACGGCGCAGCCCGGCAGCTACACCGTCACCGCCGCCTCGGTGACCGCCAGCAGCGTCACCTACAACGCGACCGTGTCCGGTTCGCCGGCCACGGTGACCGCGGGTGGCTCCGCCACCGTGACCGTGACCTACACCGCCGCCGCGCCGACCACCGGCACGCTGACGGTCAACGTGACGGGTCTGCCGAGCGGCGTGAATGGCGCCGTGACGGTCACCGGTCCGAACAGCTACAACAGGACGCTCACCGCCACCACGACGGCCACCGTCGCGACAGGCAGCTACACGGTGGCCGCGGCCACCGTGACGAGCAACAACGTGCGGTATGCCGGTACGGTCACGGGCTCGCCGGCGAACGTGACGGCCGGTGGAACGGCGACGGCGTCGGTGGCGTACGCGGTCACGCCGAATCCGACGGTGACGCTGAGCGGCTCCATCGCGGCCAACCGCACGCTCACGGCCGACACGACCTGGGTCCTCCGCGGCTTCGTGTACGTCAACAGCGGCGCGACGCTCACCGTGAACGCCGGCACCAGGATCGTCGGTGACACCACCGCGCTCGGCTCGGCACTCTTCGTCCTGCGTGGCGCCCGTATCGTGGCCAACGGCACCGAAAGCGCGCCGATCGTCATGACGTCGCAGCGCAGTGCGGGCAACCGCTCGCCCGGTGACTGGGGCGGTCTGATCATCGTCGGCAACGCGCGCAACAACCGCACGGGCAACATCATCGTCGAAGGCTCCGATGGCTCCGTGGTGGGCGCCAACCCGGCCGGCGTGGTGTACACGGGCGGCACGAACGATGCCGACAACAGCGGCACACTGCGGTATGTACGTGTGGAGTTCGCCGGTTATGCCACGCTGCCCGACGCCGAACTGAACTCGTTCACGTTCGCCGCGGTGGGTAGCGGCACGACGTTCGAATACCTGCAGTCGGTGGCCGGTCTCGACGACTCGTTCGAGTGGTTCGGCGGCACGGTCGATGGCAAGTACCTCGTTTCCTACGAGTCGGGTGACGACCACTTCGACACGTCGGAAGGCTATCGCGGCCGCAATCAGTTCCTGATCGCCTTCCAGTCCACCTACATCACGCCGCGTGCCGGTGCCGGCGCGGTGTCGGCCGACCCGCAGGGCTTCGAAGTGGACGGCTGCAACGGTGGCGGTTGCACGGCGCCCTCCGGCGGCAACGCCCAGAGCTCGGGCGCGGCGGACGGCCTCTGGACCATGAACGTGTTCGCCAACTACACCGTCATCGGTGTCGGCGGCACGCAGACCACGCCAACGCAGGGTGGCGTGGGCATGGTGCTCCGTCGCGGCACGGGCGGCTACTACATCAACGGTGTCATCGCGCGCTGGCCGCGTCAGGCCATCTCCATGCGCGACTCCACCACCAACAACCGCTTCCAGGTGGACTCGCTCATCTTCAAGAGCAACTACCTCGCGGAGAACGGTTCGCAGAACAACGGGGTGATCTTCGACCCGACCGGCACGAACTTCGGCCAGGAATCGGCATTCACCGCGCGTGGCCAGACCAACGAAGTCGCCGCGGCCTCCGTGACGGCGGCCAGCCTCTTCGCGGCGCTGCCGACGGGCTCGGCCACCACCACGGTCGCGAACTTCGACTGGTCGCCCGCGAGCGGCTCGCCGATCGCCACCGGTGGCCTCTCCAGCTTCGCGAACGATCCGCGTATCGCGGCGCGTGCCGGCACCTTCATCACGCCGACGGCGTACCGTGGTGCCGCGGCGCCCGGCGGCACGAAGTGGTGGGCCAACTGGACGAGCTACGCACGCAACTGACGACGAACTGATAGCTTCATGATGTCCGAACGGCCGGTGCCCGACTGCGGGCGCCGGCCGTTCGCACAGCCACTCTCCGATGAATCTCCCGATGCAGTCCTTCGGTCTTTCTCTCCGTGCCTCGCACATCGGCGCCGGTTGCCGGGCGCTCCTGATCCTGGCCTGCGCTGCCTGCACCTCTCCCGAACGTTCCCCCGCCGACCAGGCGGCCGCGGAGCAGGCCGCGCACATCCGTGACGTGGTGGCCGCCGGTGGTGTGGTCGATTCCATTCTGCCGGTGGAGGAACACCTGCGTCGATTCCGTGTCGACCTGCCTGCGGTCGATACGCTGCAGCACGCCAGTCCGTCCATGGAAGCACTGGTGGCGCGTCTCGCGCACGCGGTGAGCACACACGACACCACCGACCTGAATGCGATGGTGCTCAACCGGCAGGAATTTGCCTGGCTGTACTATCCCGAATCGCCGATGAGCCGGCCGCCCTACGAAGCCCCGCCCGAACTGCTCTGGGGACAGATTCTCGCGTCCTCCGACAAGGGTGCACGACAGCTCGTCAACCGGCTGGGCGGCAGCACCATCACGGTGAGCAGGCTGCATTGTCCGACCGCGCCCGATACCGCCGGCGCGAATCTGCTGCACACGCGCTGTGAAGTGCGTTTCGCGGCACCCGGAAAGCCCACACTCGAGGGTAATCTCTTCGGCAGCGTGATCGAACGGGATGGACGTTTCAAATTCATGGGATTTGCCAACCGTATCTGACGTGAATTCCGGAAGTCTCTCCGACAGGCGTGTACGGCGCGCGTTCCCGCGACGCCATGCTTCAGGCATCAGCGCGATGATGGTCACCGCAGTGACCGCCGCGGCGATCGTGCTCGGTGCGTGCGCCGGCGACCACGCCGGCGCCGGCAATCGCAACAGCTCCGGCCCGCGCAATGGCGTGACCGATTCCGGTGGAACCGGGAACGTGATGACCTCCACCCGCGTGGACATCACGGGGGCCGGTGCCACCTTCCCCTATCCGCTCTACGCGCGCTGGTTCAACGAATACGCGCAGTACGCGAATACCCGCATCAACTATCAGTCGATCGGCTCCGGTGCCGGCATCCGGCAAGTGGTGGCCCGCACGGTGGATTTTGGCGCCACCGATGTGCCCATGACCGACGCGGAACTCGCCGCGGCCGGCATGCGCATTCTGCACATTCCCACGGTCGTCGGCGCCGTCGCCATCACGTACAACCTGCCCGGCCTCACCCGTCCGCTGAATCTCAGCGCCGACGTGATTGCCGACATCTTCCTCGGCAAGCTCACCCGATGGAACGATGACCGGTTGGTCGCGCTCAATCCCCGCGTCACGCTCCCCGCGTCGGACATTCTCGTGGTGCATCGGGCCGACGGCAGCGGCACCTCGTACATCTTCAGCGACTATCTCACGACGGTGAGCCCGGCGTGGGCCGCGGGGCCGGGACGCGGCAAGGAGGTGCCCTGGCCGGTGGGACTGGGCGGCAAGGGCAACGAGGGCGTGGCCGGCCAGGTGAAGCAGATGCCCGGTGCCATCGGGTATCTCGAAGTGGTCTATGCGCGGCAGAACCGTTTGCCGGTGGCCCATATCCGCAACCAGGCCGGACGTTTCGTGTCGCCCATGCCATTCGAGATCGCCACGGCCGCCACCAGTGTGCTCGACCGGCTCGTGTCCAACAGCCGGGCGGCCACGGATCTGCGTGTCTCGCTGGTGGACGCTCCGGGTGCACAATCCTATCCCATCGCATCGTTCACCTGGATGCTGGTCGCGCCCGATGCCATCGGCGCGGTGAAGTCGCAGCAGCTGGGCGCATTCCTGCGCTGGGCCCTGCTCGAGAACGGCGATATCGCCTCGACGTTGGGGTACGTGCCACTGCCCACCGAGGCCGCCGCGCGCGTGGTCGATCAGGCGGAGGCACTCCTCTCACCACCGGCGGCACACCCCTAACTTTGAGGTGATGCCCTCCCGCACCGCCGACCGGATCTACCAGGCTACCATCACCATCTGCGCCGCGGCCATTCCGGCGGTTCTGGCGTTGCTTGCCATCGTGCTGTTCGCTGGCGCGTGGCCCACGCTGTCGTCGGCGATAGGACCGTTGCTGACGCAGTCCACATGGGATGTCCCGCAGCACCGTTTCGGCGCGGCGCCGTTGATCGTGGGCACCCTCGTCTCGTCGGCCTTCGCCCTCGCCATCGCGGCCCCGCTGGGCATCGGGGTGGCATTGCTGGCCACCGAAATCGCGCCGCGTGCGCTGCGGGAGCCGCTGGCCTTCCTGGTGAATCTGCTCGCGGCCATTCCCTCGGTGGTGTACGGACTCTGGGGCATCTTCGTGCTGGTGCCGCTGCTGCGCCGCTCCATCATGCCGTGGAGCATGGCACATCTCGGGTGGATGCCGGGTTTTTCCGGACCCGCCTATGGCCCGAGTCTGCTGGCCGCGGCCCTGATTCTGGCCATCATGGTGCTACCGTACATCGCCAGCGTGAGTCGCGATGTGATCCTCGCGGTTCCGCGCGCCCAGCGTGAAGCGGCACTCGCCCTCGGCGCCACGCGGTGGGAGATGATCCGCGATGCCGTATTGCCGGCGGCGCGCACGGGACTGTTCGGCGGCATCATCCTCGGGCTCGGTCGGGCACTCGGAGAAACCATGGCCGTCACCATGGTCATCGGAAACCGGCACACCATTCCCGACTCGCTCTTCGCGCCCGCCTACACCATGGCGGCCATGCTGGCGAATGAATTCGCGGAAGCCTCCGACCCGCTGCATCTGTCGGCGCTCATGGCGGTGGCCCTGCTGCTGCTGACCGTGACGCTGCTGGTCAATCTGCTTGCGCGATTGCTCGTTGCGCGTGTGGCGCGGGAAGACACTGCCACCGACGGGTTACCCATGCCACCGGGCGTTGCCCCATGAGCGCCAGACGCCGCCGGCAAGCTGTCGTCATGACCATCTGCACGTGGGGCGCCGGCCTCATCGCCCTGCTGCCGCTGCTCATGATCGTGGGACATCTGATCGTGAACGGCATCGGGCAGATCACCCCCACATTCCTCACCGCCGTTCCCGCACCACCAGGCGTGCGTGGTGGCGGTGTGGCCAATGGCATCGTCGGCTCCGCGCTGCTGGTGGTCATCGCGCTGACCATCGCCGTCCCGATCGGCATCGGCGCGGGACTCTATCTCGCCGAACATCGCATCACCCGGTTCGCACGCCTCGTGCGTCTGCTGGCCGATGTGCTCGGCGGACTTCCGTCCATCGTGATGGGCATCGTGGCGTGGGAACTCATCGTGCGCCCCGCCGGCCACTTCTCCGCATGGGCGGGTGGTGTGGCTTTGGGTCTGCTGGTCGTACCGCTCGTCACCCGCGCCACCGAGGAGATGGTGCGGCTGGTGCCGCCCTCGCTGGCCGAGGCCGCGCTTGCGCTGGGCTTCAGTCAGTGGCGTACGGCGCTCAGCATCGTGCTGCGCACCGCCATGCCCGGCGTGATCACGGCGATCTTCGTGGCACTGGCCCGTGTGGCCGGTGAGACGGCCCCTCTGCTCTTCACCGCGTTCGGCAATCCCTTCTGGTCGGTCGATCCCACGCGCCCCATCGCTGCACTGCCGTTGCAGATCTACACCTACGCGCAGAGTCCATACGAAGAGTGGCGCGGACAGGCGTGGGCGGGCGCACTCCTGTTGCTGCTGCTCGTGGCCGGCATCGGGCTCGCCTCGCGTGGGGTGCTCCATGCACGCGCGCGCCTGTTCGCCACGATGCGGGGCACCAAGGCGACGGATGGCTGAGCTCACCATGGCCTCATCGCCGCCGACCGTCCGTCTCGAACGGCTCAGTGCCGGCTTCGCCTCGCGCAATGTGCTGTATGGCATGGCGCTCACCGCGGAAGCGGGGCGTGTCACCGCACTCATCGGCCCCTCGGGCTGCGGAAAGTCCACGGTGCTGCGCTGCATCAACCGGCTGCACGAACGCGATACCGGAGCCTGGGTGCGCGGACGCATCACGCTGACCGATAGCAGGACGGATACCGGGACCGATGCCCACCACGCGGCCGACACCACCGCCGGTACCGATGTCTATGCGGACGACGTGGACGTGACCGCTCTGCGTCGCCGTATCGGCATGGTGTTTCAGCATCCGACCCCTTTTGTCACGCAGTCGATTTTCGACAACGTCGCGGCCGGCGTGCGCGTGAATCATCCATCGGTCCTCAAAAGAGACCTCGAACACGCCGTCGAAGATGCACTCGTGCGGGCCGGTCTCTGGCGGGAGGTGGCCGACCGGTTGTTCGGCAACCCCATGATCCTGTCCGGGGGACAGCAGCAGCGACTCTGCATCGCCCGGGCACTGGCCGTGCGCCCCGATGTTCTGCTCCTGGACGAACCCACCGCCTCGCTCGATCCCATCGCCACACAACGGGTGGAAGAACTGCTCTACGATCTGCGCGGCAGCGTCACGATGCTCCTCGTGACACACAACATGCAGCAGGCCGCACGCATCTCCGACACCACCGCCGTGTTGCTCGACGGGCTCATCGCCGAATGTGCGCCCACGCGTCAGCTCTTCACCACACCACGGGATTCGCGCGCCGAAGCGTACGTGACCGGACGGTTCGGATGAGTGAACGCACCACGCCCTCCGGGGCTTCCCGCGTGGTGTCGCTCGAAAGCACGGCGGCGCTCACCGTGGCCCGGTTCTCCGCCTGGTTCGGCGCCACACCGGCCCTCCACAACGTGGAGCTGCAGGTGCCCGCCCGCTCGGTGACCGCATTGATCGGACCATCGGGATCCGGAAAGAGCACCCTGCTGCGCGCGATCAATCGTCTCAACGACGGCCTGCCTGGGGTGCGTCACGCCGGCACCATCCGCCTCGGCGATGAGGATCTGTACGCCTCGCACATCGACACCAGCGTGCTGCGCCAGCGGGTGGGCATGGTCTTTCAGCGATCGAATCCCTTTCCCCGCTCCATTCGCGACAACGTCGCCTACGGACCGCAACTCAACCGGCAGTTGCGCGGACGTGCCCTCGACGATGTCGTGGAGCACGCCTTGCGCCGGGCCGCGCTGTGGGACGAGGTGGCCGATCGTCTCCGGCAGGATGCCCGTCAGCTCTCGGGCGGACAGCAGCAACGTCTCTGCATCGCGCGCGCACTGGCCAACGACCCCGAAGTCCTGTTGCTCGACGAACCCACCAGTGCCCTCGACCCGCAGGGCACACAACGGGTCGAGGAACTGGTGTATGAACTGCGGCAGGAACTCACCATCGTGATCGTGACGCACAATCTCCATCAGGCCGCGCGTGTGGCCGACCGCACCGCGCTCCTGGTGGACGGGGTTCTCGTCGAAGAAGGTCCTTCCACCCGTCTTTTCACCCGCCCGGCGGATTCCCGCACCGAGGCGTTCATCACCGGGAGATTCGGCTGATGCCGCAGATGTCCCCTGGTTACCGCCACTTCCACGACGATCTGGCCGCGCTCACGCAGCAGTTGCTCGACATGTCCGAACGGGCCGAATCGCTCGTGCATCTGGCCATGGAAGCGGTGCTCGAACGTGATGCCGACAAGGCGGACGCCGTCATCGACGCCGACGAGATCCTCGATCGCCTCGAAGTGGAAGCCGAGGAACGGGCCATCGCCATGCTGGCCCTGCAGCAACCCATGGCGCGTGATCTCCGCTTTCTCGTGGGAGCCATCAAGGTGTCCAGCGATCTCGAGCGGGTGGGCGACCATGCCGTGAACATCGCCGAGGCCACCGTGCGCCTGGCCGCCCTGCGCGGGCCGGCGCCGGCTCTTCCCGCACTGCCCGAGATGGCCCGCCGCGCCCGCGCCATGCTGAGTGACGCGCTCGACGCCTTCATCCGGGAAGACGGCACCCTCGGGCGCGCGGTGGGCAAGGCCGACGACGAGGTGGATGCCCTGCACGGGGCGATCTACCGCCGACTCTCCGCGGACATGACCGCCGATCCGCGACTCATTCCCGTGGCTCTCGAGCTGCTGCTCGTGAGCCGCAATCTCGAACGGATCGCCGATCTCGCCACCAACATCGGAGAGAACGCCGTCTATCTTGCGGAGGGCAAGCAGATCCGCCATCGGTACGATCTTCCGCACGACGATCATCCCATGCCACACACGCCGCTTCCGCCATCCGACCCATCATGACCGGCGCACCACTTTCCACTGGTGACATCCGCATCGCCGCCATCGACATCGGGTCGAATTCGGTGCGACAGATCATCGCCGACGTGTCGCCGGTCGGACAGATCCGCGTCATCGACGAAATGAAGGCCATGCCGCGCCTCGGCGAAGGCATCGAAGCCACGAGGCGGCTCTCCCCCGAGGCGATGGACGCCGCCGTGTCGGCGGTCCAGCGCATGACCACGCTGTCCGCGCAGCTCGGCGCGGCCCGTATCGAGATCGTCGCCACCAGCGCCGTGCGTGATGCAGAGAACGCCGAGGACTTCACCTCCCGGGTGACCGCATCCACGGGACATCCCGTGCGCGTGCTGAGCGGCGAGGAGGAAGCCCTGCTCTGCTTCCGCAGTGCGCTCGCCCACTTCGAGCTGGGCGCCGGCCGCACCGTCATCATGGACATCGGCGGCGGCTCACTGGAACTGGTGCTGGCCAAGGACGGACTCATCGAACGTGTCGCGTCGCTGCCTTTTGGAGCCGTGCGTCTCACCGAACGGTTTCTCACCCCGACGGTGCGGCCCCGGCGCGTCCGTGCGCTGCGGGCCCACGTGCGGGACGGCATCAAGAGAGCCCTGCCCGTGAAGGACTGGCGCGGCGCGCAGGTGATCGGCTCCGGCGGCACGTTCACGAATCTCGCCGGCATGGTGCTCGCCCGTCAGCGGGTGTCGGTGCGTTCTCCCCATGGGACACGCGTCACGCGCGTGGAGCTGGAACATGTGCTCGACTGGCTGCAGCGTCTGAACAGTGAAGAGCGCCAACGGGTGGCGGGACTCAATCCCGCGCGCTCGGACATCATCGTGGCCGGTCTCGCCGTGGCCGCCGAGGTGCTCGCCCGTTTCGACCCCCGTGACATGCTGACGTCCGGGTACGGTATCCGTGAAGGACTGCTGCTCGAGGCCGCGCGCGTCACCCCGGTGGTGGCGGATCCCGGCACGGCCCGCGAACGCTCGGTGCGCGAATTCGCCGAACGCTGCCACTATGAGGAGCCGCATGCCCGTCAGGTCCAGCGTCTGGCCATGCAGCTCTTCGATGCACTGGCGGGGCGGCTCGATCTGACCGTCGACGACCGTCGCATGCTGGCCGATGCCGCTCTGCTGCACGATGTGGGTTACCACATCAACTACGAAAAGCACCACAAACATTCGTTCCATCTCATCTCCCACGCCGAATTGCTGGGGATGACGCCCTCGGAACAGATCGCCATCGCGCATATCGCCCGCTACCATCGCGGAGCGCCTCCGCGCCTCAAACATCGCGGCTTCGGCCAGCTCGAGCGCGCGCTGCGCGAGCGCATCGTCAGGCTCTCCGCACTGCTGCGGTTTGCCGACGGTCTCGATCGGGGGCACGTGGGTGCCGTGGGATCACTGTCCATCCGATGGACTGCCGAAGCCCTGCGGGTGACGGCTCACGAAGCCGATGGCGCCACCAACGTCCGGCTCGAGTGCTGGGGCGCCAGCCGCAAGCGACAACTGCTCGAGGACGTGCTCGGCCGCCGGGTCGCGGTCTACACATCGGACGGGATGGAGATCGACGCCAGCGACGACGGCGAGGGCGAATAGCGGACAGCGAAGAGCGCGCGGAGAAAAGCGCCCCGCAAGCGCGATCAGGACGACTCGCGCGCGCGTTTGCGGAGCGCGCGGGCTGCCGCCGTCGTGCCCCACGGATTCTTGCTCAGCAACGCCTGGGTCGCCCGTTCGGGTTGCGCTCCGGGCGTACGACGGCGGTACGTTCCGTCGGAGCCCAGCTCCCACGCCTGACGGTTGTCGGCGAGGCAGGTTTCCAGCACCAGCTGGATCCCCCGATGCAATGCCGGATCCTCGATGGGTGTCATCGCCTCCACCCGACGATCGAAGTTGCGTGGCATCCAGTCGGCGGATCCGATGTAGTACTCGGGAGCGCCGCCGTTGGCGAAATGCGCGATGCGCGAATGCTCCAGGAAACGCCCGATGATGCTGATCACGCGAATGCGATCGCTCACGCCCGGCAATCCCGGCACGAGACAGCAGATCCCGCGCACGATCAGATCGACATCCACACCCGCCTGCGACGCACGGTACAGGGCGGCGATGATCTCCGGATCCACCAGCGCGTTCATCTTGGCGATGATGCGCCCGCCCCGACCGGCGCGGGCATGCTCCGCCTCGCGGTCGATCAGCTCCAGCGTACGGGCCCGCAGATTGCCCGGCGCGATGACGAGCCGGCGATACTGCTTCTGCCGCGAGACGCCGGTCAGCGAATTGAACAGATCGGAAAGATCGGCGCCGATGAGCGGATTGCAGGTGAACAGCCCCACATCGGTGTAGAGGCGGGCCGTCTTCGAGTTGTAGTTGCCCGTGCCGAGATGCACGTACCGACGGATGCCGTCGAAGTCGCGGCGCACCACCAGCACCGTCTTCGCGTGCGTCTTGAGCCCGGGCAATCCATACGCCACATGGATTCCGTAATTCTCCATCGTGCGCGCGAAGGTGATGTTGTTGGCTTCGTCGAAGCGCGCCTGGAGTTCGATCAGCACCGCCACCTGCTTGCCCGCCTCGGCCGCCTCGGTCAGCGCCCGTTCGATCGCGGTGTCGCCCGAGGTG
This sequence comes from Gemmatimonas aurantiaca, assembly GCF_037190085.1. NCBI lineage: Bacteria > Pseudomonadati > Gemmatimonadota > Gemmatimonadia > Gemmatimonadales > Gemmatimonadaceae > Gemmatimonas > Gemmatimonas aurantiaca. The sequence continues at coordinate 433,438 of NZ_JBBCJO010000012.1, forward strand.
CGATACAGCGTGACCTTGATGGCCAGCACCTGCGGATCGTTCGCGGCCGCTTCGAGAAACGCCTCCACGGAAGCACTGAACGATTCGTACGGATGATGCACCAGCACGTCCCGCTCGCGGATCACGTCGAAGATGTTGCGGCCATCCCGGAACGCGGGCGGCACGACCGGCGTATGCGGCGGATCGCGCAACTCGGGGATGTCGAGTGAAGCCAGTTGCATCAGATCGCCGAGTTCCAGCAGCTCGTCCCGATCGTGCACATCGCGCGGACCCACCGGCGCCACGTACTGCGCTTCCGTCTCGCTCAGCTCCTCCATGAGCAGCTGGCGGATGCTCTCCGGCATGTCCCGCTGCACTTCGAGGCGCACCACTTCACCGAACTTCCGCTGAAACACCTGCTGCTCGATGGTCTCGAGCAGATCCTCGGGCTGATCCATCTGTCCGAGATCGAGATCCGAATACCGCGTGATGCGGAAGGTGTACCAGCGCAACACCTCCATGCCGGGAAACAGCGATCCCAGATTCGCCCCGATGACGTCTTCCAGCGCCACGAACCGCAGCGCGTGGCCCGTGCTCACCCAGCGGGTGAGCAATCGTGGCACCTTCACGCGCGCGAAATGCTCCTTCCCCGTCTCCGGATCGCGGATTTCCACCGCGAGAGACAGCGAGAGGTTGGAGATGTAGGGGAACGGGTGCCCCGGGTCGACCGCCAGTGGCGTCAGCACGGGGAACACCTGCGATTCGAAGAACGCGGCCAGTCGGGCGCGTTCCGCATCGTCGAGCGCATCCATCGACACGATCTCGATGCCATGCTGCGCCAGCGCGGGCAACAGGTCCCGCCTGAGCGCATGGCGCCGGCGCACCAGCAGCTCGTTCACGCGTTCACGGATGGCCTCGAGCTGTTCCACCGGCGAAAGCGGATCGGGCGCGTACTGCGCGGCCCCCAGCGTGACCTTCCGACGGAGGCCGGCCAGCCGGACCATGTAGAACTCGTCGAGATTCGTGCTGAAGATCGCGAGAAACTTGAGTCGTTCCAGCAACGGCACGCGTTCGTCGAGCGCTTCCTCGAGGACGCGCGCGTTGAATTCGAGCCACGAGAGTTCGCGGTTCAAATACGGCAGTGCCAGCGATGTCGCAGAAGCCATCCATACACTCCGGAGCGCCATGCGCCCCGGAGTCTCCTTGACGGGATCAGAGCGGAATGAAAGCGGCGAGCAGTCGATACGCCAGCGCGGCCATCACCGCACTCGCCGGGATCGTGATGACCCACGCCCACACGATCCGACCGGCCAACCCCCAGCGAACGGCCGACAGCCGGTTGGTGGCACCGACGCCGACGATCGCGCCGGTGATGGTGTGCGTCGTGCTCACCGGAATACCCAGCTTCGACGCCGCCAGAATGACCAGCGCGCCGCCGGTTTCGGCGCAGAATCCACCCACCGGACGCAGTTTCGTGATGCGCGTGCCCATCGTATGCACGATACGCCAGCCACCAAAAAGCGTTCCCAGGGAGATCATGGTGTACGCACTGAGCTCCACCCAGATGGGGATGTGATCCAGTGTCGTGACATGCAGATGCGCCAGCAGACCGGTTTCGTTGGCGAAGGCCGACTGCGTGGCCACGAGCAGACCGACGATGATCCCCATCGTCTTCTGCGCGTCATTGCCGCCATGGGCGAGCGAGAGCAGTGCGGAACTGGTCAACTGCAAGACGCGGAATGCCTTCTCCGCGCGCGCGTTCGCCACCCGCCGGAAGAGATTGAAGACGAGCACCATGAGCAGAAAGCCCATGAGCGCCCCCAGTATCGGCGACAGCGCGATCGCCGACAGCGTCTCGATCCACTTCTTGCCCCACAGCAGCGCCGCGAAGCCCGCCTTGGCCACGGCCGCGCCGGCATACCCCCCGATCAGCGCATGGGAAGAACTCGACGGAATACCGAACCACCAGGTGATCAGATTCCACGTGATGGCGCCCAGCAATCCGCCCAGGATGACGTTGGCGTCGACCACGTTGAGGTCGATGAAACCGGCCGCCACCGACTTGGCCACGGCGGTGCCCACGAAGAACAACGCCGAGAAGTTGAACACGGCCGCCCAGATCACGGCGGCCAGAGGACTCAGGACCCGCGTACCGACGATCGTGGCGATCGAGTTGGCGGAGTCGTGGAATCCATTGATGAAATCGAACGCCAGCGCGATGGCGACGATGAGAACGACGAAAGTGACCACGGGTCCCGCGGGTCAGCTGTTCTTGAGCGCGATACTCTCGAGGACGTTCGACACGTCCTCACACTCGTCGATCGCCTCCTCGAGTGCGTCGAAGATCTCCTTCCATTTCAGCACCTCGATGGCCGGTTCCTCGCGATCGAAGAGCGTTCCCACCGCCTGCGCGTACAGCGCATCGCCTTCTTCCTCGAGCTGTTTGATGGCGCGGCCATGCTCCATCATGCGCTGGCGCTTGGTGACATCGCCCACCGCCGCCAGGATCTCCTTGCTGGCACGCACCAGCACATCGGCCATCTGCACCCCGCCGTCACGCGGAGCCGTCACGCGGAACATCGCCACCCGCCGGGAGGCCCCATTGATCAGATCGATGACATTGTCGAGACGCTTGGCGAGGAGATGGATGTCCTCGCGATCGAGCGGCGTGACGAAGCTCGTGTCGATGCGCTGGTTGATGAGCTGCACGATGGCATCGCCATCGGTTTCCACCTTCTTGATCTGGGGCGTGAGCTGCGCCGAGTTGGCGGGGTTCTCGAACAGGGTGCGCAACAACGCGGCCGCCTGTCCGATATGCACCGCCAACTGGCGGAAATGATCGAAGAAAGTTTCGTCCCTGGAGAAGAGCTTCACGAAGTGGAGGGCTGAAGTCGGAGCAAGGAACCACATCACCGCGGGGCCAGGCTCCGCGCGCGTATGAAAGCGCGTCCGTGCCACGGCTCACCGCAGGTGGTGTAACGATTGCGTCACCGGAGCCCGAACGCCATCGGGACGCTGCAGGAATCTGCCTTCGTTACAGGACGGAGACGAAATCCGGCGAATGCACCGCAGACCGAACGGTTCAGGACCAAACCACTTTGGCGTCACTCACCGTGCGTCGCCGACGCACCAGCTCCGGATTCTCGAAGATGCGCGCGAGCAGCACGCCGGCCACGAAGCCTCCCACGTGCGCCCACACGGCCACCCCGCCGGATATCTCACGACGCAGAGGGGAAAGCTCCGGCAGACCCGCCACGACCTGGCTGCCGAACCACAGAATCAGCACGGCCCACGCCGGAAACCGGATGAGAAAGATCGGCGGGATGTAGGTCCGCACCCGGACACGCGGATACATCACCAGATACGCGCCCATGATGCCGGAAATGGCACCGGATGCGCCCACCGTGGGCACCGGAGACTGCGGATCGACGGCCAGGTGCGCGGCCGCCGCGATCACCCCGGTCAGCAGGTAGAACGCCAGGAAACGCAGGCGTCCCATGCTGTCCTCCACATTGTTGCCGAACACCCAGAGATAGAGGGAGTTGCCGATGAGATGGCCCCAGCTGCCATGCAGAAAGATCGACAGCACCGGGGTTAGCCAGTTGATCGGCTGATCGTCCACCACGCAGGCCAGCGCCTGATCGCCGAAGCGGCCCAGGGGCACCCCGAGTCCGAGCGGCGCCTGCCGACTGATCTCGCCGGGCACGAAGCCCAGATCGCACACGCTCACGGCCAGCGGCAGTGGGCTTCCCGCGCCCTGCACGAAGAACCACACGCCCCAGGTCACCAGCAGAATCGCCAGCGTCATGACCGGCGTTCGCAGGGTGGGATTGTCGTCGGCTACGGGAAACATGGCATCTCCGATAGGTCAAAATGGCAGCCTGCCTGCGCGACAGAATACTGCGGCCCCTTCTCCCGCACAAATGCGCCGCTCCGGCAGAGAAATCCGGCCCGGCGCTTGCCAATAGAGCTCCCGAACAACCGAAGGGCCACAGGGACACCGTGTGCCCCACACTCTGAACGAACTCTGCAACCAGATCCCATGGCTGAAAAAGTTATCGGTATCGACCTCGGCACCACCAACTCGGTGGTCGCGGTGTTGGAGGGTGGTGACCCGGTCGTCATCCCCAACGCGGAAGGCGGTCGTACGACCCCCTCGGTGGTCGGCTTCACGAAGGATGGCGAGCGCCTCGTCGGCCAGATCGCCAAGCGTCAGGCCGTCACGAACCCGCAGAACACCATCTTCTCCATCAAGCGCTTCATGGGCCGCCGCGCCGAGGAAGCGCGGAGCGAGCAGTCGCGCGTCCCGTACAAGATCGTCGCCGGCCCCAATGACGTGGCCGCGGTCGAGGTGGGTGGCAAGGTGTACACGCCGCCCGAAATCTCGGCGATGATCCTGCAGAAGATGAAGCAGACGGCGGAAGACTACCTCGGCCACACCGTGACCAAGGCCGTCATCACCGTGCCGGCGTACTTCAACGACGCCCAGCGCCAGGCCACCAAGGACGCCGGCAAGATCGCCGGCCTCGAAGTGCTGCGCATCATCAACGAGCCCACGGCGGCTGCGCTCGCCTACGGTCTCGACAAGAACAAGAAGAAGGACGAGAAGGTCGCCGTCTTCGACCTCGGCGGCGGCACGTACGACATCTCGGTGCTCGAGCTGTACGACGTCGACGGCACGCGCCAGTTCGAAGTGAAGTCCACCAACGGCGACACGCACCTCGGCGGCGACGACTTCGACCAGCGCGTCATCGACTGGCTCGTGGCCGAATTCAAGCGCGATCAGGGCATCGACCTGTCCAAGGATCCGATGGCGCTGCAGCGTCTCAAGGAAGCCGGCGAGAAGGCCAAGATGGAGCTGTCGAGCGCGAGCACGACGGACATCAACCTGCCCTTCATCACCGCCGACGCCTCCGGCCCGAAGCACCTCAACTACACGCTCACGCGTGCCAAGTTCGAGCAGTTGGTGGACGATCTCATCCAGCGCACGCTCGAGCCCATGAAGAAGGCGCTGGACGACGCGGGCATGAAGCCGTCGGAGATCGACGAGGTCATCCTCGTCGGTGGATCGACGCGCATCCCGAAGATCCAGCAGGTGGTGAAGGAGTTCTTCGGCAAGGAGCCCAACAAGGGCGTGAACCCGGATGAAGTCGTCGCCGTGGGCGCGGCCATCCAGGGCGCGGTGCTCACCGGCGAGCAGAAGGACGTGCTGCTGCTCGACGTGACGCCGCTCTCGCTCGGCATCGAAACGCTGGGTGGTGTGATGACGGTGCTCATCCCGCGCAACACGACCATCCCGACCAAGAAGGCGGAAACCTTCTCCACGGCCGACGACAACCAGACGACGGTGGAGATCCACGTGCTGCAGGGTGAGCGCGAACTGGCCGTGTACAACCGCACCATCGGCAAGTTCCAGCTCACGGGCATCCCGCCCGCTCCGCGCGGCATGCCGCAGGTCGAAGTCACGTTCGACATCGACGCCAACGGCATCCTGCACGTGACCGCGCGCGACAAGGCCACGGGCAAGGAACAGAAGATCCGCATCGAAGCGTCGAGCGGTCTGTCCGACAACGAGATCGACCGCATGGTCAAGGACGCGGAGAAGAACGCCTCGGAAGACAAGGCGCGCCGCGAACAGATCGACCTGCGCAACCGGCTCGACTCGCAGACCTACGAAGTCGAAAAGAACGTCAAGGAGTGGGGCGACAAGGTCCCGGCCAATCTGAAGGAGCGGATCGACGCCGCCATCGAGCGAGCCCGCAAGGCTCTGCGCGGTGACGACGTGAACGAGATCCGGGCGGCTCAGGAAGAGCTGAGCAAGGCCTACAGCGAAGCCGGCCAGGCGTTCTACCAGCAGCAGGCCGCGCAGAACCCGGGTGACGCCGGCGCCGCCCCGCAGGGGGAGCCCGCCCAGCCCAAGGCCGATGATGTCGTCGAGGCCGACTACGAAATCGTCGACGACAACAAGAAGTAACCGCAACCTGTATGGTTATCCGGGCGAACCTGTCGCCCGGATGACAGATTTCCCCAGCAGATAATCGGGCCCCGTCGGAAACTGCCGACGGGGCTTCGGTGTCTCAGTGTGGCACAGGGCAGTTCCCGAGACATCAACGCAACGACCCATGTCAGCACGATTCTCACGTTTCCGTTTTGCCACCGCCGCCGTGGTCAGCTTCGGCGCCGGTGTGCTCTTCGCCTCCGGCATGGACTGGACGAAGATCAGCTGGGCCCAGAATTCCTCCGGAGCTCGCGCACCGCTCGTGCGCGGTCCGATGGGCCCCGAAACCGGCGCCTCCTTCGCCGACATCGCCGAGCGCGTGACGCCGGCCGTGGTGGCGGTGAACACCACGCGCACGGCCCGGCCGCGCGCGCAGATCCGCGGGCGTCCCCCGCAGGGGATGGAGGACTTCCTCGAACAGTTCGGTGGACAGCAGCCCCGCCAGCAGCGTGGCGAAGGCTCGGGATTCATCCTCTCCGCCGACGGCTACATCATCACCAACAACCACGTCGTCGCCGACGCCGATCAGGTGTCGATCACGCTCAGCGACGGACGGGTGTTCAAGGCGCGGGTGGTCGGCGCCGATTCCACCACCGACGTCGCGGTCGTGAAGATCGACGCCAAGGGACTGCCCACGCTCACCGTGGGTGATGACGAACGCACGCGGATCGGCGACTGGGTGCTGGCCATCGGCAACCCGCTCGGTCTCGATTTCACCGTGACCGCCGGCATCATCTCGGCCAAGGGACGCGGCGCCGAACTCAGCATGCCCAACCAGGGCAACTTCACCATCTCCGACTTCATCCAGACCGACGCCGCCATCAATCCCGGCAACTCGGGCGGCCCGCTCGTCAACCTGCGCGGGGAAGTCATCGGTCTGAACAGCGCCATCCAGTCGCAGACCGGGTTCTATTCCGGCTATGGCTTCGCCATCCCGATCACGCTGGTGAAGAACGTGGCCGATGCGCTGATCAAGGACGGCCGCGTGCGGATGCCGGTGATGGGGGTGTCGGTCACCCGGGTCGATCCCGAGGATGCCGGCATCAACGGACTGGCGAAGGTGGCCGGTGTGAAGGTGGCCGGCTTCAACCCGCCTGACGGCGGTCCGGCCAAGGCCGCAGGCATCGAAGTGGGCGACGTCATCACCACCGTCGACGGCAAGCCGGTCGACCGGGTGAGCGCGCTCCAGCGCATCGTGCGCATGCGTCGCATCGGCGATGTGATTCCGGTGGAAGTCGTGCGCTTCGGCACGAAGAAGTCGTTCCGGGTGAAGCTGGTGGACGCCGAAGCGGGTGGACAGCTCGCGGTGAACACCACCGAGCCCACGGGCACGTCGAGCCCGGCCGCCGGCAAGCTCGGTCTCTCGGTGGAAGCGCTCCCCGAAGAGATGGCCACGCGCATGAAGACCAACGGGCGTGGCGTGCGGGTGTCCGAGGTATCTCAGGACGGCCCGGCGCGCGACAAGATCGCCGCCGGCAGCGATGTGCTGCTCGAGGTGCTCTATCCGACACCGCGGCGCGCCATCCGCTCGGTCACCGATCTGCAGAACGCGATCTCGGGACTCAAGGACGGCGACTATGTGAGCCTGCTCGTGCAGTCGCTCGATCCGCGCGTCGGTCAGCGCGTGGTGAACATCCGCGTGGGCGGGTGAACCGACCGCGTGTGCCGCGGCGGGGCAGTTGCCCGGCCGTGGCACAGGATGGGTATGAGAACGGGGCGTCCGGTGCAATCGCCGGGCGCCCCGTTTGCCGTGGGGGCGGTGTGGCTTCACATCCTCCCGCCCCCGTTCACTCCAGGATTCAGTCCGGATTGATGAAGCGGTACAGCACCCGGATGAGTCGATACGCATCGGGCATCGACTCGCGCGAGAACTCTACGGTGGTGGGCGTCACGAGCTTCACCTCGCGAAACGCCGTCACCACCTCGGGAATGTTCGGATTGGGAAAGGTCATGCGCACCGTGTACTGCGAGAGGCGCTCGGGGCGTCCTTTGCGCGCACCGGCCACGGCGTCGCGGGCCGTCTGCTGGATATTCCGTCGCGCTTCCACGAGCGGAAGCAGCTCCACGGCCCGCGTGTTGATCGCCCGCTTCACGATCACGCCACGCACATCGGGCGCCGTGGCCTTCTGTTGTTCGATGGCGACATCGTCACCGGTCACCAGCACCACCGGCACCCCATACCAGCGGGCGAGGATCGCATTCATGCCGCCTTCGCCCACCGACAGACCGTTCACCTGCAGATCGGCCACGACACCGGAACCCGTGTGCGCGAACACGCCGCGTGGGGAGCCGGCTTTGGCGTGGTAACCCACGAACAGCACCGCATCGAAGGTGGAGTCGAGTCCCTCCATCATGCCGTGCCGCTTGAACGAGTGACTGATGAGTCGCGCCCGCGGATCGAGATCCTCGGGCAGCAGATTCCGCTGACCGCCATGGGAATCGTTCACCAGCACATCGGTGGCCCCGCCTTCGAATGCCCCGCGAATGGCGGCATTGGCGTCCTCCACCATGAGCTTCCGTGCCCGACCGTACTCGGCGCCGGTGGCCGACGTCTGGTTGTCGCTGTTGACGCCGCTGATGCCCTCCATGTCCACCGAGATGTAGACCTTCTTCGCACCCTGCGCCCCGGCGGGCAATGCAAGAGAGACGCCCGAAACCAGCAGGCAGACGAGGGAGAGGCGGACGAATCGGGCCATCGGGACTCCGCAAGGCGAGGGTGAGCGTCGGACTTCCCGCTCACCCGGCCGAGCGGAGGAGCGTTACCGGAAAAGGTAGAGCGAGGCGCCCACCTGCACACGGGTACCGGTGGACTTGAACGATTCCTTGGTCGTGTTGCCTCCGGTGATGTCCCGCAGGCGGGTCAGGTTGCCGAAGGTCCACAGAGCGCTGCCGGTGACCGCGATGTTCGGCGTCAGACCGATGTGCACACCCGCGCCGCCGGTGGGAGCGACGCCGTCAAAATCGGTGGACCCCGATGCCGCACGCCCGGTGGCTCCCGCCGTGGCGAAGAGTCGTACCGGCGAATCCGCGCCCGGCACCAGGTACAGACGCAGCAGGGCATCGTACTGGGAGATCGTCACATCGTCGGAGTCACCGCGGCGCGTGAGCACATTGCGATCGAAGTTGACGAGCACCGCCACGTTGTCGGACATGCCGAACCCGGCATGCAGCCCGAAGCCGCTGCCGAACTTGAGGTCTTCGGCGGCTTCCTTCACGCTCACGGAGGCGCCGGAGTATTGCAGCCCGACCATGAGACCGCGTGTGCTGCCAGCCTGGGCCTGCAAGGTGGTGCCGCCCAGCGTGGCGGCCGCCAGGGCAAGGATCGTCGCGAACACTGGTGTCCGATTGCGAGACATGGATTCTCCGGGAATAGGTCGGTAATGGGTCTCTGGGGTGTTCCGGGACTGCTACACCCGCTGGGCAAAAACAGCGCTCCCATCGGGCGATCCACGTCACCAGGCGTGGTGACTATACTTGGGGAATGGACCCGCAGAAGCTTGGCGAGCCCAGCGCGGACGTGGCGAAATTGGTAGACGCGCCAGCCTTAGGAGCTGGTCCTTCACGGGGTCCCGGTTCGAGTCCGGGCGTTCGCATGAGGTCGTTTGAATGAATTTTGAATGGACACCGTAACCCACTTTCCAAAGGTTTACGCCCGCCAAGCAAATGTGCAACAGGGTAGGGTAGCCGTATCGAAAAGCCGATAATTTCAATCGACATTTATCGACACCTGAATTGTGATCCGCTCGACCGAACGTGTCGGACAAACCCTTCTTGCCGAGTCCCGGTCCGGGACACACTCTAGCGGGAGTCTGCTTCTCTCTCCCTCAGGAGTCCCACCTCATGGCAGCGACGGACGTCACCGACCCGCAATACTACCACCGGGTCGTAGACTGTCAGTGGGCCTGTCCGGCCCACACCAATGTTCCCGGATACATCCGCCTCATCGCGCAGGGTCGATACACCGAATCGTATCTGCTCAATCGCGAGTCGAACGTTTTTCCAGGAATTCTCGGGCGTACCTGTGATCGCCCCTGCGAGCCCGCCTGTCGGCGCGGTCGTGTCGAAGAAAAACCCGTCGCGATCTGCCGCCTCAAGCGCGTCGCGGCCGATCATCGGGACGACATCAAGGCCTTCCTCCCCACCGCACCGGCCGTCAAGAACGGCAAGCGCGTCGCGCTCGTGGGCGCTGGTCCGTCGGCACTCACCGTCGCCAACGACCTGCTCCCACTCGGCTACGACGTCACCATCTACGAGCGCCATGCGCAGCCCGGTGGGCTCATGCGCATCAACATTCCGTCGTTCCGCCTGCCGGCGCAGGTGCTCGACGACGAATGCGGCTACATCATCGACATGGGTGCCACCATGCAGTACGGCACCGAAGTCACCAGCCTGAAAGCGCTGCTCGATGACGGTTACGATGCGGTCTACGTCGGCACCGGGGCGCCCAAGGGCAAGGAGCTCGACATTCCCGGCCGCTGGGATGCACCATCGCAGGTGCACATCGGTATCGAGTGGCTGGCCAACGTGCACTTCGGTCACATCGAGAAGATCGAACCGCGCGTGGTGATCATCGGCGTGGGCAACACCGCCATGGATTGCTGCCGCACGGCCAAGCGCGTCGGCGCCACCGATGTGAAGGTCGTCGCGCGCCGCGGTCGCAAGCACTTCAAAGCGTCGCCGTGGGAACTCGAGGACGCCGAGGAGGAACAGGTCGAGATCATCGAGAATCATGCACCGAAGCGCATGGTGATCGAGAACGGCAAGCTCACCGGCATGGAGTTCGAAGTCCTCGCCTGGACCGAAGACACCAACGGCAAGCAGACCAGCACCGTGACCGGCACCACGATCATCCCGTGTGACGCGGTCATTCTCGCCATCGGTCAGGACAACGCCTTCCCCTGGATCGAACGCGACATCGGCGTGGAATTCGACGGGCGCGGCATGCCCAAAGTCGACAAGACCACCCACCAGAGCACGCACCCGCAGGTGTTCTTCGGCGGTGACGCGGCGTGGGGCCCGGAGAACATCATCTGGGCCGTCGCGCACGGACACCAGGCGGCCATCTCCATCGATCTGCAGTGTCAGGGCCAGGACGTGCACGACCGTCCGCCCTATGGCATGACGCTGGTCAGCGCCAAGATGGGCATGCACAGCTGGGCGTACGACAACGATTACGAAACGGCGAAGCGCGCCAAGATGAAGCACGAGGAACTGGTCAAGCGCTTCAGCGGCATCAGTATCGAAGTGGAACTCGGGTTCACCGCGGAACAGACGGCGCTCGAAGTGGGACGCTGTCTCAACTGCGACATCGAGACACATTTCACCGCATCCGCGTGTATCGAGTGTGATGCCTGCGTGGACATCTGTCCCACGAGCTGCCTCACGATCACCACCAACAGCACGCCCATCGACGAGTTGCGCACGCGGCTGTCCGCGCCGGCGCTCAACGAATCACAACCGATCTACGTCTCCACGGCGCTGCCGCAGACCCACCGCATCATGGTGAAGGACGAGGACGTCTGCCTGCACTGTGGTCTGTGTGCGGAACGCTGCCCCACCGCCGCGTGGGACATGCGCATTTTCGACCTCAAGAAGCCCGTTGCCGGGATGGCCTACGCATGAGCGGCGTCAACGATTTCGCCTTCAAGATCGGGACCGTCAACGGAACCGGTTCCGCCAGCGCCAATGGTCTGCTGATGCAGGCCATCTTCCGCATGGGCATCCCGGTGTCGGGGAAGAACATCTTCCCCTCCAATATCCAGGGACTGCCCACGTGGTACGAGATCCGCGTCTCCAAGGACGGCTACACGGCCCGTCCTTCGGAAGTGGATCTCGTCGTGGCACTCAATCCGGCCACCTACGCCAAGGACGTGGCCACGGTGCGTCCCGGTGGTTTCCTGCTCTACGACTCGTCGTGGCCGCTCGACCCCGATCTGGTGCGCGAAGGCATCACGATCCTCGGCATCCCGTTCGGACGCATGTGCGTCGAGAACTTCCAGGGTGACCGCGATCGCACGCTGCTGCGCAACATCGTCTACGCCGGTTCGCTCGCCGCGCTGCTCGGCATCGACATGGACGTCGTGAGCAGCATGCTCGAGGAGAAGTACGGCAAGAAGCCCAAGCTGCTCACGTCCAATCACCAGGCCATCCAGCTCGGGTATCAGTACGCGAAGGAGCACTTCACCTGCCCGCTGCCGTTCCATCTCGAAAAGATGGACAAGACGAGCGACTCCATCCTCATCGACGGCAACACCGCCTGCGCGCTGGGTGCGGTGTATGCCGGCGCCACGGTGGGAGCGTGGTATCCCATCACGCCGGCCACCGCGCTGATGGAGCAGTTCAAGGCCTTCTGCGAACGCTTCCGGGTGGACAAGGAAACCGGCGCGCACAACTACGCCATCCTGCAGGCCGAGGATGAGCTGTCGGCCGCCGGTATCATCATCGGTGCGGGGTGGATGGGCGCACGCGCATTCACGAACACCTCGGGCCCCGGCATCTCCCTGATGCAGGAGTTCATCGGACTCGCGTACTACACCGACATCCCCGCCGTCTTCTTCGATATCCAGCGCTGCGGGCCGGCCACGGGCATGCCCACGCGCACGCAGCAGGCCGATCTCATCTCGCTGGCGTATGCCTCGCATGGCGACACCAAACATCTCGTGCTCTTCCCCGCCAATCCGGGCGAAGCCTTCGAGATGGCCGTGCAGTCGTTCGACCTCGCCGAACGATTCCAGACACCGGTCTTCGTGGCGACGGATCTCGATATCGGCATGAACGACTGGATGGTGAAGCGTTTCACCTGGGACGACAACTATCGGCCCGACCGCGGCAAGGTCCTGCACCGGGAAGATCTGGACAAACTCCAGCGGTTCTCGCGGTATCTGGACGTGGATGGCGACGGCATCGCGGCACGCACGCTGCCCGGTGTAGGCGGCAAGGGCGCGTACTTCGTGCGCGGCTCGGGTCACGACAAGCACGCCGCGTACACGGAAGACTCCGACGCCTATCTGGAACTGGTGGACCGTCTCAAGCGCAAATTCCAGCACGCCGCGACGGTGATGCCCAAGCCGGCCTTCACGCTGCGTGAGGGCGCCACCGTCGGACTGGTGTCGCTGGGCGGGTGTGACGCGGCCGTGCGCGAGGCCGCCGACAAACTCGCCGCGCAGGGCATCGTGGTCGATGTCATGCGCATCCGCGCCTTCCCGTTCGGGGCGGAAGTGCTGGAGTTCTTCGAGCGTCACGAGCATACCTTCGTGATCGAGCAGAACCGCGATGCGCAGCTCCGCTCGCTGCTGGCCATCGAGCTCGGCATCCCGCGCGATGCGATGATCTCCATTCTCGACTACGGCGGCATGCCGTTGACGGCCAAGGTCGTCATCGATGCCGTCTCCCGGCATGTCGGCGCCCACGGCCAGGCCGCCGTGACGCCCACCCCCCGCGCTGTTTCCAACGGAGTGCCCGCATGACCTCGATTGCGAAGCCACCGGTCAAACATCCGAGCTCCCGCACCAATGGTCTGGGGCTCACCATCCGCGACTACGAAGGCGCGATGTCCACGCTGTGCGCGGGGTGCGGACACGATTCCGTCACCGCGGCGCTCGTGCAGGCGGGATGGGAGCTGGATCTCGAACCGCATCGCGTGGGCAAGATGAGCGGCATCGGCTGCTCGTCCAAGACCACGGCGTACTTCATGAAGCAGTCGCACGGCTTCAACTCCGTGCATGGCCGCATGCCGTCGGTCACGTCGGGCGCGGCCGCAGCCAACCGGGCACTCACGTACATCGGTATCTCCGGTGACGGGGACTCGCTCTCCATCGGGCTCGGACAGTTGTCGCACGCCATCCGGCGCAACGTCAACATGCTGTACGTGCTCGAGAACAACGGCGTGTATGGCCTCACCAAGGGGCAGTTCTCGGCGTCCGCCGACATCGGCTCGACGTCCAAGAAGGGCGAGGCCAACGAACAGTCGCCCATCGATCCGGTGCTGCTCGCGCTCACCCTGGGCGCCACCTTCGTGGCGCGCTCGTTCTCGGGCGACAAGAAGCAGCTGGTGCCCATCCTCAAGGCCGGGTTGATGCACAAGGGTTTCGCCATCGTGGACGTCATCTCACCGTGCGTGAGCTTCAACGACCACGAAGGATCCACCAAGAGCTACGCGTTCACCCGCGAGCATGAAGTGGAAGCCGTGCACACCGACTTCGTGCCGCTGCGCCGCGAAATCACCATGCCGGAGACGGGCGAGGACGTGCACGCCGTGACGCTGCACGACGGCAGCACGGTGCGTCTCCGGGCGACGGCGTCCGACTACGATCCCACCAATCGCGAGTCGGCGTACGCCCACGTGCGCGCCTGCCAGGCGCGTCACGAGATCGCCACCGGCCTGCTGTTCGTCGATGAGAACGGACGGGACATGCATGACTTCATGCGCACCCCGAGCACGCCCCTGGTGGAACTTCCGTACGAGGCACTCTGCCCCGGCAAGGGAGCGCTGGACAAACTGATGGAGCGTTATCGCTAGGGGCCATGACCATCGATCCCACTCGCGAGCAGGCGGTGATTGCCGACCTGCTCGCGCAGACGCCCACCGATGCCGAACACCTGTTGCCGCTGCTGCTGCAGGTGCAGGCTGCGGTGGGCTTCGTGTCACCGCAGGCCATCCGTCAGGTGGCACAGGCCTTCAATCTCTCCCGCGCCGAGGTGTACGGCGTGGTGACCTTCTACCACGATCTGCGTGAAGCGCCGGTTGGTGATCACGTCATCCAGCTCTGCATGGCGGAAGCGTGTCAGGCGGTGGGATGTCGCGAACTCGCCGCGCATGCCTCGCAGAAGCTGGGCGTTCCCCTGGGCGAGACCACGGCGGACGGTCATGTGCATCTCGAAGCGGGTTACTGCTTCGGGAATTGTGCGCTGGGCCCGACGGTTCGCATCGGCGACCGCATCGTGGGCGGCGTGACACCGGCGCGTTTCGACGAACTGCTCGAGACCCTGCCCGGTCGGCACGGCAACACGCGGCCGGTGGCAGGAGAGTCGGCCGCATGACACGGATCTTCGTGCCCAACGACACCGGCGCACGTTCGGTGGGTGCCGACGAAGTGGCGGCCGCACTCATGAACGCGCAGGTCGTACAGAGCGGACTCGCCACCATCGTGCGGAACGGCTCGCGCGGAGCGTACTGGCTCGAACCGCTCGTCGAGATCGACACGCCGAGTGGGCGCATCGGCTTCGCCAATGTCACGGTCGACGATGTCGCGGGGCTCTTTGCCGATGGTCTCCCCGATCAGACCCATGCAAAATGCCTCGGTGTGGTGGACGCCCTGCCCTGGTTCGCCGGCCAGACGCGCCTCACGTTCGCGCGGGTCGGCCGCATCGATCCGTTGTCGTTGAGCGACTATCGCGCGCTTGGTGGTTTCGCCGGTCTCGAGCGGGGGTGCACCATGGACGCCAAGGCGATCGTGGACGAGGTCACGGTATCGGGACTGCGTGGACGGGGCGGCGCGGCATTTCCCGCCGGCATCAAGTGGAACACCGTGCGCAATGCGAACGCCCCGCAGAAGTACATCGTCTGCAATGCCGACGAAGGCGACTCGGGTACGTTTGCCGATCGACTGCTCATGGAGGCCGATCCCTTCCAGCTCATCGAAGGGATGACGATCGCCGCGCTCGCGGTTGGAGCCACGCGGGGCTTCGTCTATCTGCGCTCCGAGTATCCGCATGCGGCGCAGATCTTCGGCCGCGCACTCACTATCGCGCGCGAGGCCGGTGTGCTCGGGCCGTCCGTGCTGGGGACGGCGCACACATTCGACATCACGCTGCGTATGGGCGGTGGCGCCTACATCTGTGGCGAAGAGACGGCGCTGCTCGAAAGTCTCGAAGGCAAACGTGGCACGGTGCGCCCCAAGCCGCCCTTGCCGGCGCTGACGGGGCTCTTCGGATGCCCCACGGTCATCAACAACGTGCTCACCTTCGCGGCCGCCACCGATGTGCTGGCGCGCGGTGCGCACGCCTACGCCGGACTCGGCGTGGACCGGTCCACTGGCACCATGCCGTTCCAACTGGGTGGCAACATGCAACGGGGCGGCGTCGTCGAACTGGGCTTCGGCGTCACGCTGCGCGATCTGCTGGAACGCTTCGGTGGTGGCAGCTACAGCGGACGGCCGCTGCGCGCCATCCAGGTGGGCGGTCCGCTGGGCGCCTATCTGCCCGCATCGCAGTGGGACACCCCACTCACCTATGAGCACTTCGCGGCCATCGGTGCGATGCTGGGCCATGGTGGTATCGTGGCCTTCGACGACACCGTCGACATGGCCGCGCAGGCCGAGTTCGCGATGGCGTTCTGCGCGCACGAATCGTGCGGCAAGTGCACACCCTGTCGTATCGGCTCCACGCGCGGCGTGGAGGTGATTCAGCGTCTGCGTCGACGCGAGAATCCCCGGTTGCAGTGGCAGGTGCTCGAAGAGCTGTGTGAAACGATGGAATTCGGCTCGCTCTGCGCGCTGGGTGGACTCACGCCCATGCCCGTGCGCAGTGTGATGAAGCACTTCTCCGCCGACCTGCTGCCTTCTGCCGGCGGCGGATCGGTCACCGTGGAGGTGGGACGATGATCAGGCCCGCAACCGATTTCCCGTCGTCCGCGGCGGGTGCGTCGTCAGCGGCTTCGGCCGTCGACACCACATCCGTACAGTTGACCATCGACGGCATCGATGTTCGTGTGCCGGCGGGCCAGACGGTCCTGCAGGCCGCGAAGACGGTGGGCATCGATATCGCGCATCTCTGCGCCACCGACTCGCTCAAGCCGTTCGGATCCTGCCGCCTCTGTGTGGTGGATATCGCGGGCCGCAAAGGTCTGCCCGCGTCATGCACGACGCCCGTGGAACAGGGCATGGTGGTGCGCACACAGACGCCGCAGGTGGCGCGTGTGCGGCGCAATGTGATGGAGCTCTACATCTCCGATCATCCGCTCGACTGCCTCACCTGCGCCGCCAACGGGGATTGTGAGCTGCAGGACATGGCCGGCGTGGTCGGCCTGCGCGAGGTGCGCTATGGATATGCTGGCGCCAATCACCTGACGGAACAGAAGGACGAATCGAATCCGTACTTCACCTTCGATCCGGCCAAGTGCATCGTCTGCTCGCGTTGTGTGCGGGCCTGTGACGAGATCCAGGGCACCTTCGCGTTGAGCATCACCGACCGCGGGTTCGGGTCCAAGGTGAGTGCCGGCATGGACGAGGGCTTTCTCGCCTCGGAGTGTGTGTCCTGCGGCGCCTGTGTACAGGCCTGTCCCACGGCTACGCTCACCGAGAAGACCATCATCGACGCCGGTCAGCCCGATCGGGTGGTGAAGACCACCTGCGCGTACTGTGGCGTGGGCTGTTCGTTCGACGCGGAGCTCAAGGGCAACGATGTCGTCCGCATGACCCCATCGGCGGAAGGCGGTGCCAACGAAGGACACTCCTGCGTGAAAGGACGGTTCGCGTGGGGATATGCCACGCATGCCGATCGCATGCTGCGTCCGATGATCCGCGAACGCATCACCGACGACTGGCGTGAAGTGAGCTGGGACGACGCCATCGGCTTTGCAGCGTCACGTTTCCAGTCCATCCAGGCAGAACATGGCCGTGAAGCCATCGGCGGCGTGTCCTCGTCCCGCTGCACCAACGAGGAAGTGTACGTGGTGCAGAAGATGGTGCGGGCGGCATTCCGCAACAACAACATCGACACCTGTGCCCGGGTGTGTCACTCCCCCACGGGCTACGGTCTCAAGCAGACGCTGGGCACATCGGCTGGCACGCAGGACTTCAAGTCGGTGGCCAGCGCCGACGTGATCATGGTGATCGGCGCGAACCCCACCGACGCACACCCGGTGTTCGCCGCCCGCATGAAGCGCCGCCTGCGTCAGGGCGCCAGGCTCATCGTCATCGACCCGCGACGCATCGACCTGGTGCAGTCGCCGCACATCCGCGCGGCCCATCACCTGCAGTTGCGCCCCGGGACCAACGTGGCCGTGATCAATGCCCTGGCGCACGTGGTGATCACGGAAGGACTGACCGCCGAAGCCTTTGTCGCCGAACGCTGCGACGAGGCGTCTTTTGCACAGTGGCGCGAGTTCATTGCACGTCCGGAACACGCACCGGAAGCCACCGAGGCCTTCACCGGCGTGCCGGCGGGCGATCTGCGGGCCGCAGCGCGTCTTTACGCCACCGGTGGCAACTCGGCCATCTACTACGGCCTCGGCGTGACGGAGCACAGTCAGGGCAGCACCATGGTGCTGGGGATCGCCAATCTCGCCATGGCCACGGGCCAGATCGGCCGCGACGGCACGGGCGTGAATCCCCTGCGCGGACAGAACAATGTGCAGGGCTCGTGCGACATGGGATCCTTTCCGCACGAACTCCCGGGGTACCGGCACATCGCCGACGACGCCGTGCGGGGCAGTTTCGAAGCCGCCTGGCAGATCGCGCTCGACGACGAACCCGGCATGCGCATTCCCAACATGTTCTCCGCGGCCGTGGCGGGGCAGTTCCGTGGCATGTTCGTGCAGGGCGAGGACATCGCACAATCCGAACCCGACAGCACGCACGTGCGGAACGCATTGGAAGCCATGGACTGCGTGGTCGTGCAGGACCTCTTCCTCAATGAAACGGCGAAGTATGCCCATGTGTTCCTTCCGGGCACCGCGTTTCTGGAGAAGGATGGCACGTTCACCAACGCCGAGCGCCGCATCAACCGCGTTCGTCCGGCCATGCCGTCACGCACGGGGCTGGCGGAGTGGGAAGTCGTCTGCCGTCTGTCGACGGCGATGGGGTACCCCATGCACTACGACAACGCCGCGCAGATCATGGACGAGATCGCGGCGCTCACGCCCACCTTTGCCGGCGTGTCCTTCGCGCTCCTGGACCGGGTGGGCAGCGTGCAGTGGCCCTGCAATGCCGAACATCCGATGGGCACGCGGGTGATGCACGAAGAGCAATTCGTGCGGGGCAAGGGACGGTTTCTCATCACGCAGTACATCCCCACCGATGAACGCTCCACGCGCCGCTTCCCGCTGCTGCTCACCACGGGTCGGGTGCTCACGCAATACAACGCCGGCACCGCCACCCGTCGCACGGCGAACACGGTCTGGCACGACGAAGACGTGCTGGAGATCCATCCGTCCGACGCGGAAGTGCGTGGCATCGGCACCGGCGACGGTGTGATGCTCGCCAGTCGCAAGGGGGCGATCACCCTGCACGCCCGTGTCACCGAGCGTGTGCCCGAGGGCGTGGTGTACACCACCTTCCATCACCCGGCGGTGGCGACGAACGTGGTGACCACCGAATTCTCCGATTGGGCCACCAACTGCCCGGAATACAAGGTCACCGCAGTCGAGGTCCGTCCGGTTGACTAGCGAACATATTGCCGAACATGCGGTCGAACCTGGGGAGCATCCCGGCGTGATTCATCGCGCCATCACCCGTATCGATCGCACGGGAGCGACGCACGACGATACATGGGGCATCGCCGTGGAGGCGCCGGTCGCCATCCTCATCAACGGTGTGCCGTGGACGGTGATGCTGGCCACGCCATCGGATCTCGAGGAGCTGGCCATCGGCATGCTGCTCACGGAGCATGTGATCGACTCGGTCACCTGTATCACGGGTATCCGCGTCGCTGAATTGCTGGACGAATTCACGGTCTCGGTGGAAATCCCCGACGAAGCCATCGATCGTGAGGCGTTGGGAGCGCGGACGTTGATCAGTAACACGGCCTGCGGACTCTGTGGCATCGAATCGCTCGCCGATCTGCATCGACGCCGCGGGGAATGGCAGACGGTCGTATCGGTGAACGATGACGCGATCCGTCTGGCTCTGCGGACGTTGCCCGGACATCAGCCGCTCAACGCGGCCACCCATTCGGTGCACGCCGCCGCGTGGTGCGCGCTGAACGGAGCGATACAGCTCGTGCGGGAGGACGTGGGTCGCCACAACGCTCTCGACAAGCTGGTGGGTTCCCTGGCCCGGACCGATCGTCTCACCGAACAGGGATTCGTGCTCATGAGCAGCCGTTGCAGCTATGAGCTGGTGTACAAGGCCTCCGTGCTCAACGCCCAGGCACTGGTCTCGGTCAGCGCTCCCACCAATCTCGCGCTGCGCTGGGCCGGTCAGCTGGGCATCCCCCTCGTGACCTGCCTCGGGCGGGGTGATGCACTGGAAGTCGTGCGATTCACACCGCCTGCGTCACTGCCGTTCGACTCTCTCGAGGAGACGGTCCATGTCGGCCGCTGATACGATCCGGATGGCGAATCAGATCGCGCAGTTCTTCGCGCCCTATCCGGAAGAAGAAGCTGTCGACGAAGTACGGAATCATCTCGTGAAATTCTGGCCGGTCGCGATGCGGAGCGAGCTCGTGGTGCTCCTGGAAGGGCCCCATGTCGGCGATCTGCACCCGCTGGCATTGCAGGCCGCGCAGCGTCTCATGTCTCTCGATCCCTGACGAATACATCACGAACGATTTGCGCGCCATGGATGTGTCCATCGATGTTTCTATGGATGTGCTCATGACCGCCCCCACGCACATCACCGGCATCATCCTGTGCGGTGGCCAGGCGCGCCGCATGGGCGGTGTGGAGAAGCCACTGCAACTGCTGCATGGACGTCCCCTCGTTGCGCACGTCAGGGAGCGGTTGCTGCCGCAGGTCTCGACGATCGTGATCAGTGCGAATCGTGAACGGGACACCTACGCTCAATGGGGGGACTCCGTCGTGGTGGACAACACGCCCGATCTCGGTCCATTGGGTGGGCTGCAGGCCGCTCTCGCGGTCGTCAGGACGCCCTGGTTCTTCTGTTGTCCGGGTGACGCGCCCTTTCTGATGCCGGATCTTGTGGGCAGACTTGCGCACGCACTGACGACGTATGGGCGTTCACTCGCATACCCGCATGATGGGCAACGCGGGCAGCATCTGTTTCTGCTGGGGCGCGGCACACTCGCGGCTGAACTCGACGTCTATCTCGCGAAGGGTGGGCGTTCGGTGCAGCGATTCATGGAGGAGCATCAGCCGCTGATTGTCGATATGGCGGATGAGGCGGCGAGCTTCCGGAATATCAACTCCCCTGAAGACCTGGCACACGCGCACGAGCATACCGGCCGCGGTGACTATTGAACTCCCGCCTGACCAGCTCCTTCCTGCTTCCTCTTGAAATCGTGATGCCGTGGCGCCGGGACTCTCCGGATGACGCACACCCGATTTTCAGCGGGGATAGCGGGAGAAACGGTGTGCCGGGCCTTCGGCCATGACTCCGACTCCACCTCGTCATAATCTCGAGAGGAAGCAGGAGGGAGTTGGCCAGGAAGGAGATCAATGGATTTTGGGTACATCCTTCCGGCTTCCATCCACAAACGCCGCGCCCGGTGCTTCGCACCGGGCGCGGCGTTTGTGTCAGATCATCGTGTGATACACGGGCTCGTACATCGCCGCGGTCACCGCCGCCGGGATATCATCCGGGCGTTCGGCACGCGCCAGTCCCCGATCGAAGGCGATGCGTGCCACCTCGATCGCAATCGCGCGAGAAACCTCACGAATGCGCGACAGACTCGGATAGATCCGGCCCATCGCCAGATCCTCGGGCGACACGAGGCTGGCCAGCGTCCGTGCGGCAGCGGCGAACATCTCGTCCGTCACCCGCGAGGACTCCGCGACGATCACGCCCAGACCGACACCCGGGAAGATGTAGGCGTTGTTCCCCTGCCCCGGCACGTGCGTGCGCTCCTTATACGTCACGGGAGCGAAGGGACTGCCACTGGCGAACACGGCGCGTCCGTCGGTGGCGGTGTAGGCCTCTCGCGCGGTGCACTCCGCCTTCGACGTGGGATTGGACAGCGCCATGATGATCGGCCGATCGTGGTTGGCCGCCATCGCGGCCAGCACGCCCGGCGTGAACGTGCTCGGCTGCCCCGACACGCCGATCAGTGCGTGCGGCTTGATCGCCTCCACCGCCGCCTGCAATGAAGGCAGCGACGGATGATCGTGGGCATAGCGGCGCTTGTGGTCCGCGAGATCGGTGCGCGACGCCACCACCAGTCCGCGCGAATCCATGAACCAGCAGCGCTGACGGGCTTCCTCTTCGGACAATCCCTCGGCCACCATCTCCTGCACCACCAGATCGCCGATGCCGATACCGGCTTCGCCCGCCCCCAGGAACATCAGGCGCATCTCTCGCAGCGGTACACCGGTGAGACGCGCCGCCGACAGCAGGCCGCCCAGTGTCACCGAGGCCGTGCCCTGGATGTCGTCGTTGAACGTACAGGTCCGATCGCGCCACGCGTCCAGCAGCATGAACGCGTTGTGATTGCCGAAGTCCTCGAACTGCAGACAGGCCAGCGGAAAACTTTCCCTCACGGCCTCCACGAACTCGTTGAGCAACGCATCGTACTCCTCGCCGCGTATGCGGGGATGACGCATGCCCATGTACGCCGCGCTCTCGCGCAGCGCCGTGTTGTCCGTGCCCACGTCGATGGTGATGGGCAGGCACTGATGCGGTGACACGCCCGCACACGCCGTGTACAACGTCAGCTTGCCAAGCGGGATGCCCATGCCATTGGCGCCGAGATCGCCCAGACCGAGAATGCGCTCACCATCGGTGACGACGATCATGCGCACATCGTCCTGGGGCCAGTTCGCGAGCACCTCACGCACATGACCGCGGTCTTCCAGGGTGATGTACAACCCGCGGCTGCGCCGGAAGATGCGTCCGAACTCCTCACACGCCTGCCCCACCGTGGGGGTGTAGAGAATCGGCAGGAACTCCTCGAGATGATCCATCACGAGGCGGTAGAACAGCGTGACGTTGCGGTCGTGCAGTGCCACGAGGTAGGCGTACTGATCGAGCGGCGTCGGCCGGGAGCGAACACCGGGAAGAATGCGTTCGAGCTGCTCTTCCTGAGTCATCACGCGCGGCGGCAGCAAGCCGCGCAACCCGAATGCGTCGCGCTCTGCCAACGAGAACGCCGTCCCCTTGTTGAGGACGGGGTCGTTCAGCAACGTGGCGCCGCGCTTCGGTTGTAGTGGTGCAGTCACGACTTCTCCAGGTATCTCAGAGTCGTGCCAAGGCCCACCCTGGCACGATGGTCAACGCGGCCATGGCGAGAAGACAGAGCACGCCCGCCGTGCGGGCAAGTGCCTCTCCAGTGCCGGTGGTCCGAACACCTTCGCCGGTATTCATGAACATCCGCTGAATGACCCGTAGATAGAAATACAGCCCCAGGAAGCTGCCGACGAGACCGAGGACAGCGTAGGCGCTGTACCCCGCGGCAACCACCGTCTGAAAAATAAGGAACTTCGCGGTGAAACCGGGAAGGGGCGGTAACCCGGCCAGCGACAACATCGCCACAGCGATGAGAGAAGCTGCTAGGGGATCGCGGTGAAAGAGCCCGTTCAACCGATCCAGCCGGTCGCGCTCCTCGTCGGTGCCGGTATTCGGCACCATGGCGAACGCCAGCAGATTCGACGCGGCGTACACCACCAGGTAGAACGTGATCGACTCCAGGCGCCCCGCCGACGGGCCGAGCAAGGCGTAGAACAGGTAACCCGCATGCGCGATGGACGAATACGCGATCATCCGGCGGAGACTCTGCTGCCGGATGGCCGTGATGTTCCCCCAGACGATCGAGATCAGCGGCAGCACCGCCACGATCGACACCAGCGGACCACTGAGCTCGGCGCCATCGCACAACCGCCACGCCACGATCAGCACGCCCGCCTTGGACAGTGTCGCCATGTAGGCCGTGACGGGAATGCTCGCGCCTTCATAGGTGTCGGGGGCCCAGGCGTGGAACGGCACCACCGCACCTTTGAGGAACAGCGCGACGATCACCAGCACCACCGCCGTTCGCGACAGCGCATCGGTGGCGCTCAATGCCTGCGCGAACGTTCCCGCCGACATCGATCCCGAGCTGCCATAGAGCAGCGAGATCCCCATCAGGAACATCGCCGACGCCGCGCCGCTCAGCACGAGATACTTGAGGGCCGATTCCGCCGACTGCGGACGCCGGAACGCCAGCACGATCAGCGCATACACCGGAATCGACATCAACTCGAGCCCGAGGAACAGCACCAGCGCACTCGTCGCCGACGGCAACAGACTCAGGCCGTACAACGACGAGAGCAGCAGGATGGAAAACTCCCCCTCCTCGAACTCGGTGCGTGACATCAGCAGCACGGGCACCGCGAGCAGCAACAGCATGCCCTTGGCCATCAGCACCGGAGGTGTCACGGCGAACTGCCCCGGGAACGGCTCCGCCGTGGTGCCGTTCATCCCGAGCCAGAAGGCCGCGCCCGCCGACGCCAGCACGGCCAGGATGGACACGGGCAACGCCAGCGTCCGCCCGCGCCGCAGCAACACCGTGACGATACCCGCGACGATGCCTCCGAGCAGCAGATGCTCGGGTAGCATGCCCATCAACGCGTCGTTAGTTGGCATGGGCATCCACCGCGGTACCCGCTTGCATGGCACCTGCTTGCGCGGTGCCCGCTTGGGAAGTGGTCAGTCGCACCTGGAACGCCCTGGCGGCGAGCTCCGTCTTGCGAAGCGCCCCATCGGGGAACAACCCGAGAGCAAAGATCGACACGACGAGAATGGCG
Organism: Gemmatimonas aurantiaca; assembly: GCF_037190085.1. Classification (NCBI taxonomy): domain Bacteria; kingdom Pseudomonadati; phylum Gemmatimonadota; class Gemmatimonadia; order Gemmatimonadales; family Gemmatimonadaceae; genus Gemmatimonas; species Gemmatimonas aurantiaca. Next base: position 458,028 of record NZ_JBBCJO010000012.1, read on the forward strand.
AGGATGCTGCGCTCACGCAGCGAGAGATCGGTGAGCGGCTGATGTGGCGCCCTGGCCGGTCCGAAGAGGAACGTCAGGGCAAACCGCAGCATGTAGAGCGCACCGAGAATCACACCGCTCACCGCGGTGACAGCCAGCACCAGTGGCAACGACGTGCCATCGAGATGCTGTGGCCAGGCCGCGTTGAACGCCCCCAGCAGCACCATGAATTCGCCCGTGAATCCGCTCGTGGTGGGCAAGCCCACCGATGCCAGCGTGAAGATCACGAAGAACACCGCATACACGGGCATCTGACGCGCCAGGCCACCATACGCCGCGAGTTCGCGGGTATGACAGCGCTCGTACACCATGCCGACCAGCAGGAAGAGTCCGGCCGCCACCAGACCGTGACTCACCATCTGCACGATCGCCCCCTGAATGCCGGCCAGATCGAGACTGAGCAGCCCCAGCATCACGTAGCCCAGATGACTGATCGACGAGTAGGCGATGATCTTCTTGATGTCGGTCTGCACCAGCGCCAGACAGGCGCCGTACACGATGCTCACGACGGACAGCGTCATGAGCACCGGCGTGAACGCCCGTGTGGCATCGGGGAAGAGCGGGAACCCGAGCTTGATGAAGCCGTAGGTGCCCATCTTGAGCAGCACACCCGCCAGAATCACCGACCCGGGCGTCGGGGCCTCCACATGCGCATCGGGCAGCCACGTATGCAGTGGCACCATCGGTACCTTGATCGCGAATGACAGCGCGAACGCCGCCAGCAGCACACTCTGCACATCGAGCGGCAGTCGCGCCTGCATCAGGTCAGTGAAGGCAAACGAAGTCACCCCCCCGGCATTCCGCAGTGCCTGCACCAGGTAGATCACCGCCGCCAGCATGAGAATGCTGCCGAAGGCGGTGTACAACACGAACTTCACAGTGGCATAGCTGCGCCGCGCGCCACCCCAGATCCCGATGATCAGGAACATCGGGATGAGCATCGCCTCCCAGAACACGTAGAACAGGAAGAGATCCTGGGCCAGGAATGCCCCCATCATGGCGAACTGCAGCAGCAGCACCATGACATGGAACAGCGTCACGTCGCGCTCGATGGAATGCCAGGCGCCCAGCACCACCAGCGGCCCCAGGAACGCCGTCAGCAGCACCAGCAGCACGTTGAGTCCATCCATGCCGATGGCGTACGACACGCCCCATTCACCGATCCACGGCACCGAGGTCGCGAACTGCAGTCCCTCCACCGTGGCGTCGAAGTGCACATACAGCACGGCGGCCAGCAGGAATTGCACCGTCATCACCGCGACGGTGGCAATCCGCACGGCGGCGCCATTCCCCCGCAGGACCAGCAATCCCGCCGCGCCCAGCAGTGGCAGGAACAGCACCCAGTTCAGCATCGCCGCATCAGACATGACGCCAGCTCCAGAGCACGACACCGGCCAGGCCGATCACCACCAGCAGTCCGTACACATGCAGACTGCCGGTCTGCACACGCCCCAGCACGGCCGCGGTGCGATGCGCCAGCGAGCCCATACCGTTGAGAGTGCCGTCGAGCAGCATGCGGTCGCCGCCCTTGAGCAGCACGTTCTCCGAGATCCACACCAGTGGCCGCCCGAGCAGACGGTCGTAGAGTTCGTCCACGAAGTACTTGCCGCTCAGCAGCGCGTGCACCGGCGCGAAGGTGCGCGCGAGGCCTTCCGCGCGCGACGCCGGTCCGCCGTAGATGAACACGGCCAGCCCCACACCGCCGAGTGCCAGTGCGATGGACACGTAAAGCAAGGTGTGTTCGTAGTGTTCGAGCGCCGGCACCACCTGGGGCAATGGCAGCTGCGGCTCGAGGAAATGTGGCAGTGCGATGTATCCGCCCACCACCGACAGCAGCGCCAGCAGCATGAGCACACCGGTCATGGACAACGGCGACTCGTGCACATGATGCTCCACCTCGTGGCTCATGCGTGAAGCACCGAAGAAGGTGAGCCACAGCAGTCGCGTCATGTAGAAGGCGGTCATCAGGGCCGTCAGCGCGGCGAGTCCCCACAACCATGGGGCGCCCCCCGATGCGCTCGAGAAGGCATACCAGAGGATCTCGTCCTTCGAGAAGAAACCGGCGAGCCCCGGAATCCCGGCAATGGCCGCCGTCGCGATGGCGAAGGTCCAGAAGGTGATGGGAATACGCGTGCGCAGGCCGCCCATCTTCCGGATGTCCTGCTCGCCACCCAGCGCGTGAATCACGCTGCCCGCGCCCAGAAACAGACAGGCCTTGAAGAAGGCATGCGTCATCACGTGAAAGATGGCCACGCCATACGCGCCCACGCCGAGTGCCAGGAACATGAACCCCAGCTGCGAGACGGTTGAATAGGCGAGCACCTTCTTGATGTCGGTCTGCACCAGGGCGATGGTGGCGGCGAAAAACGCCGTGAGCACCCCGATGATGGCGATGAGCTGCGACACCTCGGGCGTGAGCACGTACACCGCCGACATGCGCGCCACGAGATACACACCGGCCGTGACCATCGTGGCCGCGTGGATGAGCGCCGACACCGGCGTCGGGCCGGCCATGGCATCGGGCAACCATACGTACAACGGAATCTGCGCCGACTTGCCCGTGGCGCCGATGAACAGCAGCAGCCCCACCAGACCGGCCGGTACGATCGCGCTCTGCCCGCCGGCCAGCGCCCCGTTGATGGTGTCCATGTCCAGCGTGCCAAACGCCCGGTAGAGCAGAAACATCCCGAGCAGGAACGCGGCATCACCCACGCGATTGGTGATGAACGCCTTCCGGCCGGCGGCCGCATTGGCGAGATCGTCGAACCAGAACCCGATCAGGAGATAGGACGCCAGGCCCACACCTTCCCATCCCACGAACAGCACCAGCATCGACCGCCCCAGCACCAGCAGGAGCATGAAGAAGAGGAAGAGATTCAGATACGCGAAGAAGCGCCCGAAGCTCTTGTCGTCGTGCATGTACCCGGTGGAGTAGATGTGGATAACCGATCCCACACCGGTCACGATCAGCGTCATGACCGCACTCAGACGGTCGAAATGGAACGCGATATCGAAGGTGTTCCCGCCGATGGAGGCCCACCGGTAGAACGGCTCCACGATCGGTGTGTACCCGCCGGCCTGGAGTTGCAGGAACGCGGTGATCGCGAGCGCGAACGACAGCAGGGGCGTTGCGCATCCGATCACCGCGGCCACGCCATGCCCGAACCGGTTCCCGCCCAGCGACGTGGCAAACGTGCCGTTGAGCAGGAAGCCGACGAGTGGAAGCAGCGCGATGAGCGCCAGCATATGCGACTGCATGAACGACATGCCGGACTAGCCCTTGAGCTCGGAGAAGCGATCGAGATCGAGCGATCGCGCATGTTTGACCAGCAGCAGCACGATCGGGATCGCCAGTGCGACCTCGGCGGTGGCCACCACGAACACCAGGAAGACCATCACCGCGCCCGCAGCATCCCCACGCTGCTGCGAGAAGGTCACGAGACTGAGGTTCACGCCGTTCAGCATGAGTTCCATGCACATCAGCATGATCAGCGCATTGCGCCGGATCACGACCCCCAGCAACCCGAACACGAACAACGCGCCCGACAACCAGAGCAGTGCCGTCACCTTATCCACGGGCACTCTCCCGCGCCCGGCGACTCACGCCGATGACCGCCAGCGCCGCCACGATCGCCGCGACGAGGAACACCGTCGTCAGTTCGAAGGCCAGCCAGTACTGCTGCAGGAAATCGGTGGAGAACTGCGTGAGCCCGAACGACTGCGACGAGGCCGGCAGTGCCGCCTGCGGAGTGGCCGGACGCGACATGCCCACGGCGAGCGCGCCCAGCAGCACCGCACCGCCCACCAGTCCCGGCACGAGCAGCGAGGAATACCGCCGGCTGCCCGACCCTTCCCGCACTTCCAGCAGCATGATCACGTAGACCATGAACACCATCACGGCGCCGACATAGATCAGCACCTGGAACGCGGCGATGAAATGCACGCCGAGCAATCCGTAGATCGCGCCCAGCGACATCATCGATGTGATGAGCGCCAGCGCCACCCGCATGGGCTCCCGGAGGACCAGCATCGACGCCGCACTCACCAGTGCCAGCACGCCGAAGACGGCCAGTGTCAGTGTTTCGATGGGACACCTCCCGCGACACCGTGCGCGCCACGCGCATCCCGCACGAGCGGCAGCACCGGCAACGTGGGCTTCGGTGGATAGGGCTTGGCCACATCCGCCTGCGGACGCCAGGTCATCATCTCGTCCATCGTGAGCCACATGTTGTAGCGGTCGTCCGAGACCAGGTTGGGCACGTCGGGCGCCATGCGGATGGCGTCTTCGGGGCAGGCTTCCACGCACATGCCGCAGAACACGCACCGTGAATAGTCGATCTCGAAGCGCACCGGATACTTGGGGTGCGCCGGATCGTTGGCGTCGAAACCGGGTTCGATTTCGATGACCTTGGCCGGGCACACGGTCGCACACATGTTGCACGCGATGCACTGCACCGAGCCGTCGGGGCGCTGCGTCAGCACATGCTTGCCGCGGTTGCGCGGCGCAAAATCGGGGCGGCGCTCTTCGGGATAGTACGTGGTGACCGCCCCACGGCGGCCCGTCACCCATTTGCCCATGTTGCGCAGGAAGACGCCGGTGGTGATGAACAGACCACGGAGCACCTCGGGCAGATAGGCCTTCTCCCACCAGTTCATGGTGGGTTCGTTCCAGTACTGTTTGCGCTGATACCGGACGCTCATGACGCACCTCCGCGCATCCACATGAACAGCACCGTCACGACCAGGTTGGCCAGCGAGAGCGGCAACAGCAGCTTCCACGACAGCCCCAGCATCTGGTCGTACCGGAACCGCGGCAGGGTCCACCGGATCTGGATCTGGAGCACGCACAGCAGCGCCACCTTGCCGAGGAACGTCAGCATCTGGAGCGGCACGCGCACACCCTGGCTCAGCGCGATCTCGCGCCCCCCGGGCAGCAGGAATCCCGCGTCGTTCATGAACGGCAGATTGTAGCCGCCCAGGAACAACGTCGCGAACAGCGCGCCCACGATGGCGATCTGGATGAACTCGGAGAACATGAACAGCCCGAGCTTCATCGCGCTGTATTCGGTGAAATACCCGGCCACCAGCTCCGATTCCGCTTCCGGCAGGTCAAAAGGAATGCGTTTGTTCTCGGCGATCGCGGCAGTGAGGAAGAGAAACGCCGCCAGCGGTTGCTGAAAGAGACCCCACGCCGGCAGAAAGCCGGCCATCGTGCCCGACTGCTGCTGCACGATCGATCCGAGATCGACCGTGCCATATACCAGGATGAGCCCCATCACCGTGAGCCCCATGACGAGCTCGTAGGAGATCATCTGCGAGCCGGCACGCAGACCGCCCAGGAGCGAGAACTTGTTCTCCGACGCCCAGCCCGCGAGCATCGCCCCGATGATGGTCAGCCCGCTGAACGCGAACACGACCAGCAGTCCGGCGTCGAGTTGCGCGATCTGCATGGAGTAGGTGCGTCCACCGAACCACGACGCCAGCGCCGGAAACAGCGCGCCCGGATCGATCGTGCCGCCGAACGGAATCACCGCGAACACCAGCAGCACCGGCGTGAACACGACGAACGGCGCCAGGAAGTATCCCAGCTGGTCGTGCGCCCGTGGCTTGAAGTTCTCCTTGAGCAGCATCTTCGCGCCGTCTGCCATACCGTGAAACAGACCGAGCCACACCAGTTTGATGTTGGTGAACGGAATGCGGATGTAGGCGCGATTGGCGCCCACCCGGTCCGACATCACCGCCGACTGCTTGCGCTCCACCCAGGTCAGCAGACCGCCGAAACTGAGCAGCATCACCATGGAGTAGATGATGAAGGCCAGCGTCATCACGAGATCGGGAAGCACCTGACTCATGCCGAGGCCCTCCGCACGCCGACTTCGGCGGAGAGCAGCATGCCGAACAGTGTCTCGGCGTGCGTGACCAGAGGCGCCGGCGTGAAACACGCCGCGAAGTCGCTCACCACGCCGGCGAAGTTCGTATAGTGCCCTGCCCGTTCCGTCTGGATGCTGATGGGCAGGAAGACCGCCGCCACTTCGTTGTCGGCATGCGCCCATGCATCGAGCCGGATCACCTGCGCTCCCTGCGGCAGCGCCGCAGCGGGCACGCCCTCACCCCACACCAGCACCACATCGGCATCAGCCGGAATGGCCGTCAGCCCTTCTGCCGGCAGCGGCGGAAACAACGCCAGCGCGCCATGACGATTGGGATTCTTGTCGGCCTTGATCAGGATGTCGTCCTCGATCACTTCACCGGGAACCGGCTGATGATCGGCTTTCACCCACGCCGTGAGCCGGTCGCCGAGCGATGCGGCAATGGTGAGCTGGAACGCCGCGAGTTCCTCGTTCGATCCCCAGCTCGACACCAGCGCCACCACCTTCTTCGCCCCCGCGAGCAACGCCGCGGCGGCCGCGATGGCGTCGGCACGATCGACCACGCGGCCGGCAATCATCGGCTGTTCGGCACGCGGACGTTCGAGGATCTTCGCCAGATCGCGGGCCTTGTTGCACACCCACGGCCCATTGACGTCGGGATTTTCCCGCGGCGTGACGCGTTCGATGCGGGTATTGAGTTTCGGATCGAGTGCCTTGAACGCCCAGGCCTGGCGACGATGCCAGATGGAGATGTTGCACCCCCGCTCGCAGCCGGGACACACCGAGGCCGTGGGCTCGGTGTACCACACACGGGAGTTGTCGATGTTCTCACGCGACAGCAGCGCCCCAACCGGACAGATGTCGATGACATTGTCCGAGTACACGTCGTCGTTGAAATTCGCGTCCTCGGCCGGCCGGATCAGCGAGTGATCGCCGCGGTACACCGCCCCCAGCGCGTGGGTCTTCGAGACCTCGTGGGTGAACCGGACGCAGCGCGTGCACATGATGCAGCGCTCGTTGTCCAGCATGATGCGATCGGAGAGCGGGTAGAACTTCGTCGCGTGATTCTTCCGGTCGCGCGAGAGTGACGCCGCGCCGTTGTGTTCGTAGTGGTAGTCCTGCAGGGTGCACTCGCCCGACTTGCTGCAGATGCCGCAATCCACCGGATGATTCAGGGTGATGAACTGCATCGTGTCCTTCCGCAACTTCTTCACCGTGTCCGAATTGAGCAGTACCCGCATCCCGGCGGTGACCGGCATGTTGCAGCCGATGTCGAACCACGGATCACCGTTGTCCGACTCCACTTCCACCATGCAGATGCGGCAGTTGCCCGGCACCGAAAGCTGCGGATGCCAGCAGAAATGCGGCACGTCGAACCCGTGCTCGCGCGCCGCCTGGATCACCGTCTGTCCATCCTTCGCGGTGACCGGGTGTCCGTCGATGAAGAACTCGAGGATCTTCTCGGGGCGATTCTCACTCATGCGGAAGCCCCCGCCGTTGCGGTCGCCGTCACATCCGCGAACGGATCGTCGACCGTCAACCGCCCGTCGTACATCGAGCGTCCGTTCGTGATGAAGTACTCGAATTCATCGCGATAGTGATCGAGAATCGCCGAACAGGCGTAACCCGCCGAGTCCCCGAGGCTGCAGATGGTGGTGCCATCGTTGGCGTTGGAGATGTGGTACAGCCGGTCGATATCGTCGGGATGTCCTTCACCGCGCACGATGCGGTCCAGGATGCGCTCCATCCACCCCATGCCCTCGCGGCAGGGCGTGCACTGTCCGCACGATTCGTGGTGATAGAAGCGCTGGATGATGCGCGCGACCCGCACCATGCAGGTGCCTTCGGCGATGACGATCATGCCGCCGGAGCCGATCTGTGAACCGGCACTCAGCGCGGAGTTGTGATCGAGCGTGAGTCCCTTGAGTTCGTTGGCATCGAGGATCTTCGTGGACACGCCGCCCGGAATGACACACTTGAGACCACGCCCGCCGGGAATGCCGCCACAGTCCTCGTAAAGGAACTTCTCCCACGAGTACCCGTATTCCACTTCGTACACCCCCGGGCGCACCAGGTGGCCGGAGATGGAGATCATCTGCGTGCCGGGACTCTTGGGCAGCCCCACCTTCCGGAACGCTTCGCCGCCTTCCCCCACGATGGCGGGAATGTTGGCCAGCGTCTCCACGTTGTTCACCACGGTGGGTCGCTGATACAAGCCCTTCACCGTAAGCCGTGGCGGACGGTTGCGCGGCCAGCCTTTTTTGCCCTCGAGAGACGCCAGCATCGCCGAGGCTTCACCGCACACGTACGAACCGGCGCCGCGATACAGCACGATATCGAGCGAATAGTCGGTGCCGAGAATGTTCCGGCCCAGCAGCCCGGCGTCGTACGCCTCTTCGATGGCATCGCGCAGCCGACGGTAGGGCAGATCGAACTCACCGCGGATGTAGATGAACGCGTGCCGCCCCATGATGGCGTAGGACGCCAGGATGAGGCCTTCGATGCACAGGTGCGGCACATGCTCGAGCAGCCAGCGATCCTTGAACGTGCCCGGTTCGCCCTCGTCGGCATTCATGCAGACGTAGTGCGGCTCACCGTCGTTCAGTTTGATGACGCCCCATTTCCGGCCGGCCGGAAAGGCCGCCCCGCCATGTCCGAGCAGACCCGCGGCCGAGACTTCCTTGGTGACATCGGTGGGCTGCATGCTGGTGAGCGCCTTCTGCAGCGACTGATAACCTCCACGAGCCCGGTACGCCGCGAGGGAATGCGACGTGTCCGTGACGGGGAAGTTCATGAAGTACTTCCGCCCGCTCAGCGCCGGAAATTCGGGAGTGGCCGTGACCGGTGTCGTCATTTCGCGAGGTCCTCGAGCAGCGCGTCCACCGCGGCCGGCGTGAGGTTCTCGTGGTACGTGTCGTTCACCATCATCATCGGAGCCGTGCCGCAGGACGCGAGGCACTCCACCGTGCTGAGCGTGAATTTGCCGTCAGCCGTGGTCTCGCCCGGCTTGATCCCGAGCTTCTGGCACAGGTAGCCCACCAGGCCTTCGGCACCACGCAGCGAGCAGGAGAGGTTGTGACACACCTGCAGATGGTGGGTGCCGAGCGGCACACGCGTGAACTGCGTGTAGAACGCGATCACCTCGTCCACCTGGATGCGCGACACGCCGAGATACGCCACGAGTTCGTCGATATCGCTGTCGGCGATGTATCCACGCTCCTCCTGGATGCGGCGCAGACACGGCAGCGTGAGCGATCCCGTGAAATCCTCCGGATAGCGCGTCTTCCAGCGCTCGAACTCCGGAATGAGATGCTGGATGTTCTCCATCGGTTTTTTCACCGGCGTCGTCATCGGTCGCACTCGCCACCGATCATGTTGATCGAGCCGAACGTCGTGACGATGTCGGCCAACTGATATCCGTCGAGCATGCGGTGCGCGCCGCCCATGTGCACGAAACTCGGCGAGCGGACATGCACCTTGTGCGGCACGCCCTCCCCATTGCTGACGATGTAGAATCCCAGCTCGCCGTTGGCCGCTTCGTGGCCCACGTACACATCGCCCGCCGGCACCACCGGCCCTTCCATCACCAGCTTGAAATGGTTGATGAGCGATTCGATCTCCCCGTACACGAGCTGCTTCTCGGGGAACACGCAGCGACGGTCGTCCACGTTGATGGGGCCGTCGGGGATCATGTCCATGAGCTGACGGATCATGTACACCGATTCGTCCATCTCGCGCATGCGCACGTAGTAGCGATCGTAGTTGTCGCCCAGAATCCCCACGGGCACGTCGAAATCGAGCTCGGCGTATGCGAGATACGGGGTATCCTTGCGCAGATCGCGCGGCACACCGGTGGAGCGCAGAATCGGTCCGGTGAATCCCCAGTGCAGCGCCTCCGCCGTACTGAGGGTGCCCACGTTGCGCATGCGATCGATGAAGATGCGGTTGCGGTCGACGAGGCCATGCACGCGTTCGAGGTACAACTCGTAGTCGCGCAGGATCTCCTCCAGCCGCTTGAACCAGCCCTCGGGCACGTCCGCCGCGAGGCCACCGATACGGCCGTACGAGTACGTGACCCGCGCGCCGGTGAGCGCCGCCAGATGTTCGTACATCGCGTCCCGCACCGTCACGAGATACAGGAACGCCGTCATCGCACCGAGTTCCATGAGCGACGCGGCCACACAGGTGAGATGGTCGGCCAGACGGGAGTACTCGGCCAGCAGCGTGCGCAGGTACTTCGTGCGCGGCGTGATCTCGATGCCCATCAGACGCTCCACCCCATCGCAGTACGCGAAGTTGTTGATGAGCGCCGAGCAGTAGTTCAGCCGGTCGACGTACGGGATGAGGTTGTGCCAGGTGTGATCCTCGCACTCCTTCTCGAACCCGCGATGCAGGTAGCCGCAGTGCACATCGGTGCGCAGCACCTTCTCGCCATCGAGTTCGGCAATGATCTGCACCGTGCCGTGCGTGGCCGGATGCGACGGACCGATGTTGACGACCACCGTGTCGTCACGGGAAGGCCCGAAGGCGGCCGCGACCGGGTTCGCGATCGGTGGACGGAGAACGGGGCTAGCGGACAAGGGCACTCTGCGGCGGACGGTACGGCACGAGAGGTTGTTCCTGCTGCTTCGGATAGTCCTTGCGCAGCGGATGACCGACGAACCCCTCGTACAGAAGAATGGGACGCAGATCGGCATTGCCGCGGAAGACGATGCCATACATGTCGTGGCACTCGCGTTCCATGTATCCGGCGGAACCGTACAGTCCCGTCAGCGTCTCCACCTCGGGCCGCACATCGGGTGCGGTCGCGTCCGCGGCTTGGTGTACGCGCACCTTGAGCCGGATGCGCACATGATGGGTGGTGGAGTAGAAGTGGTAGACCACGTCGAACCGCGGCGTGCGGTCGGGCCAGTCCACCGCCGTCACATCGAGAAAGAGGTCGAAACCGAAGTCGTCGCGCAGGCCACGGGCCACGCGTACGAGGGCTTCGGGGAGCAGTTCCAGCACCAGGATGCCGTGCTGCACGCCGAGCGACCGCACGGGACGTTCGGGAGACAGCGGGAGCGCCTCATCCGCATCCGGAGGCGCCGGGACCTGCAGCGACTGGAGTAGCGACTGCTCGAGCTGTGTGAAAACCGTTGCCGTCACGATCAGAAGCGGTCGTTGATGATGGGATGGCGCCCGTTGGCGATCTTCTCCTGCAGGCGCATGATCCCATCGATGACCATTTCCGGGCGCGGCGGGCAGCCGGGGACGTAGATGTCCACCGGGATGATGCGGTCGATCCCGGGCAGCGAAGCGTAGTTCTGGTAGAACCCGCCCGACGTGGCGCAGACCCCGAAGGCCATGACCCATTTGGGCTCGCACATCTGCTCGTAGACCTTGAGCAGGATGGGGGCCTGTTTCTGGGTGACCGTGCCCACGACCATGAGGAGATCGGCCTGACGCGGGGAGAAGCGCGGCAGCGCGGCCCCGAACCGGTCGGTGTCGTAGTTGGAGGCGCTGACGGCCATGAATTCCATGGCGCAGCAGGCCGTCACGAACGGATAGGGGAAGAGCGAGAACTTGCGCGCCCACCCCACGAGTTCGTCCTTGCGCGTCGTCAGATACTCGAACGTCGCGTGTTTGCCCGGGGTGGCGGATCCGGCGGAGGCCCCTGCGGGCGCCGGTCTCGTCACATCCACGATGGGGAGCTGCTTGCCGTACATGCTCACTCCGTTCGTCACTCCGTCACGGCGTCCAGCACCCGCGCGCGATACACGTACAGCAGGCACAGCACCAGGAGCGTGGCGAACAGGAAAAAGGTGAAGACCATGAACCCGGTCAGCGGACGCGCACCGAGCGCCCAGATGAAGAGGAACATGGTCTCGAGATCGAACAGCAGAAAGACGATGGCGACCGCGTAGTACTTGATCGGCACCGCCTTGACGTTGAGCAGATCGACGGCCGTGGCGCCACACTCGAACGGTTCGAGTTTGGTGGACGTCATGGCCGGTTTGGGTCCCAGCAGCGCGTTGAGCGCCAACGCCAGGCCAACGAAGCCGACGATCGCGCAGAAGTACAGCAAGAACGTGAGATAGGGAGTCATCGCGGACAGGCAGGATCCGCACCCACCGGCGCGGGGGCGGCGGTGGAATGCAGACGGGAGGGCCAGCCTCAGCCATGCAGGCGGCCCTTCAACGTGGGCAACGTGCGGTGGCGTACCGGCTGCGTCAAGCAGGCTTTCCTGTACCTGCACGAGCCGACACCGGGCTTCTTTGGCGCCGAAAAACCAAAGCGAATTACTCGGGATGCCAGTAGGCAAACCGTTGGCCCCTCACTAAGATCCGAGGGGCACAAAGTGGGATCCCGTCCCGCCGCAATGCGCCAGATCACAGGGGTGCCCTCTTTAATCGGTTGGTCCCACCGACCCGCCCCCGTGACGACTCGACGCCTGGTGTGGTTGTCACAGTGTCGTCGAATCATTCACCCCCCGGAAGGAGACTATTGATGTTCCACCGAGCGATTTCCCGTCGCTTGGTGGCCGTCGGGGCCCTCCTGGTGCTCGCCGCTCCCCTGCACGCTGTGCAGGCGCAGACCGGTACGATCACCGGCAAGGTCACTGATGCTGCCACCAAACTCCCCATTGCCGACGTCCGTGTCGTCATTACCGGCACCACGTTCGAAGCCCAGACGGGTCGCGACGGCGAATACCGCCTGATCAACGTGCGTCCCGGCCCCGTGACCGTGTCCGCCTTCCGCATCGGCTACCGGCTGAAGCAGGATACGGTGCGGGTCGCGACGGGAGCGACCGTTACGCTGAACCTCGAGATGACGCAGTCGGTCATCAATCTTTCGGAAGTCGTCGTCACCGGCACGGCCGGCAACCAGGAACGCAAGGCCCAGGCCGCCCTCGTGGCGTCCGTGACGGCCGCCGACGTGATCAAGGACGCGCCGGTGTCCAATATCGCCAGCATGCTGCAGTCGCGCGTGCCGGGCGTGTCCCTGACCTCGCAGTCGGGTACGAAGGGCACCGCCACCGCGATCCGCATCCGCGGCGCGTCATCCATCAACCTGTCCAATCAGCCGCTGGTCTTCGTGGACGGCGTGCGCCTGAACGAAGCCTTCACCGGCTCGGGGCAGAGTGGTCAGCAGTACGACCGCTTCAACGATCTCAACCCCGAAGAGATCGAGAGCATCGAGCTCGTGAAGGGTCCGGCCGCGGCCACGCTCTACGGTGCGGACGCGTCCGCCGGTGTCATCCAGATCATCACGAAGAAGGGACGCGCCGGTTCCAACACGTTCTCGCAGAATATCCGGCTGGAAGGCGGTCAGATGGACCGCGCCAATGGCTGGAGCCCGGATGACAACTGGGCGGTCTGCACCGCGGCGCTCGTCGCATCGACCAGCACCAATCCGCTCTGCCGCGGCAAGCAGGTGGGTGATCTCGTGTCGGACAATCCGCTCATGCGGGTCGGGGCCTTCCAGAAGGGCAGCCAGCGGATTCTGAACTGGAATGCCCGTGGCGGCGGCTCGAACTACGGTTACAGCCTCTCCTATGGGTCGGAAAATTCCGAAGGCATCCTGCCGAACAACGGCTTCAACCGCTACAACGTCCGCACCAACGCCAACTACGTGGCCAACTCGAAGCTCAACTTCGATGTCGGCCTTGGTCTGAGCCAGACGTGGGCCGAACTGCCGACGAACGACAACAATGTCTACGGCTGGCTGGGTGGTGGCTTGCTGGGCAATCCGACCACGCGCAACGACTCCCCGACGGGACAGCTCACGCCGGACGGCTGGTACAGCAATCGTCACTACAACGCCATCAACTCGTACAAGCGCGACATGGTGACGAAGCGCGTCGTGAGTTCGATCACGGGCAACTACTCCCCGGTGGAGTGGTTCACCAACCGATTCACGGTCGGCATGGACTTCGCCGCCGACAACCGTCGTGAGTTCCAGCCCAAGAACGACAGCCTCTGGTACGGCGGTCTGAACGACGGCGGCAACATGGCGCAGAATGCCCGCAACCAGGAGCGCTACACGTTCGACTGGCTCGGCAACATGAAGCGCCAGTGGGGCACCGACTGGGAGACCAACCTGTCCTTCGGCATGCAGGTGATCTCCAGCCGCGATCAGGTGGTGGCAGCCACCGGCATCGGTTTTGTCACCAACGACAACATCTCGATCAACTCGGCGGCCACGACCACGGGCAACAGCACGTTCACGGAACAGCGCCAGTACGGCTATCTGGGCCAGCTCCAGATCGGCCACATGAACAAGCGCTTCCTGCAGCTCGGTGTGCGTGCGGATCGCAACTCGTCATTCGGGTCCTCCGCCCCGACGTTCATTCTGCCCAAGGTGGGCGTTTCGTGGGCGATCGGCGAAGAGGACTTCTTCCAGCCGCTGTCGGGTCTGTTCTCGACGATGCGTCTGCGTGCGTCCTACGGCACCACGGGTCGCTCGCCGAATCCGGGTGACGCCATCGAGACGCTGACGGCGTCCGCCTACAACATCACGGGCGTGACCGGGTCGGGCATCCGTCTCAATCGTCCGGGACAGCCCAACCTCAAGGCCGAACGTGGGACGGAGTTCGAGGCCGGCATCGACGCCGGATTGTTCAACAACCGCGTCTCGACCGAACTGACCTACTACCGCAAGGTCACCAAGGACCTGATCATCGCCCGGCCGATCCCGCCCTCGCTCGGCTACGCGCTCAATCCGCTGGCCAACCTGGGCTCCGTGCTCAACAGCGGCCTCGAACTGGCGCTCAACGTGAACGCGCTCAATCTGCAGAACGCGCGATGGGATCTCCGTCTCGGCGCGAACACCCTGCACAACGAGCTCACCGATCTGGGTGGCGTGCCGGCGTACGCGATCGGCGGTGCCGGCCGCATCATGGAAGGCCAGCAGCTCGGTGTCTTCGTGACCAAGACCGTGCAGAGCATCGACGTGGCCAACAAGCGGGTGACCGTCGCCGATGATTTCGTGCCGGTGGGCAACCTCCTGCCGACGATGGAGTGGAACCTCACCAACACGGTGACGCTGTTCAAGAACCTCCGCCTGTCGGCCATGCTCGACGCCAAGCGCGATTTCATGGTCGAAAACAACACCGCGTTCTTCCGCGAAACGCAGGTGCCGCGCGCGCGCAACCGGATCGACGTCAATGCGCTCTCCGAAACGGAGAAGCTCCGTCGCTTCGGGCCGTTCTTCAACTCGAAGGGCGAGACGGTACCGGTCAACGATGCGAAGGAAGCGTACCTGGAACGCGGCGATTTCGTGCGGTTCCGCGAGCTGTCGGCCACGCTCACGCTGCCGAACAGCCTGCTGAAGGCGGTCGGGAACCGCGTACAGAACGCCTCACTCACCTTCGCGGTGCAGAACCTCAAGCTCTGGACGGACTACACGGGCCCGGATCCGGAAGTCAATTCGCAGACCAACGCCTGGTCGCGACAGGACTTCCTGACGCTGCCGAATCCGCGCACCGCGATCCTGCGCCTCAACGTTTCCTTCTGAGCGATAGCCGACATATGAAAAATCTCCGACGCGCTGCCAAGCGCACGGCCATCGGTTCCGCCCTCTTGCTGGGTGCCGCTGGCTGCTCCGACAAGTTCATCACCGTCACCAATCCGGATGTCATCGACGCCAGCACCGTCGATTTCAATTCCCGGGCGGCGGAACTGGCGGCCACGACACAGCAGAACTACGCGGTGGCGCTGGGCTGGCTCTCGATCTACGGGGGCTGGTTCTCCGAAGAGGCCAACGTCTCCGATACGTTCCCGACCCGCAACGAGTTCGGTCTGCGCAACATCACCGATCAGAACACGTCGCTGAACACCGAGGTGTGGACGCTCATCTCGCGGGTCGTGCAGGCCGGTAAGGCGGTGGCGGACCTCGACCTGCCGAATCCCACCACCAACATCAACCTGGCCCGGGCCTCGACCTTCCGTGCATTCGGCATGCTGCAGATCGCCACGGATTTCTGTCAGGGCAGCTTCTCCTCGAGCGCGCCGCTGACGACCGCGCAGGTGCTCGACTCGGCCATCTTCTGGTTCTCGAAGGGCTACGATGTCGGCAAGGCGAACAACACGGCGGATGGCATCGCCCTGTCGAACGCCGCGCTGGTCGGACGGGCCCGCGCGAAGCTGCAGAAGGGGGACAATGCCGGCGCGGCGGCCGATGCCGCGCTCGTCCCGGCGGATTTCGTGTTCAACATGCGCTACACCGACGATGCCGGTAACCGCGGTCGCCTGTCCAACATCCAGTGGCAGATGAGTTTCGACCGCGGCGCGATCAGTGTCGCGCCCTGGTACCGCCAGGACGATCCGCGCGTGACGTATCGCGTGCCGGGTCAGACCACGGCCAATCCGCAGGATCCCGTTCCGGGCGGGTTCTACCAGCAGACCAAGTTCCCCAGCTATGCCGCACCGGTGCGGCTGGCATCGAAGCTCGAAGCCAACTACATCGCCGCCGAAGCGTCGGGTGATGTGCAGGCGCAGTTGGCGCTCATCGCCGCCCGTCGGTCGGCCAATGGCCGCCCGGCGTACTCCGGCCCGACGGACGCCGCGAGCGTGAAGACGGAGCTGTACAACCAGCGCGCCCTCGAGTTCTACCTCGAAGGACGCCGTGTCGCCGACATGCGTCGGTCGCCCTCGTCGGTGACCACGATCACCCCGGCGGGCCAGCCGTATTTCAAGCCCGGCTACGGGAACGTGGGCACCAACACCTGCTATCCGCTGCCGCGTCCGGAGACGGACAACAATCCCAACTTCCCGAAGTAACGGGGACTGGGATGTGGCAGGAAAAAACGGGCACTGGGTTATCCCAGTGCCCGTTTGTCGTTTGTGACCTCTGCGCGGTGAGCCATTCGCCTCGAAACGGAAGGTTGCAATTGCAGTCCCCGCATGCGATTCCTACGTGAGTGCCGCTCATCACAAGGTCTCTCCGCTGGCGCTCTACGCCAGATTCCGCCGATGCCGCCGAGTGCGCGCGAATCACGGCTGAGCACGCCCGTACCTTCTCGCTGGCCAGCCGCCTGCTCCCCGCCCACAAACGACGGGCCGCCAATGCGCTGTATGCATTCTGCCGGGTGGCCGACGATCTCGTCGATCAGGTGGACGCCGAGCCGTTCCCCGAACGCGCCGCGAAGCTGGAGGCCTACCGCACGCACCTCGCGACCGCCCTGGCCGGTACCGCCGAGGACGCGATCTTCCGCGAAGTGGCATGGGCCGTGAACACGTTCCGGATCCCCTCGGCGCCCCTGTTCGAGCTGCTTGGCGGTGTGCAGCAGGACTTGCGGGTGCCCCACTACGCCGACTGGGCCGCCGTAGCCCGCTACTGCGAGGGGGTCGCCAGCTCCGTGGGCGAGATGTGCGCCTACGTGTTCGGGCTCGGGGTGCGTGAGCCATCGGCGGCGTTCGTGGCGTCAGCGGTTCAACACGCCCGCACCCTGGGCCTGGCCATGCAGCTCACCAACATCCTGCGCGACGTGGGCGAGGATGCGCGCCGCGGGCGCTGTTATCTGCCCGCCGACGAACTCGCGCAGTTCGGTCTGTCCATCGAGGATGTCCTGCAGCGAACGCCGACCCTGCCCGGCCGCGACGGATGGGCGCCCTTCATGCGCTTCCAGATCGCACGGGCGCGTGCCCTGTACGCCGAGGCGACGCCGGGCATCGCGTTGCTGGCGTCGGATGCCCAGGGCTGTGCCCTGGCCTGCGCGGAGGGGTATGCGGGCATCCTGTCGGCCATCGAGGCCCAGCGGTACGACACGGTCTCCAGGCGCGCCCGGGTGAGTACGCCGGCCCGCGCGCGTCTGCTCTGGAAGGCCTGGCGCCATCGGGCCGCGCCGGCCCCCACCATGCCGCTACCGACAGGCCCCGCGCCACTCCGGGAAGCCCGGGCATTGTGACGGAGCAGAAGATTCCGCAGCAGACGCCGCCGACATCCCTGCTGCGTGTGGCCGTGCTGGCGCTCGTGGCGCACGCGGTGTTCAGCGCCTTTTCGGCGTTTGCCTTCGCCACCTTCCTCGTGCCGCCGTATCCGGAGTGGTTGCAGACGCCCACCAACCAGCGCGCGATGGCCATCGGCTACACCTGGGGGGGCCAGACCACCGTGGTGCTCGGCGCCATCGCGGGACTCGCCTTTCTGATGCATGCCATCGGCAAGCGCCTGGCGCTGATCACGTTCGTGGTGGCGTTCGTCCTGGCGCTGTCCTCGGAACTTGCCGGCACGGCCACGGGATTCCCGTTCGGCGCGTACGGCTACACCGATCAACTCGGGTACAAGATCGGCGGACTGGTGCCGTTCAACATTCCCACGTCGTGGTTCTACATGTTGGTCGCGTCACTCGCGATCTGCGGACGGACACTCGCCGCGCGCGATGACAATGCCTCGAAATGGTGGTGGTCGCTCGTGGCGAGTCTCGTGCTCACGGCGTGGGATGTGTCCATGGACCCCGCCATGGTGAAGACGCGCCACTGGCTCTGGCTCGGTGGCGATCTGTCCGATGCGCCTGCGTTGCTGCGTCTGATCGGCACCCCGTTCTTTTTCGGCATGCCGCTCACCAACTGGCTGGGGTGGATTCTCACGGGTGTACTGGTCGCGCGCGCCATGCTGGCCATCGTGCCACCCACCACGTGGGCCCGGCAGGTGGCACCCCATACGCTGCCGCTCGTGCTGTACGCCGTGAACGGACTGTTGCCGCTCACCATCTGCTTCGCGCAGGACATGGTGCTGGCCGGTGTGCTCGGAACGATCGCCATGGGCCTTCCGTTGCTGCTGGCTTTCCGTCGGCGATTGCCGCAACACGCCACGCAACATGCCACGCTCGCACGCTGAGGCATCGTGATGCGCATCGTGGTCGTGGGCAGCGGGTTTGGTGGACTGGCCGCGGCCATCCGCCTGCAGGCGCAGGGTCATCAGGTGACGATCGTGGAGAAGCTCGACCAGCCCGGTGGCCGCGCCTGCGTGTTCACGCAGGACGGATTCACCTTCGACGCCGGTCCGACGATCATCACCGCGCCCTGGGTGCTCGACGAACTGTTCGCGCTCACCGGCCGCACGACCGCCGACTACGTCTCGCTCGTGCGTCTCGATCCGTTCTACAACATCCGCTTCGAAGACGGGTCGGTGTTCCGCTACAACGGCGATCCCGATGCACTGCGGGCCCAGGTGCGCGCGTTCTCTCCGGCGGACGAATCGGGATATCTCCGATTCCGCGAGCAGGCCGGCGCCATCTTCGATGCCGGCATGCCGCTCATCGATCAGCCGTTCGACACGATCGGCTCCATGGTCCGCGCACTGCCCGCCATCGTGCGCACGCGCTCGGACCGTTCGGTGGCGGCCATGGCCAACGCCTGCCTGCGCGACGAACGACTGCGGCAGGTGTTCTCGTTTCATCCGCTGCTGGTGGGCGGCAATCCGTTCCGTGCGTCGTCGATGTATGCGCTCATCCACAAACTCGAGCAGCAGTGGGGGGTGCTCTTCTGCATGGGCGGCACGGGGGCGCTGGTACAGGCGTTGGTGCGGGCCTTCGAAGACCTGGGCGGGACGGTACGCTATCAGCACGAGGTGCAGCAACTGCTGATCGGTGCGAACGGTCGTGCCAGCGGTGTGCAATTCACCGACGGCCGCACGCTCGACGCCGACGCCGTGGTCTTCAATGGCGATGTGGTGCAGGCCTACCGCACGCTGTTCCTGGCATCCACCGGATCGAGCGCATCGGCCGCATCGGCCGCGCGCCTCCGACGCCGGGCCCTTCGGCTGGAGCGCATGCGGCATTCGATGTCGTTGTTCGTGATCTACTTCGGCACCGACCGGCAGTATCCCGATCTCGCGCATCACGAGATCCTCATGGGTCCGCGCTATCGCGAACTCCTGGAGGACATTTTCGAGCGCAAGGTGCTGGCCGACGACTTTTCGCTCTACCTGCATCGCCCCACGGCCACCGATCCCTCGCTCGCGCCTCCGGGGCATGATGCCTGGTATGTGCTGTCTCCCGTGCCGCATCTGGGCAGCCGCACCGACTGGGAGGCTGTGGGACAGCGCTACCGCGATCGCATCATGGACTATCTCGAAGCGCGCTATCTGCCCGGGCTGTCGCATCACATCGTGACGGAGCGGCGTATCGATCCCCGGTATTTCGAGCGGACGCTCAACAGCTACCTCGGCAGCGCCTTCGGTCCGGAACCGGTACTCACGCAGTCCGCCTGGCTGAGGCCGCACAACCGTGACCGGGACATTCCGAATCTCTATTTCTGCGGCGCCGGGACACATCCGGGGGCGGGACTCCCGGGGGTCATTTCGAGCGGGAAGATCGTGGCGGAGATGATTGCGAGGAGTTCCGGGTTTCAGGTTTAGAGTTGGGGGGTGAACAACCGGATCACTGGTACCGGGTCACGGGTCTTGCGACCGGCAACCCACCACCCGGCTGTTCACTTCCAAACCCAGCCCCCGGAACCCAGAGCCGGCGGTCCCCGGTACTGCGCGGCCCCGGCCGCGTCCCACTAGATTCCCCGGGATGAACATTTCCATTACCCCGACCGAAACCGCAGGCGTCTCCCGCCGCCTGCAGATCACGGTGCCGGCCGAAACGGTGGCATCCTACGAAGACCAGGCGGCGCGTAAATACGCGACCCAGGTGCGCATTCCCGGCTTCCGTCCGGGCAAAGCGCCGCCGTCGATGGTCCGCAAGCGTTTCCCGGAAGCGGTGCGTCAGGAAGCCGTCGAACTGGTCATCAATGACGCCTTCCGGGAAGCGATCGACCGTGAAGGATTCAAGCTTGCCGCCCAGCCGCACATCCACGACCTCAAGGCCGAACCCGGTCAGCCGATCGAATTCGAGCTGCACTGCGAAGTGCGCCCCGAGCTCGCGCTCGAGAAGGTCGAGGGGTTCACGATCACGCGCAACGAAGCCGCCGTCACCGACGAGCTGATCGAAGAGCAGATCGAACGCCTGCGTGAACAGAAGGCCGAATGGGCCCCGGTGGAAGAGAAGGCCGCGCCAGGCGACATGGTCACGGTCATCCTCTCCACGGAAGAAACCGACGGCATCCTGCCCGAAGGCAAGGAATACCGCATCGTGCTCGGCGGCGGTCAGGCCATTCCGGGCATCGAAGAGCTGATCATGGAAACCGCGCCGGGTGCGTCGTCCGAGAAGTCGGTGCGCTGGCCGGATGATTTCCCCGACGAATCGCAGCGCGGCGTGAGCAAGCTCGTGCGCGTGGTCGTGAAGGACGTCAAGCGCAAAGCCCTTCCCGCGCTCGACGATGCGTTCGCGCGCGAAGTGGGAGACTTCGACACGCTGCAGGCGCTGCGCGACGCGGTGCGGGTGGACATGAGCGAACATGTGCGTCGCGAAGCCGACGCCGATGTGCGTGGGCAGCTCATCGAGCAGATCGTGACCGCGAACCCGTTCGACGTGCCGCAGGCGTGGGTGCGTCAGCTCGTGGACGGCTACATGCAGATGTACGGCGTGCCCGACACGCAGAAGCAGACGTTCGCGCAGGAGTTCATGCCGATGGCGGAACGTCAGGTGCGTCGTGACGTCATCATCGACACGCTGGCCGAACGCGAGTCACTCGCCGCCAGCGCGGCCGATGTCGACACGAAGGTGGAAGAACTCGCGAAGGCCCGGAACGCCGATCCCGGCCAGGTGTACGCGCAGCTCCAGAAGTCGGGTCGTCTGACCGAGATCGAGCGCGAACTCACCGAAGAGCGCGTGTTCAACTGGCTGCTCGAGAAGAATCCCATCACGGCGGCCTGAGTCGCCGTCCACCGCAACCGTATCGCATCCCGTACCGGAGAGTCGCAATGGCATCGATCTACATGCCGTACATCATCGAGCGCTCGAGTCGTGGTGAGCGGACGTACGACATCTTCTCGCGTCTCCTCATGGACCGCATCGTGTTCCTGGGGTCGCCGATCAACGACGACGTCGCGAACATCATCATCGCCCAGATGCTGTTCCTCGACGCGGACAACCCCGAGAAGCCCATCCATCTGTACATCAACTCGCCGGGCGGCTCCGTCTCGGCGGGCCTGGCGATGTACGACACGATGCAGTTCATCAAGTCGCCGGTGTACACCACCTGCATGGGCATGGCGGCGTCGATGGGCGCGTTCCTGCTCTGCGCGGGCGCGGCGGGCCATCGGGCGGCCCTGCCCCACAGCCGCATCATGATCCACCAGCCCTCGCAGAACGGCGGCGGCGGCTCGGCTTCGGATATCGAAATCCAGGCCCGGGAAATCCTGTACCTGCGCCAGAAGATGAACGAGCTGATGGCCAAGCACACCGGCCGTCAGGTGGAACAGGTCGAGCGCGACACCGACCGTGACCGGTTCATGAGTGCCGAGGACGCCAAGGAGTACGGCCTCATCGACAACGTGATCCAGATGCAGGCGGAGCTGGTGGGCGCGGGGCGGTAGCCCCTCGCGGGAATGGGTTCCGGGTTTGGCGTTGGGGGGGTGAACTGCCGGGTTCCGGGTCGCGTGGCCCGGGACCCACGATCCACCACCCGGTTGTTCACCCCCAACCCCACGACCCGAACCCCAGAACGCCCCTGAGCTGTTCCCCAAACGCCCCCGGCCGTTCGGATTTTCCCCCGACCTGCCGACACTCATCTCGGCAACGTCTTCGCTTGACCCTGTACGCCGACCGGGGTTAACTCTACAGGCATGTGGCACGTGAGCAGTCGCGATCCGTCGCGGCCGCCTGTGCGCCCAATCGGGGAGCCGGCCTCCCCAGCAAGCCCCGTACCGGATCGCAATGTCCCACGACAAGCACCTCCGCTGCTCCTTCTGCGGCAAGTCCAAGGACGCCGTCCGGAAGTTCATTTCGGGCCCGTCGGTCTACATCTGCAACGAGTGCATCGCACTCTGCAATGAGATCCTGGCGGAGGACGAGGAGCGCGAGGTCGCCGAGGCCATCACGCAGGTTCCCACCCCGCGTGAGATCAAGAACATCCTCGACCAGTACGTGATCGGCCAGGATCAGGCCAAGAAGGCCCTGTCCGTGGCCGTCTACAATCACTACAAGCGCATCAACGCGGCCGGCTCCGCCCGCGAGGACGACGCCGAGCTCGACAAGTCGAACATCCTGCTGATTGGCCCCACCGGCGTGGGCAAGACGCTGCTGGCCCAGACGCTGGCCCGCATCCTCGATGTGCCGTTCACCATCGCCGACGCGACCACCCTCACCGAAGCCGGGTACGTGGGCGAGGACGTGGAGAACATCCTCGTCCGTCTGCTGCAGGCGGGTGATTTCAACGTGGCCGAGTGCGAGCGGGGCATCGTCTATATCGATGAGATCGACAAGATCGCGCGCAAGTCGGAAAACCCGAGCATCACGCGCGACGTGTCGGGCGAAGGCGTGCAGCAGGCCCTGCTCAAGATTCTCGAAGGCACGGTGGCCAGCGTCCCGCCGCAGGGTGGCCGCAAGCATCCGCAGCAGGAGTACATCCAGATCAATACGAAGGACATCCTCTTCATCTGCGGAGGTGCCTTCGATGGCCTGGAGAAGATCATCGAGGCGCGCACCGGCCGCCGCCTGATCGGCTTCGGCGACGAGAAGCCCGACACCAAAGTCGTGTCGATCGGCAAGACCACGCCGAAGACCCCGTTTGCCGAAGTCGAGCCGGACGATCTCCTGCGCTTCGGCATCATTCCGGAACTGGTGGGCCGCCTCCCCGTCTGCGTGCCGCTCGAAGCACTCGACGAGGAGGCGCTCGTGTCCATCCTCAAGGAACCGAAGAACGCGCTGACCAAGCAGTACCAGCGTCTCTTCGACCTGGAAGAAGTGAAGATCACCTTCGAGGAGTCCGCACTGCGCGCGGTGGCGGCCAAGGCGCTCAAGCGCGGCACCGGTGCGCGCGGCCTGCGGGCGATTCTCGAAGAAACCCTGCTCGATACCATGTTCGATCTGCCCACGCGAGAGGATGTCGTGGAGGTGCGTGTCACCGAAGCCGCCGTGCAGAACGGCGGTCCACCACTCCTCGAGATCGCGCCCAAGCGGCAGAAGAAGGAAGCCTGACCACACAACGTTCTTCGAGGACCGGCAGCCACAGGTTGCCGGTCCTTCCGCTTCGCGACGTGGTGTTGTTCCCCCACGTCGCCATGCCGCTCCTCATCGGACGGCCCGGTTCACTGGCCGCCGTGGCCAACGCCCTCGAAGGTTCCCGGGAAGTGCTGCTGGTGACGCAGCAGGATCCCGAAGTCCAGCAGCCCGCGGCGTCGGATCTGTACCGGATCGGGGTGCGCGCGCGCATCCAGCAGGCCAGTCGTGGCTCGGGTGGCACGATGAAGATCCTGGTGGATGCCACCGACCGGATGATCGTCCGGCGTTTCGGCGCTCCACCCAAACGTTCGCGGAAACCCGGCGATGACGCGCTGCTCGAAGCGCGCGCCGATCTGCTGCCGTTCGCGCCGTCCAAACGACAGAGTGCAGAGATCACCTCCGCACAGATCCGTCATGCGCTCACCCTGTTCGAGGAATACGCGGGACTGCAGCGACGGCTGTCGCCGGAAATCGTGGGCATGCTGCAGGGACTCGAACAGGAAGAGCGCACCGCGTTCGGTATCGCCGCGCACCTGCAGGTCCCCATCGAACAGCGTCAGCAGCTGCTGGCGGCGCCCTCGCTCGAGGATCTGGCAAAACAGCTCGTGCAACTGCTGGGCAGCGAACTCGAACTGCTCAAACTCGAACGCAGCATCGACGAACAGGTCCGCGGTTCGATCTTTCAGAATCAGCGCGAGTTCTTCCTGCAGGAGCAGTTGCGGGTCATTCATCGCGAGCTCGGCCAGGAAGACGGGGACGAGTTCGAGGAGCTCGCCCGGCAGATTGCCGCGCGCGGACTGCCCGAAGCGGTGGAGACACGCGCGCAGCGTGAACTGAAGCGGATCCGGCGCAGCTCGCCCACCTCACCGGATGCCGCCGTGGCACGTGGCTGGCTGGACTGGGTGCTGGCGCTGCCCTGGAACACCCAGACCGAAGACACGACGGATCTCGCGCAGGCGAAGCAGTATCTCGAGGAAGACCATTTCGGTCTCGACGAAGTGAAGGAGCGGATCCTCGATCACATCGCCGTCCTCGCGCGTGTGGGCACGCAGCAGGGTCCCATCCTCTGTCTCGTGGGTCCGCCAGGCGTGGGCAAGACGTCGCTGGGTCGTTCCATCGCCAGAGCCCTGAGCCGTCGTTTCGTGCGCATGGCGCTGGGCGGCGTGCGTGACGAAGCCGAGATCCGCGGTCATCGGCGCACGTACATTGGTTCGATGCCGGGGCGCATCCTCCAGGCGATGCGTCGCGCGGAATCGAAGAACCCGGTGATCCTGCTCGACGAGATCGACAAGCTGGGCAGCGACTGGCGCGGTGATCCGGCAGCGGCCCTGCTCGAAGTGCTCGATCCCGAACAGAACCGGGCGTTCAACGATCATTACCTCGAAGTCGACTACGATCTCTCGCAGGTGCTGTTCGTGACCACGGCCAATTCGCTGGGGGGCATTCCCGAGGCGTTGCGCGATCGCATGGAGATCATCCGGCTTCCGGGATATCTCGAAGGCGAGAAACTGGCCATCGCGCGACGGTACCTGGTACCGCGTCAACTCGCGGCCAACGGCGTACCCGCAGCGCAGGTCGCGCTGGCCGACGATGTGCTGCCGGCGATCATCCGCGGCTGGACACGGGAAGCGGGCGTGCGTGATCTCGAGCGTCGCATCGCGCGCGTGGCGCGCAAACTCGCGCGACGGGAATGGCCCGAAGAAACCTCGGAGGCCGCTCCCGTCATCGTGACCCGCGATGAACTGCCCGCGTTGCTCGGTCCCATTCAGCACGAGGACGAAGAGTCGGCGCTGAGCGATCAGGTGGGTGTCGCCTCGGGGTTGGCGTATACCAGCACCGGTGGCGAACTGCTGGAGATCGAGGTGAGTGTGGTGCCCGGTCGGGGACGGCTGCAACTCACGGGCACTCTGGGCGACGTGATCAAGGAATCGGCGGCCGCGGCTCTGAGTTACGTGCGCGCCCGCGCCAACGCCCTGGGATTGCCGCCCGACTTTCATCGCTCGCGGGATATCCACGTGCACCTGCCCGCGGGCGCGACGCCCAAGGACGGTCCGTCCGCGGGCATCGCGCTGGCGACCGCGCTGGCCAGTGCGCTCACGGGCATCCCCGTGCGCGGTGATGTGGCGATGACAGGGGAAGTCACGCTGCGCGGCCGTGTGCTGCCCATCGGCGGGGTGCGCGAGAAGGGCGTGGCGGCGCATCGGCATCGCCTCACGCACGTCATCATTCCGCACGGCAACGCCAAGGATCTCGCCGAACTGCCCGCCGACGTGCGCGAAGGACTCACCTGGCACACGGTGAAGACCATGGACGAGGTGTTGGCGCTGGCACTGCGGGATGCACCGACCGGGCTGCCCGAAGAAACCCGTCACGAACCTCCCGTGTTCGTGCAGGCCGAGCAGGGGCAGCCCACATGACCACGCCCGATCCTCTCGTCATCAGGCACCTGGAGTATCTGGGGCCGATGGCCACCCGTGACGGCTGGCGTCCCGAGATCACCCTGCCGGAGATCGCCTTCGTGGGGCGTTCCAACGTGGGCAAGAGTTCTCTGCTCAACACGCTGATGCGACGTAAGGCGTTCGCCCGGGTCAGCACCACGCCAGGGCGCACGCGGGAGATTCACTTCTTCGATGTGAATCGTCAGTTCGTGCTCGCGGACTTGCCGGGTTACGGCTACGCGCGCATCAGCAAGGCACGCAAAGCCGAGTGGCGTCCGCTCATCGAGGGATACCTGTCGGAGAGCCCGACGTTGCGGGGCGTGGTGCAACTGCTCGACGTGCGGCACGATCCGACCGAGGACGATCTGGTCATGATGGATTTCCTGGCCGAGGTCGGGGTACCAACCATCGTGGCCATCACCAAGACGGACAAGCTCAAGCCGCGCGAGGCGGTGGAACGGGTGCAGGCGCTGTGCGCGCGGCTCGGGCTCGATCCGGATCAGGTGGTGTCGTTTTCGGCAAGGACCGGTGCGGGACGCGATGAACTGGCGTCGGCGCTGATGGCGCTGCTTGCCGCGCCCGACTGGCGGTTGGACGACAACGGAGAAGAAACCGAGGGAGCAGGAGACGACGCGTGATGAAGAGGCTGGGGATGTGGCGCTGGTCCGCGTGGATGCCACTGTCGGCCATGCTGCTGGCCTGTGCCGGCGGTTCGCCGGTGCCGGTCGGCGCGCAGATCCCGCCCTCGCTGCCGGCCATCTCCGGAGACACGCTCGATCCCAACTGGATACCGGCGGGCTTCGGCACCCTGCGACAGGACGATATCGCGCTCAAGACCTCGCCGTCGGCGGGGTTGCAGGTGCGCGCCATTCCGCTCGAGGAACGGTTCATCCGGCTGCTCTCCCCCGATTCGTATCGGGCCCTGCGTGAGCTGGTGGCGGGCAACGAGCGGAAGCTGCAGGCCATCCGCGAACGCAACCGGCTGCCGAACTATTCGATCTGGTACGTGAGCTTCTTCGCGCTCGAACAGGGCGAGACGCGGTTCTCTCCGCAGGAGTTCATCATCACCAACACCGGCCGCGATTTCCGCCCGCTCGACATGGTTCCGCTGACGCCGGGCTTCGGCGAATACCGGCTGCGTCAACGCGAAGTGCAGTCGGCCCTGCTGGTGTTCGACGGTCAGCTCGACATCAATCAGCCGGTCACGGCGCAGATGGAAAGTGTGCAGAGCATCACCGACTGGAGTCAGGTGCTGCAACGGGTGGAGCGGGAACGGGCGCTGGTGCGCTCGCGCGCGGGGGCGGTGAAGCGGTGAGCAACACATCCTCCACCGCGCCCGCATCCCCGCTCCGCAGCAACCACATCGCGTGCCGCACGGCCTCGTGTTCGCGCGGCCAGGCGAGAATCTGCTGCGCGTCTTCGGCGGTCAGCCAGCGTGCCGCGTCGTGTTCCTCGCTGAGACGCACCGCGATATCCTGCCGATCGAGGACGGCCGCATAGACCACGGCCAGTTGCACGGTATCCGTCACCGAGAGATAGAACGGATTGACCGACAGGCTGTAGAGGCGGTCCACGGTGAATCCGGTCTCCTCGAAGACTTCCCGGCGTGCGGCTTCCGCGGGACGTTCACCGGCTTCGATGCGCCCATGCACGATTTCCCAGGCCCCTGTGCAGCGCGTGTGAGCCGCCCGTCGCAGCGCCAGGACGCGCCAGCGGGCGGGAAAGGTGCTTGCCAGCGGGCCGTCTGCCGTGCCGTCTTCAGAGGGCGCGAGGATCAGGACGTCCACGATCCGTGCGGCGATGCGCGTGGTCTCCGCCGCCCCCGCCATCGCTCCGTCCGCCGTTCCAGGTGATGTCGATTCCATACGCATACGATACGGGCCGGTCGCGTCCCCTGCGATGGGCCCGCACGATCCGCATGGTCCACATGCTCCATCGGAGATTTTGCACCGGAGCTTCCGCACCATCGCTTGCCTCATGGCAAGCGGTCCGGCGAACTTTCCCCCGATGACTACGCTCGCTGAATTCCGGGCCCGCGCCGAAAGCTGCCGATCGACCGGCGGCCTCGTACCTGTCTGGCGCGATTGCCTGCTCGATCTCTGCACCCCCGTTTCCGCGTTCGCCAAACTCCGTCGCGGGCCGTTCGCGTTTTTTCTCGAATCGGCCGTGACGCGGGGCGAAGCCTGGTCCCGCTACACGTACATGGGGACGGAACCGCGCGGCGCCTGGCGACTGCGCGATGGGGTGGTGGAAGACTGGACACCGGAAGCCGGCTGGCATGGCGCACGCACGCCGGCCGATCCGATCGCCGATCTTCGTGACATCGTGCGTGACATGAACCCCGTGGACGCGCCGGAGCTCGGCGTGCTCTGGAGCGGCGCGTTCGGATTTTTCGCCTACGATGTGGTGCGTCACATCGAGCGGCTGCCCAATCCGCCCCGTCGGGCGCTCGACTATCCCGATGCGTGTTTCGTGTTCACCGACGCGCTCGTGGTCATCGACAACTGGCGCGGTCAGGCGCGGGCGATCGTCTCCGTGCCGGTCGCAGCCAATGCCACCGACGCCGCGCTCGACGCGCAGTATGCCGCCGCCGTGGCCACACTCGACGAAACGATCGCGCGGTTGCAGGGGCCGGAAACCCTGCCGCCGCTCACGCTCGACGAGCAGGCGGCGCCGGCCACGGCGACGTCGATGTATCCCCGGGCGGACTTTCTGCGCGATGTGGAGCGTATCAAGGAATACATCCTCGCCGGTGACGTCTTCCAGGCGCTGCTCGCGCGTCGCATGGAAGTGCCGCTCGATTTCGACACCACCACGCTGTACCGCGCCCTGCGCGCGCTCAATCCGTCGCCGTACATGTATCACCTGTACCTCGACGGTCTGGAGCTCGTGGGCAGTTCGCCGGAGATGCTGGTGCGGGTGGCGGACGGTCGTCTGACGGTGCGTCCCATTGCCGGCACGCGCCCGCGTGGCCACACACCGGAAGAAGACGACGCACTCGCCGCCGAGCTGCTGGCCGACGAGAAGGAACGCGCCGAACATGTGATGCTCGTGGACCTCGGCCGCAACGATGTCGGACGGCTCGCGAAGTACGGCACCGTGGAAGTCACCGATCTCATGATCATCGAGCGCTACTCGCACGTGTTTCATATCGTGAGTCAGGTGGAAGGAGAACTCGCGGACGGTTCGAGTGCGCTCGATGCCTTCCGGGCCGTCTTCCCCGCCGGCACGATGACCGGCGCGCCCAAGGTGCGGGCCATGGAGATCATCGACGAACTCGAACCGGAACGGCGCGGCGCGTATGCCGGCGCCCTGGGTGTGATCGGCGCGGGTGATACACGCATGGATCTCGCCATCACCATCCGCACCTGTGTCATCGCGGATGGGGTGGCGTCGGTGCAGGCCGGCGCCGGCATCGTGTACGACTCGGTCCCCGAACGGGAATGGGAAGAGACCGAGAACAAGGCGCGCGCGATGCTCACGGCCATCGGCCGCGCCCGCAGCTGATCGTTCGGCCGGACATCATCCCGTGACACTCGTCCTGACTTCGGCATCAGGTGACCGCCGCTTCTCCCTCGTGGGACGCGCGGCGCTGGTGCTGGGACGCGATCCGGTGAGCGATCTGCCGGTGCTCGACCCCGCCGTTTCGCGCCGTCATGCGGAGCTCTCGCTGAGCGAGCAGGATGGCTCGGTGGAGATCGTGGATCTGGGTTCGCGCAACGGCACGTGGATCAATGGCACGCGGGTCACACGTGGCGTGGCGCGCGCCGGTGACACGGTGGCCTTCGGCACGGTCACCTTCACCGTGCGTGAGGTGGAATCGGCGGCGATGCGTCCGACCCCATCGTATGCCGGCGCCAGCGCCGGTTCGACGATGCTGCGCGAACGTCTCGTGCCCTCGCCCGATCAGGCGCTGGCCGATATCGCGGTCAATCATGAACGCGCCACGGTGCGTCTCACGCAGCTCGTGCGGATCGCGCAGCGTCTCGGAGCGTTCGGCGATCTCGAAGAGCTGCTCGATGCGATCGCCGCCGATCTGTTCGCCACCTTCGATGCCGACCGGGTGGCCGTGCTGCTCACCGAACCCGACGGCACACTGGGCACCCGGGTGTCCCGCGACCGTCTGGGCGCCATTCCCCGTCCGGTGCCCCGCGCCATCGCGCATGGCGTGGCCGAACGCCAGGTGGCGCTGCTCACCAACGATGCGGCAACCGACACCCGCACGGCCGGCGAATCGGTGGTGCAGCAGGCCGTGAAGTCGGCCATGGCGGCGCCATTGCTGGGTGACGGACAGGAACAGGGACGCGCCACGCTGGGCGTGCTGTACGTGGATCATCTGCGCGCCCATCAGGCATTCCAGGACGACGATCTGGCGCTGCTCGTGGCGTTTGCCGGCATCGCCTCGGCCGCAGTGGAACGCGAACTCGCGGCGGCGCAGCTGCAGCACGCAGAACGGGTCCGCGAGAACTTCGAACGCTACTTCACGCCGCAACTGGCCGAACGCATCGCCGGCAGCACGACCCAGGTGTCATTGGGTGGCGTCCGTCAGCCGGTGGTGGTGCTGTTCAGCGACATCCGCCATTTCACGGCCATCGCCGAATCGCTGCCGCCCACCGCCATGGCGCAGCAACTGAACGAATACTTCGGCGCCATGGTGGACTGTGTGTTCCGGCATGAGGGCGCACTCGACAAGTTCATCGGCGATGCCATCATGGCCTACTGGGGCGCACCGGAGGCACGTGACGACGACCCCGAACGGGCCGTCGCCGCGGCGATCGACATGTTACAGGCGCTGGACACCCTCAATGCACGCTGGCGCCGGGAAGGACGACCGCAGCTCGACGTGGGCATCGGCATTCACACCGGCGATGCGTTCGTGGGCAACATCGGATCACCACGACGACTGGAGTTCACGCTGATCGGTGACACGGTGAATCTCGCCAGCCGGCTCTGTTCGCTCGCCCGGAGCGGAGAGATTCTCGTGAGCGAAGCCATGGCCGACCGCCTCGCCGTCAGCCGACCCTGTCTCCCGCGTCCCGAGCTGCACGTGTTCCGTCACACCAGTGAAGACAGCCCGGTGTGGCAGGTGACGCCGCCTGCACCTGCGGCGACACCAGCGGCAGCACCAGCAGCACCGTCGACGACACCGTGAGCGGCATGTGACCACTCTCGCCGCCGCGACCCTCGCGGCTCCCGCTGTCCTCCCCCCCGCCGTGACACTCGATCGTGCCGACGTGACGGCGGTGGCACTCGTGCGCGAGGATCTCGTGAGCCTCGTGAGCCGCTACGGGTCATTGTACGACTGGGCATCGGCACAACCACAGGCCCAGGCCCTGCGTGGCCGGGCGCCGGTGTACGTGGCCACGCTGCCGCTGTCGGGAGTTCACGTGGTGGTGCGCCACGCCTGGCATGGCGGTCTGTTCGCACCCATCACCGGGGATCGCTTCCGTCGTCCCTCGCGCGCGCCGGTGGAGATGGCCCATTCCGCGGCACTGCGCAACGCGGGCATCCCCACCACCCAGGTACTCGGCTTCGTGCGGTATCATGCCGGTCCCGGACTCGTGCGGGTGGATGTGGTCACGCACTACGTGCCCGATACCGCCGACCTGGGCATGGTGTTGGCCGGACTCGCACCCGCCATGGAATGTGAGCAGGCCCTGCGTGCCACGCGGCAGTTGCTGCTGACCCTCGCGCGACATGGGGTCGTGCACCCCGATCTCAATGTGAAGAACATCCTGCTCCGCCGCACGGGCGGTGGCGCAACGGGCGATGGCGCACTCGAAGCCCTCATGATCGATGTCGATGTGGTGCAGTGGAATCCATCACGCACGCCGCAGGAAACGATGGAACGCAATGTGGGACGTCTGACCCGTTCGATGATGAAGTGGCGACGTCATTTCGGATGCGATTTTGCCGACCCGCGCATTGCCGGATTCGCCGATGCCGCGCGTGCGGATCTCGTCGACGGGCATCTGGCATGACCATCCCGTCCCTTCCGGCTCCGACCCGTACGATCACCACACCCCCGCTGCCTCCGGTGCGGCTCGATCGCATCGGCATCGTCATGATGAGTGCGGTGGGTGATGCCGTGCACGTCATGCCGGTCATCCACGCGCTGAAAGCCCACGCGCCCACATCGCATGTCACGTGGGTGCTGCAACCCGGGCCGGCCACGCTGGTGCGCGGGCATCCGCTGGTGGACGATATCGTGCTGTTCGATCGCAGCCGCGGTTGGCGCGCGTTCCTCGATGTACGCCGGCAGCTCGCCGACCGGCAATTCGATGTGGTGCTCGGCCTGCAGGTGTACTTCAAGGCCGGCCTCATCACGGGGTTCACGCAGGCACCGGTGAAACTCGGCTTCGATCGCGCCCGCGCGCGCGATGCGAACTGGCTCTTCACCACGCATCGCATTCCGCCGCACGCGGGACAACACGTGCAGGATCAGTACTTCGAATTCCTCGATGCGCTCGGGGTGCCTCACGGCGTGCCACAGTGGACGCTGGGCCCCTGGAACGACGAAGAGCGGGACTGGCAGCGTCAGTTCCTGGCCCGGTTCGATCGTCCCATTGCTCCGATCGTCGTGGCCACCAGCAAGCCAGCCAAGGACTGGATGCCGGAGCGCTGGGCAGCGGTGTGTCAGGTGCTCTGGAACGACTTCGGATTGCAGCCGGTGCTGGTGGGCGGCAATTCGGAACGGGAGCGGGCCGCGGAGGAGATCATTCTGCGCACGGCCCCGATGGCGCATTCGGCACTGGGCAGCGGACTGCGCAAGCTCTCGGCCATCCTCGATGGAGCGGCGGTGGCGCTTTCACCGGACACGGGCCCGTTACATCTGGCCATCGCGCTCCGCACGCCGGTCATCTCGCTGCTGGGATACACCAACCCCAAACGCGTGGGACCGTACGATTTTGCGCACGATCTCATGATCGACGCCTATGGCGATCCCGGCGAAGACTATCCCGTGGACATGACGTACCGGGAAGGTCGTCTGGCGCGTATCACCGTGGACGACGTCGTGCACAAGCTGCACCACTGGCGCGCCCACTATGCCGATGCGCGCCTCGAGGCCCTGCGTTTCAAACGCTGACCGGACCGAAGTCGTAGTGAAAGCCGAGTGAGCGGATGAGTGTCACCATGCGTCCCAGCGGCAGCCCCATGACGGCGAAGTAGTCACCGTCGATGCGTTCCACGATGGTCGCGCCGTACCCCTGGATGCCGTACGCCCCGGCTTTGTCCATCGGTTCGCCGGTGTCGACATAGGCTTCGATCCGCGCCCGATCGAGCGCACGGAACCGGACCTGCACCGCTTCCACGCCCGACACGGTGCGGCCACCGTGCGCGACGGCGACGGCGGTGAAGACCGTGTGTTCGCGGCCGGCAAGACGTTGCAGCATCCCGATGGCGTCGTCACGATCGCGGGGTTTGCCCAGGATATCGCCATCCACCACCACGATGGTGTCGGATCCGATCACGAGGGCGTCGGCGTTGGCGCCGGCCAGAGTGTGCGCCTTGCTGCGTGCGAGCCGCTCACAGTGCGGCACCGGCTGTTCTCCCTCCCACACCGTCTCGTCGACATCCGCCGGACGGACCTCGTGCGGGATGCCGATGAGCGTCAGCAGTTCGCGGCGACGCGGGGATTGGGAGGCAAGAATGACACGCACGGAAGCGCCGGCCTGCGGCGTGGAGGAATCGGACAAAGGAATCATGCCGATAAGTTTATGGCGTGCCTCGCATCGGGTGCAGCCGGCTTTGGCGCGTCCCGATCGTGCGGCACTCACACGGTGCCCCCGCTGTTTCTGATCACCGTCACCACTCCGCCCGGCCTGCCATGTCCGACGACCGTTCCGATCCGCACTTCGAGACACTCGCGATCCGCACGCAGGCTCCGGTCACCGCGGAGCGCGAGCATTCGGTGCCATTGTATCTCACGTCGAGCTTCCGCTTCGACGACGCCGAGCATGCCCGCGCATTGTTCGCGGAGGAAGTGAGCGGCAACGTGTACAGCCGGTATGCGAACCCCAATACCGACGAATTCGTCCGGAAGTTGTGTCTGCTGGAAGGGGGCGAGGACGGGATCGCCACGGCGTCGGGCATGTCGGCGGTCTTCACCGCCCTGGCCGCGCGGGTATCGGCGGGTGACCACATCGTGGCGTCCCGTGCGCTGTTCGGATCCACCCACCAGATCCTGACCCGCCTCCTGCCAAGGTGGGGCGTGACCAGCGACTACGCCGATGTGGCGGATCCCGCCTCGTGGGAGCGCCTCATCCGTCCGAACACGCGGCTGCTCTTCGTGGAGACTCCCAGCAATCCCGGGCTCGAACTGATCGATCTGGCGTGGCTCGGTGCCCTGGCGCAGTCGCGCGGCATTCCACTCGTCGTCGACAATTGTTTTGCCACGCCCTATCTCCAGCAGCCGCTCCGGCTCGGCGCCAGCGTGGTGGTGCACTCGGCCACCAAGTACATCGACGGCCAGGGACGAGTGCTGGGTGGCGCCATCGTGGGAGACCGCGCGTATCTGGCCGACTGCCGGTTCTTTGCCCGTCACACCGGACCGGCCATGAGCGCCTTCAACGCCTGGCTGCTCTCCAAGTCGCTGGAGACGCTGGCCGTGCGCATGGACCGGCACTGCGCGAGCGCACTCCGGATCGCGACCCACTTCGACGGGCACCCGGCGGTGGAGTCGGTGCGGTATCCCTTTCTGCCGTCACATCCGCAGTATGCCCTGGCCCGCCGGCAGATGACTCAGGGCGGAGGGATCGTGGTGCTGGTGCTGCGTGGCGGCCTCGACGCCGGCCGCCGGTTTCTCGACCGCGTGCGCCTCGTGTCCCACTCCGCGAATCTGGGCGACACCCGCACCATCGTGACCCATCCGGCCTCGACCACCCACAGCAAGCTGACACCCGCCGAACGGGCAGCCGTGGCCATCG
Source organism: Gemmatimonas aurantiaca (assembly GCF_037190085.1). NCBI lineage: Bacteria > Pseudomonadati > Gemmatimonadota > Gemmatimonadia > Gemmatimonadales > Gemmatimonadaceae > Gemmatimonas > Gemmatimonas aurantiaca. Next base: position 493,336 of record NZ_JBBCJO010000012.1, read on the forward strand.
CCGATGGGCTCATCCGGGTGAGCGTCGGCCTGGAGCACGCCGACGACATCATCACCGATCTGGAACAGGCTCTTGCTCTGTGATGGCCGGCACTGATCCACGTCTCTGGCGCAGCTCCCCGCGGTCACTATATGGAAAGGGCTTCGGCAGCGGCTCCCGTCCGTTCAGCGGGTTGTGTGACCTGTGCGTAGTCAGGGGCGGTCCGCTTCACGTTCGAGCAGGATTGTGACGGGACCGTCGTTAATCAATTCGACGTCCATCATGGCGCCGAATTCTCCGGTCTCCACCTCCATCCCCCTCTGTCGCAAACCCTCGACGAATCGGTTATATAACAGTTCGGCAGGCTGGGGTTTGGCTGCATCGACGAAGCTGGGACGTCTTCCCTTGCGTACGTCGCCGTAGAGCGTGAACTGCGAGACGACCAGCAGTGCACCGCCATGTTCCCGGATGTCGCGATTCATCCGTTGCTCATCGTCGGGAAACAGACGGAGACCGATCACTTTCTCGGTCATCCATTCGAGTTCTGCGTCGGTGTCGTCGTGGGTGAAGCCGACCAACAACACATATCCGGCACGAATTCGGCCAGAGACCCGGCTAGGGCCTTCGGGCGATTCCGCGCGAATGCGGACTTCAGCAGACTTAACGCGTTGGAGTAGTATTCGCATAGCAACAGAGTCTGGCTTCGGTCACGTGAACGCGAAAGACCGGAGACATTGCAATCAACGACCGCCCGTGCAACCACGTCTTGCTCTCCACTTCGATCTGACCCCGCGTCTCGCGGCCACAGATGCTGATGCTGCATTCCTCGCCGCGTGCGTTGCGTGGCTGGGACTGGATCAGGGTCAGCCACTGTCCTGGGATTCGCCTTCGAATCACACTCTCGACGGTGGCCGGATCCTTCGCTGGGCGCCCTTCCGGAAAGAGGGTGCGTCGCTGGCTGACATCGTGGTCCACGCGCCCGACCCGCTCGATCGGTCGCTGCAGTGGTCCACACATGTCACCTATGTGACATCGACCAATCCGGCCGGTGTGATCCATCGCCAGGTGACGATTCGTGTCGGCACCGAGGGGGGAGCTCCCAATGGCGCGCCGCCGCCGGTCCGTCCGCCGCGGTTGCTCTCCGAGCTCGACGCCACGTTCACGCTCGTGTCGAACGACGGTCCGTTGCAGCGGACGCCGACGCAGCTCGAAGCCGGCACCCTCGATGCCTTCGTGCGCTTCGTGTTGTGCGATCCGGCGCGCACCATGCCCGTCCTGCTGCTGACCGAGCTGCCCGACGGGGGATATGTGCTGCCGCCCGAGCAGTTCGCGGCCGAGATGTTCGGACTCGGACTCTGCTTCCAGCTCCGTCACGCTGATACGTTCGCCCTCTCCGATGCGGTGGGTGGTCATGCCCGCAGCGTCTTCCTGGGTTCGGCCCGCGCCTACCTGCCGGGCTTCACGCTCGAGTCCGATCCATTCCAGCATCCGCTGGTCCTGGCTCGCGCGCTCGCACTGCCCGGTGAGCGTCGCCGCCTCGTGCAGCGTCTGGCCGAAGTATCGGTGCAGCGTCCCTTCTCCGATCCGGCCGTTGCCGACACACTGCGGGATCTGCGCAGCGCGTCCTACAGCCAGCGTCCCGATGCGTCGGAAGCGCTCGCCGCCGCGGAATCGGGGGTGGAGATGGACAAGACCCAGCTCATCGGGATCGTCCGTCAGCTCGAAGAAGCCGTTCGCGCCGCCGAAGGCGAACTGGCCCGCACCCGTGAACGCCTCAACGAGTCGCGTCAGCAGCTCGAGAGCGAACGTTCGTCGGCCCGGGGGCTCCGCACCACGCTGGCCGCCCTCAAGGAGCGTCAGCCGCTCTCCAAGCCGGCCAGCGATGCTCCGCAGTCGGTGCTCGAAGCGGTGGAACGCGCCCAGGCGCTCTATTCCGATGCGCTCCGCATTCTCCCCTCGGCTTTCCAGTCGTCGCGGGAATCGGAGTTCCCCGATCCCGATACGGCCTGGTCGTATCTCAAGGCGCTCGGCGAAGTCGGCCGTCGCCGTCAGGATCGGGCGCTGAGCCGCCCGTTGGGTGAAGTCTTCGCCGACCTGGGCGTCGACTACTCACCCGGACCGAGCGATCCGGCCCGCAAGACGCCGTACGTGTTCCGCGACGGAGATCGCGAGGTCGAGTGTGCCGATCAGCTGCGCAAGGGCAGCAACCCGGTCACCTGCCTGCGCATCTACTTTGCCAGCACCGAAGACGGCGGGTTCGTCATCGGCCACGTCGGTCGTCAGATCGACGTCATCGCCCGCGCGGTGACCGAAGAGTAAGCGACCTCCGGCAGCGAAAAACGGGGCGGTGAGCTGAGAAGCTCGCCGCCCCGTTTTCTTTTGTCTGCCGGTTCCGGCTACGGCGCCGTCTCGTGAAACTGCACGGTCGTTTCGTGCTGCAACGCACGACGCAGCGCCCACTGATCCTGGAAGAGCACGACGACATTGCCCTTGTGATCGTACACCTTCATGCGACCGAGACCGGTGGCAACACGCTCGACATCGGCCTTGGGTCCGGTGAGCCAGCGCGGCCAGCGGTGATTCATCTTCTCGAATCGGCAGGGCGCGGAATACTCGTATTCGAGACGGAACGCCATCACGTCGAACTGCAGTTGTCCCACCGCTCCGACGATGGGTTGTGCCCCGGCGCTGGTCTCGGCGTAGAACACCTGCGCCGCCCCTTCTTCGGTGAGCTGCCGGAGACCGATGTCGAACTGTTTGCGCTTCATCGGATCGGCCGGCATGGCGCGCGCAAAATGCTCCGGAGCAAAACGCGGGATGCCCTGGAATTCCAGTGTCCCGTCGCCGCCCAGGGTATCACCGATGCGCAGATTGCCGCGGTCCATGACGCCGATCACGTCGCCCGGCCAGGCTTCCTCGATGGCCACCCGGTCGCGCGCCATGAACTGCTGCGGGGCCGCCAGCCGCACGGGTTTGCCCGTACGCTGATGCACCACCTGCATGCCCGCTTCGAAGTGCCCCGAGACAACACGCAGGAACGCCACACGATCCCGATGTTTGGGGTCCATGTTCGCCTGGATCTTGAACACGAAGCCCGTGAAATCGGAGCGATAGGGGGCCACGGGACCGAGGTTCGATTCACGCGGTCCCGGTGACGGTGCGAGTTCGAGAAACTCCCGCAGGAAGGGTTCGATGCCGAAGTTGGTGAGCGCCGAGCCGAAGAAGACCGGGGTGAGCGTTCCTTCGATCACGCGTTGATGTTCGTACTCGTGTCCGGCGGCATCGAGCAGTTCGATGTCGTTCATGAGGCGATCGAACGCGGACTCGCCCATGGCGTCGATGAGCTTCGGGTCGTCGATGCTCATGATGGTGTCGTCGGCGCGCGTGGCGCCCCGATCCCCGCTGCGTTCGAAGAGATGCACCTCGCGCTTGAGGCGATCGTACACGCCGATGAACACGTCACTCTCGAACACGGGCCACGTGGCGGCATAACAGTCGATGCCGAGATCGGCTTCGACGTCCTGGATCAGCTTGAGCGGATCCTCGCCGTGCCGATCGCACTTGTTGACCAGCGTGAAGATGGGCGTGCGCCGCATCTTGCACACGTCGAACAGCTGGCGCGTACGTTCTTCGACTCCGCGCCGGTTGTCGAGCAGCATGATGGCGCTGTCGGCCGCGACGAGGGTGCGATAGGTGTCTTCCGAGAAGTCTTCGTGCCCCGGTGTATCGAGCAGATTGAGCTGGTAGCCGAGGAACTCGAACTGCAGCACCGAGCTGGTGACCGAGATGCCACGCTCCTGCTCGAGCTTCATCCAGTCGGACGTGGCGTGCCGCGTGGCGCGCCGGGCTTTCACCGAGCCGGCGAGATGGATGGCACCACCGTACAGCAGCAGCTTCTCGGTGAGGGTGGTCTTGCCGGCGTCGGGATGCGAAATGATGGCGAAGGTCCGACGGCGCGCGATCTCGCTCGTGAGGCGCGAGGGATCGGCGGCCGTGTCGGCTTCGGTCGGCCCGAGGGGCGGCTGTGCAGCTTCGGTCATAGCCTTGAAAGATAATGCAAAGAGTCGGGCCGGACGTCAGACCCTCAGACGGGGTCAGAGGTCAGAGGTCAGCCGGTCAGAACTGAGACGGCGATCGAGTTGAGAGATCAGACAACCATGAGGTCAGAAGTCTGAGCGCTGACGGCGACGACCGCTCGTGCGCGCCACCGGCTGCGGGCCGGGCGCCCGCAGGCTGGGGCGCGCAGCGCCCCGAAAAACAGCGAGCCCTCGCGTCAGCACCCAGCTCGCAAGCGAAGTGCTCGGACCTCTGACCTCTGAACCCTCCTTCCTGCTCCCTATCTCCGTCTCAGTTCTGACCTCGGAACTCTGACATCAGACCTCTGAAGGTCTGACGCCAGACCCAGACGCCAGCCCGTGGCCCCCCCGCGTGCTCCGCACTAGACTCAAGTCGCGCGAGGGGCGCATTCAGTCCGCGAAAAGGGCCGTGCCCACCCATCCTGGAAGGTCATCATCCGAACCTTCTTTCAGCCCGATCAGTGCGGACTCCGGGCGCGTGAAAGGAGATTCGCATGTATCCCAACCCGCAGGACGTCCTGCCGCTCCCGTCCCGTCCAGACGTGGAGCAGTACCGCACCCGCGCCAAGGAACTGGTGCGCGCGCACCATGAAGCCCCCGCCGCCGTAGAGACCTGGGCACAACGCTGGATCTCGGCCCTGTGGCGCACCGGTTCAGCCGATGGGCAACCCACCCCGCCCATGCCGCCCCATGCCCACGATGTGAACCGATCCGTCGCACAGGTGGCCGCGTTTGCGATGGAGCGACTGAACGGCACGCGCGGGGCGCTGAGTCAGGCGCAGTTCGTCATTGCCCGCGCCCACGGATTTCCGAGCTGGACGCGCCTGCTGCAGCATCTCGACGCGTCGACACGTGAGCGCTCGCCCGTCTCACACTTCGAGCACGCGGCCGATGCGGTGGTGAGCGGTGATCTGGCCACCCTGTCGACCCTGCTGCGGGCCGATCCCGCGCTGGTGCACGCACGATCCGATCGTGAGCATGGATCGACGTTGCTGCACTACGTGTCCGCGAACGGCGTCGAGAACTACCGTCAGCGCACGCCGTCCAACGTCTGCGATATCGCTGCGACGCTACTCGACGCCGGCGCCGATGTCCGCGCCACCTGCGATGTCTACGGCGGCGGCGCGGATACGCTCAGTCTGGCCATCACCAGTGCGCACCCACGCGCGGCCGGCGTGCAACTGGCGCTGGCCGATCTGCTGATCGCCCGCGGCGCGCGTGTGGTGGCGGGCATGGTGCGCGCCTGTCTCGCCAACGGGTGCCCCGAAGCCGCGGTGCACATGGGCGCGCTCTGTCTCGCACGTGGCATTCCGCTGGATCTGCAGGAACTGGCGTGCGTGGAGCGCGTGGACCTGCTCGCGGATCGGCTCGTGGAGCGCGCGCCTTCGGCGGCCGAGTCCGAAGAAGCCCTGTCGATGGCAGCATGGTACGACCGACGCGAATCCATTGCGACGCTGCTCGATCATGGGGTGCCGGTGGATACCCCGAACGGCGACGGCGCAACTGCGCTGCATGTGGCCTGTTATGCCGGACAGGAAGCCCTGGTCGACACGCTGCTCGCCCGCGGCGCCTCGGTGCACCGTGCGGATGCAACCTATGGCACGACGCCGCTGGTCTGGGCCCTGCACGCCTGGCTCGTGGACGGCAAAACACCGGCAAGCGCATACAAGGCCATCATCGGACGCCTGCTCGACGCGGGCGCAGACGTGAAGGCCGAGTGGATCGACGACGATCGGCTACGCGCGGACGAAGAGCTATGGGCGCGGCTGGCCTCTGGTTTCAGATCTTCAGACAGGGTCAGAGGTCAGAAATCAGTAGGTCAGAACTGAGACGGCGATCGAGTTGAGAGATCAGACAACAACGAGATCAGAGATCTGAGCACTGGCGGTCGAGGGGGCCGTGTGCGCCACGAGCCCTGCTGGCCGGGCTTGCAGCCCGGGCGCCCGCAGGACCCCTGCGGGGCGCAATGCGCCCCGCAAAACACGGCTCCCTCGCGTCAGCACCCACCCGCGGACGAAGTGCTCGGACCTCTGACCTCTGGCTGCTCCTTCCTGCTCCCTATATCCGTCTGAGTTCTGACCCTCTGATTTCTGATTCTCTGCCGCTGCTATTCGACGGTCACGCTCTTGGCCAGATTCCGCGGCTGGTCCACGTTGCAGCCCCGCTTCACCGCGATGTAGTACGCCAGCAGCTGCAGTGGCACCGAGGCCAGGATGGGCGTCAGCAGATCCACCGTTTCGGGGATGCGGAACTCGTAGTCCAGCTTGCCCGCCAGCGACGGCTCGTCACGCGTGGTGATCGCGATGATCTTGCCCTTGCGTGCCTTCACCTCCTGGATGTTCGACGTGATCTTGTCGAACACCGAATCGTGCGGCGCGATGCACACCACCGGCATCATCTCGTCGATGAGTGCGATGGGCCCGTGTTTCATCTCGGCCGCCGGATACCCCTCGGCGTGGATGTACGAGATTTCCTTGAGCTTGAGCGCGCCTTCGAGCGCGGCGGGGAAGTTGTAGCCCCGGCCAAGATACAGGAAATTGGACGCCCGCTTGAACTCCTCGGCCACCTCCTCGATCTCATCCGCACGATCGAGAATGCTCTGGATCTGCTCGGGCAACCTGGCCAGCGCCTGCGCGAGTTCACGGCCGCGTTGCACACTCATGTCGCGCAGACGCGCGAGTTTGAGCGTGAAGAGCGCCAGCGCCACCACCTGGCTCGTGAACGCCTTGGTCGACGCCACACCGATTTCCGGACCGGCATGCAGGTAGATACCGCCATCGTCCTCACGGGCGATGGTGGAGCCGACCACGTTCACGAGCCCCAGCGTGCGCGCACCGCGACGTTTCGCTTCGCGCATGGCAGCCAGCGTGTCGGCCGTCTCACCGGACTGCGAGATCACGATGCACAGCGTGCGCGGCGTGACGATCGGATTGCGGTAGCGGAACTCGGAGGCGTATTCCACTTCGACCGGAATGCGGCAGAGTTCCTCGATCATCATCTCGCCGATGAGGGCCGAATGCCAGCTCGTGCCGCAGGCGGTGATGATGATGTTGTCGACCGCGAGCAGATCGTCCTTCGGGATATTGAGCCCCCCCAGCTTGGAGAATCCTTCCTCGAGAATGAGACGTCCACGCATGGTGTTCTCCACCGTGGTCGGCTGCTCGAAGATCTCCTTGAGCATGAAGTGCGGATATCCGCCCCGCTCGATCTGCGCGAGGTCCCATTCGATGCGCGTGACCGGCTTCTCGCGGGTCACCGAATCGAGATCGAGCACCTTGTATCCGTCGCGGGTCACGACGGCGATGTCGCCGTCGTCCAGGTACACCACGTGACGGGTGTAGGCCAGAATGGCCGACGCATCGGAGGCCACATAGTACTCGCCCTCGCCGATGCCGATCAGCAGCGGACTGCCCTTGCGGGCCGCGACGATCTTGTCCTTCTCGTCGCTCGAGATGACCGCGATGCCATACGTGCCGTCCACCTGCCGCAACGCTTCGATCACCGCGGCTTCGAGGTTGCCGGCATAGGCCGTCTCGATCAGATGGGCGAGCACTTCGGTGTCGGTGTCCGACTTGAACACGTATCCGCGCGATTCGAGACCGGCCTTGAGCGCCGTGGCATTCTCGATGATGCCGTTGTGCACCACGGCGATCTTGCCGTTCTGACTCACGTGCGGATGCGCGTTGGTCTCGTTCGGCGGACCGTGCGTGGCCCAGCGCGTGTGTGCGATGCCCATCGTCCCCTGCGGCGGATCGGCCGCGATGGTGGACTCGAGTCGCGAGATCTTGCCGGCCGCGCGGCGTGTCTCGACGCCCTTGCCGTTCATGATCGCCACGCCGGCCGAGTCATACCCGCGATATTCGAGACGCTTGAGCCCCTCGATCAGCATCGGGGTCGCGATCTTGTCACCTACATAGCCAACGATTCCGCACATGGTCGGTCAGGTCAGAGGGAAACGAGCGCGTCGAGCGGCTCGCGGGCCTGCAAAATGAGTTGACGCGCTTCGGCGTCGGTGGGGGCTTCGGCGATGACGCGCACGATCGGCTCGGTCCCCGAGGGGCGCAGATGCACCCACCGATCGGACCAGTCGAGCCGCAGACCGTCCTGCGTGTCCGCCGAGGCGTCGGCGAACGCCGCCCGCAATGCGGCATACACCGCGTCGAGCGATGCATCGGGGCGATCGAGCTTGTCCTTCACGATCACGTAGCGTGCGCGATCGGCCACAAGTTGCGACAACGGACGGCCTTCCTCGAGCATGAGCTGCAACATGAGCGCCGCACCCACCGGTGCATCGCGTCCGAGATGCAGCTCGGGGAGGATGACTCCGCCGTTCCCTTCCCCGCCGATGGTCGCGCCGGCATCACGCATGGCGATGGCCACGTTCACTTCACCCACACTGGCAAAATGGAACGGCACGCCGAGTTCGTGCGCGACATCGGACACGACCTTGCTGGTGGAGAGATTGGTCACCACCGGACCGGGACGATGCCGCAACACCGTACGCGCCGCGAACGCCAGCGTGTAGTCCTCTCCGGGCGCCTTGCCATCGTCCAGCACGAGCGCGAGGCGATCGACATCGGGATCGGTGGCGAACCCGATGTCGGCCTTCGTACTGCGCACCAGCGCTTCGAGTTCGCCGAGGTTCTCGGCCACCGGTTCGGGCGGACGATGGAAGCGACCATCGGCCTCCATGTTGATCGCGTACACCTCGCATCCCAGCTCGGTGAGCAGCGCCGGCATGATCACACTGCCCGCGCCATGACAACAATCGAGCGCCACGCGGAAACGTCGCGCGCGGATGCCCTCGGCATCGAGCCACGGCAACGCGAGCACCTGCGCGATGTGCCGATGAACGGCTTCATCGTCACGGACGATCTCGCCGAGCTTGTCCCATGTGGCGCGGGGGATGCCGCTGTCGAGCAACGACCGCATCTCGGCGCCTTCGGCAGCCGACAGAAACAGTCCGGACGGCCCGATGAACTTGAGCGCGTTCCATTCGATCGGATTGTGGCTGGCCGTGATGCCAAGACCGCCGGCGGCATGATGATGTTCGACGGCCAGCTGAATGGTGGGCGTCGGGACCATGCCGATATCGATGACCGTGCATCCCACCGATTCGAGCGCACCATGCACGATGCGCGTGAACATCGGGCCCGATACGCGACTGTCGCGTCCCACGACCACGCGGCGATTGCCCGTGCGCGAGGCCCAGGCCCCGAATGCTGCGGCAAACGTCGCGACCACCTCCGGCGTGAGCGCGTCACCGACGCGGCCCCGCACCCCCGACACACTGACCATCAACCCATCAAACGCCATGAGGCTCCTCAGCTCTTTGTCAGCCCGTTTCAGTTCCGCGGCACACGCGAAGCCCCCGTGAACCACTGTGAAGCCACGTGGAGACGCGCGATCACCTGCAGATTCCGTGGAGATCACGTCCGAACCGGCAATCGTGCAAGCTAGGCGCGTCACAGTGCGGGCACCAAGAGGCACCGTCGCCGTAATCATCACCGCAGCCGACTCAGCCGTTGACGTGAAGATGGAGCATCGATCGCGGTCGATCTCTGCGCACCCACGTCGGACGCATCACTTTCTACTCAGAATTAGGACGCTTGGCAGTGATCCGGGTTACAGTCGTGGCACCGCTTCCCACTTTCCGGAGGTCCCCGGGCACCTCGCCATCACCGACTTCGAGTGGTTCCCCGCCTCCCACTTTCCGGGGGTTCCCGTCTATCGTCCGGTATGTCGGATCCCCTTGCCCTGTTGCCGCTGGCCCTCGCTGCCGGAGGCGGTCGTCTGAATCGGATCGACGCCAGTCGTGCCGTGGCCGCGGGTTTCACGCTCCTGCAGCGTTGTGCCCCGCTGGTGCGCGCGCTGGCAGGGAAACGGGCAGCGGCGGTGTTGCCGGCCGACCCCGCGTTCCTGTGCGCCCTGGCCGCGTCCGACGGGCGTGGTCTCTTCTGGTGCGATCCCCATGTCTCACCGGACGAGCTCGGCAGCCGCAGTGCGGCCTACGGCGTGGGCGCCGTGTTCACGATGGAGACGTTCACGGCGACGTGTCGCCTGGCATTGGGCGCCGACATCCCCCTGGTGCTGCTCGACGACGCGCCTGCGCACGCGGTCGTGCACGCGGGGGATCGCCGGATCGTCGTCGACCTGGGTTCGCACTTCGGGTTGCCGCTGGAGGGGCAGCGCGACGCTGAGGGGCGTGACGAGGAGTGCCTGTTGATCGGCGAGCGGATCCTCACGCATCGCGACCTCCTCCGCGACGCACGCGCATTCGGCGCCACCGCGGGCCTCACGCCGGTCGATCGCACGATGACCGTCATGCCCACCGCCGATGTCGATCTGTTCGTCGCCGGTGTGGTCGCACCGCTGTTGTACGGCGGTGAGGTATTCGTGACGCCCACCGAGGACCGCGCGCCGATCGATCAGTTCGCGCCGACACGCCTCGTTCACTGACGGATCAGAACCGACTGGTCAGAACCGACCGATCAGACCCAACGGATCAGGCGGCAGGCCGGGGATCGCGAGGACCGGGCTGTGCCGGACGTCCGATCGACGAGACGGTCGGGCGAGTCGTCGGATGTGCTGCTCGACCCCTGCCCGTCCGGCGGCTAGCTTCCCGCGGCACACCTCCCCGAACGATCTGGAGCCCATGACGCGCATTTACGACGAAGATCTCGCGGGTGGCCTCGCCACACGCGCCATTCATGCCGGCCAGCGTCCCGACGAAGTGTCGGGCGCCATCATGACCCCGCTGTACCTCACGTCCACCTACGTGCAGGAGAGCATCGGCGTCAACAAGGGGTACGAGTACGCGCGGGGCAAGAACCCCACGCGGCAGGCGCTCGAGCGCAACGTGGCGACGCTGGAAGGCGGCCGTCACGGCTTTGCCTTCAGCAGCGGCATGGGCTGCCTCGACTCGATCATGAAACTGTTCCGCGCCGGTGATCACATCGTGTGCGCGGAGAACGTGTACGGCGGCACGTTCCGGCTGTTCGATCGCATCCTGCGGCATCTGGGACTGTCCTTCTCGTACGTGGACACCAGTGATCCCCAGCGGGTGGCCGATGTCATGACGCCGGCCACGCGGGCGCTCCTCGTGGAGACGCCCACCAATCCGCTGATGCGGCTCACCGATCTTCGTGCCATGAGCGACATCGCCAGGCGGCACGAGGCCTTGTTGATCGTGGACAACACCTTCGCGACGCCGGTCTTTCAGCGTCCGCTGGAACTCGGCGCCGACATCGTCTGGCATTCGACCACGAAATACATCAACGGCCACTCCGATATGATCGGCGGGCTGGCGGTGGTACTTGAGGACGAGCTAGCGGACCGTCTCCAGTTCATTCTCAATGCGGCCGGGGCCGTGCCGGGGCCATTCGATGCCTGGCTCGCCCTGCGTGGGACGAAGACCCTGCCGCTCCGCATGAAGCAGCACGATGCCAACGGCCGGGCGATCGCGGCGTTTCTCGAACAGCGCATCGGACCGGAGCGGGTGATCTACCCCGGACTCGCGCACCATCCGCATCACGAACTGGCGAAGCAGCAGATGTCGGGATTTGGCGGCATGATGACGCTCGAGCTCGGTTCGATCGACAACGCCCGCCGTTTCCTCGAGCGCGTGCGGGTGTTCTCGCTGGCCGAATCGCTGGGCGGCGTGGAGAGCCTCACGAATCATCCGTTCTCGATGACGCATGGGTCCGTGCCGGCCGACGTGAAGCAGGCCATGGGGCTCACCGACGGCATGGTTCGCCTGTCCTGCGGCATCGAGGACGCGGAGGACCTGATCGGGGATCTGGAGGGGGCGCTCGAGGGGTTGTGAGTTCGAAACCCACAACCCACCACGGCACGTAGTGTTTCCATGCCCACTACCCCACTCACGCAGATCTCGTCGGTCACCTGGGAACATCCCGCCGACCGCGCGGCGCTGCAGACCCTGCGCGCCCTTCCTGGTTTTGACGAAGTCGTCCGCAAGATCGCCAATGTTTTTGGTGAACGCGGCGTCCGGAATCTCTTCCTCGGCGATGCCGTCCTGGTCGGCCCCACGCAACGGCCACGCCTCCATGCGCTGTATCAGGAGGTGCTGGCCGCGCTCGACTGGCCCAACGCGGGCCAGCCGGCGCCGCAGTTGTACGTGGCGCAGACGCCCATCGCCAATGCGGGCGCCGTGGGGTTCGATCAGCCGTTCATCGTGATCAGCTCCGGCACGCTGGAGTTGCTCGACCCCGCCGAACAACGCTTCGTGCTCGCGCAACAGCTCGGGCACATCATGACCGGACGTACGACCTATCGCACCATCGCGCTCATCGTGCTCTTCTTCGGCATGAGCGCGCTGCCGCTGCTGGCATCGATCGCGTTGCTGCCCTTCCAGCTCGCCCTGCTCGAGTGGTACCGCAAGTCGGAGCTCTCGGCCGACCGGGCGGGCATGCTGGGCACGCAGGACCCGCGCACCAGTCTGATGACGTTCCTCAAGCTGGCCGGTGGCCGGGCCGACGGGGACACCATCGATCTCGATGCCTACCTGGCGCAGGCGGCCGATTACGAGCTGGGCGGCACCGCGTGGGACAGTGTGCTCAAGGCGCTCAACACGGCGCTGCGTGAACACCCCTTCCACACTGTGCGCGCGGGTGAGCTGCGCCGGTGGGAGCAGTCGGGGGCCTACGCCGCGATCGTGAGTGGCGAGTACATCCGCCGCGGCTCGGAAGCCGAACGCCCATTGCGCGAGGACATCAAGGACGCCCGGGACTACTACGCCGACAAGGCCAAAGCCGCCGCCGAAACCGTGGGCGACGTGATCAATCGCGCGGCGGACGCGTTCCGGGATGCGTTCCGGGCCGCCGCAACGGCCACTTCGGCGGCTGCGGGGGACGGTGGGCCGTCCGATGCGCCGCCGCCACCGCCGCCGGCTGGGCCCTCGGCGAGTTAGTGTAGGCCGGTTGTGGGTTTGGGGTTTAGAGTTCGGGGGTGAAAAGCCGGGTGACGGGTCGCGGGTCACGCGTGGTGGGGTTCCCATGACGCACGACCGTCCACCCGGTACCCGGCCGTTCACCCCAGAACCCCCCAAACCCAAAACCCACGACCGCAGTGAAGATCCTGCTCCTCGGTTCCGGCGGCCGCGAACATGCGCTCGCCGATACGCTTCTGCGCGAAAACACCGCCATCGAATTGCTCACCGCGCCCGGCAATCCCGGGATCGCGGAACTCGGTCGGCTCGTGGCCATCGATCCGAACGATCCCAAAGCGGTGGCGGCGATCGCCGAACAGGAGCAGGTGGACCTCGTGGTCGTCGGGCCGGAGGCGCCGCTGGAGGCCGGGGTCGTGGATTACCTGCAGCAGCGCGGGGTCCCGGCGTTCGGCCCCACCATGGGCGCCGCCACCGTCGAGACGTCCAAGGCCGACACCAAGGCGCTGATGATGGCGGCCGGCATTCCCACGGCGCACGCGGAAACCCATCGGGATGCCGCGGCGGCGAAGGACGCCGTGCGTGCCCGTTTCGGTGCGCCGGTGGTCATCAAGGCCAGCGGGTTGGCCGCGGGCAAGGGGGTCATCGTCTGCCAGAGTGAAGCCGAGGCGTTCGATGCCATCGATCGCATTCTCGACGACCGGGCGTTCGGTGATGCGGGCAGCGAGTGTCTGGTGGAGTCGTTCATGACCGGCGAGGAGCTGTCGCTCTTTGCGGTGACCGATGGCTACGATGTACTGCCGATGATCGGCGCGCAGGATCACAAGCGTCTGCTCGATGGTGACGAGGGCCCGAACACCGGCGGCATGGGCGCCTATACACCGGTGTCGTTCTCCACACCGTCACTGGTGGACGATGTCACCGAACGTGTTCTGCTGCCCACGCTGCACGCGCTACGCAAGCGCGGCACGCCGTTCACGGGGCTGCTGTACGCCGGACTCATGCTGACGCCCGACGGCCCCAGGGTGGTGGAGTTCAACTGCCGCTTCGGCGATCCGGAAACGCAGGCCATCCTGCCGATGCTCACGAGCAGCCTGCTCGATCCCATGCTGGCGGTGGCGCGCGGGGCACGCATCGGCAACATGCCGGCCTTCACCTGGCGACCGGGTGCGAGTGTGACCACGGTGGTCGCGTCGAGCGGGTATCCTGATGCGCCACGGAAAGGCATGGCCATCACGCTACCCGATTTTGGGGACCAGGTACGAGTGTTCCATGCCGGCACGAGCCGCGATGCATCGGGTGTGCTGCGCACGAGTGGCGGACGGGTGTTCGCGGTGACCGCGCTGGCCGACACGTTCCGCGCCGCGCAGCAGGCCAGCCGTGAAGCGGCGGCGCGCATCGAATTCGACGGCGCGATCTTCCGCTCCGATATCGGTTGGCGGGAAGCGGCGCGGCTTGCCTGAACTTCCGGAAACGGAGACCATCGCGCGCGATCTGCATGCGATGATCGTGGGAACGGCGGTGCGCGACGTGACCGTTCATCGCCCCGATGTGCTGCGGGAGACATCGGCGGAGGCGCTGCCGGCGGCGTTACGTGGAGCGCACATCACCAGGGTGTGGCGGCGGGCCAAGCTCGTCGTGCTCGATCTCGAAACGCCTGCGCCGATATCCTGGTACGTGGCGGTGCAGCCACGTTTCACCGGCGGCCTCGTGGTGGACGACGGGTCGTTGCCCGCAGAAGAGCTGGCCTATGTCTGTGTGACCCTGCATCTCGCCGACGACCGGCGTGTCCACTATCGCGACGTCCGTCGTCTGGGCACCGTGGCATTGATGTCACCGGCCCGTTTTCAGGCGTATTCTGCGGGATTGGGCCCCGAGCCTCTTGACCCGGCGTTGGACATCGCCACATTTTCGGGTCTTCTTCGGGCATCGCGCCAGTCCATCAAGGTAACTTTGATGGATCAGCGACGACTGGCCGGCGTTGGCAACATCTACGCGAACGAGGCCTTGTGGCGCGCCGGTATCGATCCATCCCGCGAAGCACGCACCCTGCAGGAGCCCGAGACGACGCGGCTGCTGCAGGAGCTGCGCGAGGTGTTGACCGCCAGCATCGCGGCGCGCGGCACCAGCTTCCGGGACTATCGCGATGCGCGAGGTGAGCGTGGCAGCTTTGTCGAGCAACTGGCCGCGTACGGACGCGGCGGTGAACCCTGCGCTCGCTGCGGGCGACGGCTCGTGGTCACCCACGCCGTCGATGGCCGCAGCACGGTCTTCTGCCCGGGCTGCCAGTTCTGACCGGTTCCCGGGCGCGCCCGCGCCGCAGGCGGAGCAGCTCGATCTTGCCGTCGACACTCCGGCATTCGACCCGGCACTCCACGTCGAGCGACTGCGCGAGCAGGTCCGCGCGTCGGCTCGCAACGAGCCCGGCGTGTATCTCATGCGCGGTCCGCATGGCGACGTCCTCTACGTAGGCAAGAGCACGCAGGTCCGCACCCGGCTGCTGTCGTATTTCCGGCTGCCGTGGCCCGAGCACCGGCATGCGCGTCTGCTGCGCGAGACCGCGCGCATCGAATGGGAACCGCAGCCCAGTGAATTCGGTGCCCTGCTGCGCGAGGTGCGTCTCATCCGCGCACACCTGCCCCGCTACAACGTGCGTTCGGCGCGTCCGCTCGACAAATGGTGGGTCATCACGATCGCGAAAGGCATCGCGCCGCGTCTGCGCGTGCAGCGCGCCAGCGCCGCGGCCCGCTCGCGCGACGTGGCGCAGGTCATCGGGCCGTTCGCCTCACGTCGTCCGCTCGTGGACGCACTGCGGGTGCTCAACGATGCGCTCGGACTCCGCGATTGTTCCGATCGAATCCGCATGCATCTGCGGGACGTGGTGGAGTTGTTCGACGCCCATCATCCGGCCATGCAACGCACGCCGGGGTGTCATCGCTACGAAACGCGCCGGTGCCTGGGCCCGTGTGTGGGCGCCACGGGGGCCTACGAGTATCACACGCAGTTGTCGCGCGCGAAGGCGGTGCTCGAAGGACGCGACGATTCGCCACAACAGCATCTCGTGCGGGAGATGGCCGCGGCCAGTGCGGCGCTGTCGTACGAACGTGCGGGCTGGCTCCGGGATCGTCTCACCGCCCTGCAGGAACTCGACGCACAACTCGCGCGGGTGCGGGAGGCGCTGTCGCGTCCCAGCTGTGTCTATGCCGTGCCTGGACGGCTGGGAGACGATCGATTGTATCTCATCCGGCACGGGTGTGTGGTGGCCGAAGCGCGCTGCGACGATCCGGAATCGGTGAACGCCCTGCAGACCCTCGAGACGCGCCCCCTGCAGACGCCCACCGGCGCCATGGTCGACCGTCTGGATGAATTGCTGCTGGTGGAATCGTGGTTACGGGGACGGCAGCGCGAGCAGGCGCTCGTGGCCGATACGGTGATCGAGGCGCTGCAGCAGTTGGCCGCACACTACTCGACGCATCGCTCGGCACACGACTCGACGCCCTACTCGTTGCCGGGCAGCGGAATGAGTTCCACGTCCGCCTGACCGCGATGGATGTACAGTCTGGCCACGCAGGGCTGCAGCTTGAAGCGGCGCGGTCCTGCCGCGCCGGGATTCACCACGAGACGCCGCGCGGCCTTGGTCACGAGTTGCTGATGCGTGTGGCCATACACGATCACGTCCGCTGAGGGATAGGCGCTGACGAGCTTCGGGGGGGTGGGCGCACCGAGTTCGTGTCCATGCGTCACGACGATGCGCACGCCGTCGATGACGTCTTCGATGCGCTCCACGAGATCCGGCCGGCCGGGCGCGTCGGTGTTGCCCCACACTGCACGTACCGGCGCGATGGTGGCCAGTTCGGTGAGCACGTCGGCCGGCCCGACGTCGCCGGCGTGCAGAATCTGGGAGACACCCTGGAGGGCTTCGAAGACCTCGGGGCGTACGAGTCCGTGCGTGTCGGAGATCAGTCCGATGATCGTGGCGTGCTGGGTCATCCGCGTTCGGGGATGGCGGTGCGCAGGGCACGACGTCGCTGCAATTCAGCGAGCGCGCCCTCCGCATCCGGTGTCCCCGGAAATCTGTCTGCCAGCCGCCGAAGTTCCACCATGCCGCGCCCTTCATCGCCCAACGGTCCGAGGTAGAGATCGATCAACCGGTGGGTCGCATACAACTCGTCGCGCCGGGTGGCGTCTCCGGCCTGTCGCAGACGCTGGAGGAGTTCGCGCGCCCGGTCGTGATGGCCACCCACGGTCATCAGTTCGGCCTCCGATCGCAGCGAGACGGCCGACTCGCCATGCGTGACCCGGATGGATTCGAAGATGTCGATGGCGTCGTCCAGTCGGCCCTGCGCGGCCAGCGCCTCGGCCTGGGACACCGGCGCAGGCGCGAGCGCGGATGCTCCGCCTGAAGGATGCAGGAATTGCTGCAGCACCGATCCCCCCAGTCTCGTGACCGACGTCAGCGCGGCAAACAGCACGCCGGTGCCCAGCGGAGCGAGGACCATGGCCAGGAGCAGGCGGGTGCGTCCCTCCACGCCGTTCAGCGCCACGATCACGATCGACGGCGCGACGAGTGCGCCGGACACCAGCGCGCCCAGCCAGAGCGCGCTCCGGAAACGTCGCTGGCGTTCACGGCGAACCGATTTCTCGAACAGGGCGAGATCGAGCATTGGACACTCCCGGGGGGACGCTACGTCGCATCACAGAGCCGTCACATCGGGGGAAGGACGCGTCCATGGGCGGCCACGTCACCGGGAGATCGGAGCGGGCCTGGCGTGTGAAGGGCACCCTGCGGGTGCGATATCGGCAGGATGAACTGCGGATATCAGCAGGACGCCTGCCGTTTGATGCCGGGAGAAGCGGCAGCCCTCCCGTTTACCCCGGCTCTTCGCCCCAACGCCGTCCGATCGTGTGTTCGATGCCCAACTGGTCGAGGATCCGCGCCACGATGAAGTCCACCAGATCGGCAATATCCGTGGGGCGATGATAGAAGCCGGGCGCCGCCGGAATCACGACGGCACCGGCCCGGGTCACCGCGGTGAGATTCTCGAGATGGATGAGCGACAGCGGCGTTTCGCGCGGCACGAGGATCAGCTTGCGGCGTTCCTTGAGCGCGACATCGGCCGCCCGCTCCACCAGGGACCGCGACGTGCCATGCGCGATCGCACTCACGGTGCCCATGGAACACGGACACACCACCATGCCACTCGAACGCGCCGAACCGCTGGCCGGCGCCGCACCACGATCGGTGTCGTCGAACACCCGGACCACTTCATCGAAGCTGCCCGCCACTCCGCCCACCTCGGCATGCGCTCGCAGCGCGGACAGGTTGGCGATATCGCTCTCCGTCTGCAGCAACCGCCAGCCGTGCCCCGACACGATCAGCCACGTCGGTATGCGCAACATCACCAGTGCCTGCAGCAGGCGCACCGCATACGGCGCCCCCGACGCGCCGGTGATGGCCAGCGCCACGGGGTCACGCGGCATCCAGCGTTCGATCCCGGCCGTCATCGACGCACTCCGAGCAGCAGACGCGCGGCGAACACCACCGTCAGGAATCCCATCGAGATCATGCCGTTCATCGTGAAGAATGCGGCGTCCACGCGGCTGAGATCGTGCGCCTTCACCAACCGGTGTTCCCACAGCAGCATCGCCGCCACGCCGACCACCGCCACCCACAGCACCGCAGTCACGAAGGAGGGCGTCAGCCCCAGGGGATGCGCCGCCATGACCCCCGCAAAGCAGGCCACGGCCAGCACATGCAACGTGCGCGCAATGCGGATGGCCTTCACCACGCCGAACGTGCTCGGCACACTGTGCAGCCCATACCGCGCGTCGAACTCCGCGTCCTGCAGCGCATAGATCATGTCGAACCCGCCGCTCCAGCACACCACGGCAAGCGCCAGCACGCAGAGCAACCACCACGGGTCGCTCCACTGTCCGGTCACCGCGAGATAGCCGCCCACCGGAGCGATCGACAATCCCAGCCCCAGCCACAGATGCGACCAGCGCGTGAACCGTTTGGTGTAGCTGTATCCCAGCACCCAGAGCAACGCCACGGGTGACAGCGCAAAACACAGCGGATTGAGTCGCCACGCCGCATAGAGGAACAGCGCACTGGTCACCACGATGCTCACCCGGGCCTGCGTGAGCGTGAGCGTCCCCGCCGGCAACTCCCGCATGGCCGTGCGCGGATTGAGCGCATCCACATCACGATCGACGAGGCGATTGAAGGCCATGGCGGCGAATCGCGCGCTGGTGAACGCCACGATCACCCACCACACGATGGCCGGCGTGACGGGCGCCACGGCGCTTGCGAACAGCACTCCCACCAGCGAGAACGGCATCGCAAACACCGTGTGCGGCAACTTCACGAAGTTGACGAGCCGCACCGGCAGCGACTGCCCCTGCATGAGCTGGCCGTCGCGCGCGCCCGGTGGTGGAATGATTCCCGGTGCCGTGCCCATCATCGTCCTCCGGAGAGACCCGGCACCAACGGGCCGAGTCCCAGACTCGCCCACTTCGCATCGACTGCGCGCTTCGTGGCGTCGTCCATCCCGATCACCTTGGGCCAGGCCCGCGTGAAGCCCTCTTCGGGCCATTTGCGCGTGGCATCGATGCCCATCTTGCTGCCGTAGGTGAACGCCCGGCTCGCATGATCGAGCACGTCCACGGGCCCCATGGTGAATCGCACGTCACGCTGTGGATCCATGTTGTTGAGCGCCACCCACCACGCCTCCACCGGATTGCGCACGTTCACCTCCTTGTCCACCACCACGAGCACCTTGGCCAGCGACATGAGTCCCTGCCCCCACAAGGCGTGCATCACCTTGTCGGCATGGCCGGGATATTTCTTGTCGATGCTCACGAACACGAGGTTGTGGAATCCGCCCTCGGCCGGCATGTGATAGTCCACGATTTCCGGCGTGGTGAGCTTGAGCAACGGCAGGAAGATGCGCTCGGTGGCGTGTCCGAGATAGAAGTCCTCCATCGGCGGACGCCCCACGATCGTGGTGGCGTACACGGCCTCCTTCCGCATCGTCACCGCGGTGACGTGCACGCGTGGATACAGATCGGCCTCGGAGTAGAATCCCGTGTGGTCGCCGAACGGGCCTTCCACGACGAGTTCCTCGGCGGGATCGATGTAGCCTTCGATGACGATCTCCGCGTCGGCCGGTACTTCGAGATCGTTGGTGACGGCTTTGGTGAGCCGCACCGGATCCTTGCGCAAAAAGCCGGCGAACAGGAACTCGTCGATGTTGGGCGGCAGCGGTGCACTCGCCGCATACATGCTGGCCGGATCGGATCCGATCACGATGCACACGGGCATCTTCTCACCGCGCTCGGCCATCTGCCGCATATGCTCCGCACCGGTCTTGTGCCGCTGCCAGTGCATGGCCACATGACGTTTGCCGAGTTGCTGCACGCGATACATGCCCACGTTGCGGATGCCCCGTGCGGGATCCTTGCTCACCACCGCCGTCATCGTGAGGAACGGTCCACCATCCTCGGGCCAGCAGTGCAGCACCGGCAGTTTGTCGAGATCGATGTCGTCGCCCTGCCAGACGATCTGCTGACACGACGGCGCGCCGCCCTTCACCCGCGGCGGGAACTTCGACACCTCCATCAGACGCGGCAACAAGGACAGCTTGCCCAGCAATCCATCGGGCACCTTGAGATCCATGAGCTGCGTGATGCGTGCCCCGATCTCGTCGAGCGACTCGACCCCCAGCGCGATTGCCATGCGACGCATCGAGCCGAAGAGATTGATGGCCACCGGATACGCCGAGGGTGTGCCATCCCGCAGGATGGGCCGTTCGAAGAGCAAGGCCTTGCCACCGCCCGGCATCTTCGAGACCCGATCGGTGATCTCGGTGATCTCGAGATGCACCCGGGCCGGTGTGGTGATGCGATGGAGTTCGCCGGCCCGATCGATGGCGTCGAGGAACTGCGCGAGAGTATCGAGAGACATGACGCGGGGCTGGATATCCGTTCAGGCGGTACCGACGTGGATGGCCGCGATGCCGAAGCTGAGACGTTCCCAATCGACGGTCTGATACCCGGCGGCGCGCATGCGATCGGCCAGCGCGGTCTCAGTGGGGAATTGCGCCACCGACAGCGGCAGATAGGTGTAGGCCGAGCCATGTCCACTCACGAGACGACCGATGAGCGGCAGGATGCGGTGGAAGTAGAAGAGATAACCGGCGCGCACGATGGCCAGTCGCGGCGTGGAGAATTCGAGAATGACGAACCGGGCGCCCGGCTTGAGGACCCGGCGCACCTCGCGCAGGCAGGCGTCGAGATCGGCCACATTGCGGATGCCAAAAGCCACGACGGCCCCGTCGAAGGCGGCATCGGTGAACGGAAGCTGCAACGCATCCGCGCCCACCGGGGCGAGCCTGTCGGCCGGTGCCTTGCCGATGCCCTGTCGCAGCATGGGCACCGCAAAATCGGCACCGATCACCCGGCCCTCGAAGCCGGTCTGTCGGGTGAGCATGGCGCCCACGTCGAGCGTGCCGGCGCAGAGATCGAGAAAGGTGCCGGTGGGATGCGCCGTCCACCCCAGTCGGGCCAGTGCCCGTCGACGCCAGCGTCGATCGATGTTCAGTGAGAGGACGTGATTGAGCAGGTCATACCGCGGCGCGATGTCGGAAAACATCTGCTGCACGTAGTCCCGCTTTCCCTCGCCCTGCGCGGCGGAAGCGGCTACGGAAGCAGCTGACGGCGCGGCAGCGGTCGTGACGGAGTGTGTCCCAGGCATCTCGAAACATCCAATCACGGCCGAGTGCGAGCAAGCGGTGAATCACACCGTCGACGACATTGTCGTGGCCGACCGCTGGTCGCGTGGGCCGCGTGGGACTAGTTTTGCCCCTGCGCATGCCGATTCTCGACGAGCTGGGAACACTTCCTGATGCCGACGTGGTCCGCCTCGCCCAGCAGGGGCGTGAGCTCGCCTTCCGCGAGCTCGTGCGCCGCTACGAGCGGCCCGTATTTTCGCTCGTCTATCGCATGGTGCGCGATCGGGAGACGGCGGAGGATCTGGCCCAGGATGCCTTCATCAAGGTCCTGAATCACATCGACCGCTACAGCCCCGAATTCAAGTTCTCGAGCTGGCTGTTCAAGATCGCCAACAACGTGGCCATCGATCATCTCCGGCGCCGGCGCGTCGAGACGATCAGCATGGATGGCAGCCCGCATGCGGCCACGGCCTCGGAGGTCGAGGCGACGTCGCTGGAGCTCGAAGCCGACCAGGAAAACGCGCTCGAAGAGATCGAGGCCCGTGAGCTGGGATCGGCCATCGAACGGGCCATCGGCGGGCTGCGCCCCGAGTATCGCGCCTGCATCATGTTGCGTCATGTGGAAGGCCGATCGTACGAAGAAATCGCGACGACGCTCGACCTGCCGCTCGGCACCGTGAAGACCTACATCCACCGCGCCCGGCACGAGTTGCGCCGGGCCCTCGAACCGCTGCGGGAGTGATGGATGGGGCCATGGGCGTGACGCCGGATGGCGATCCGGAGGCTTCCGGGTCGGATCCGCGCCGAACGCCAGCGCCGCAACCACACTCCGCGTACCCTCTTGAAACCTGCCGCCAGCCGTCCCCGTAATCCGGTCATGGAGGCCACGATGCCAGACAGACACCTCAGACCCGACGAAATAGAGCTCCTCCTCGATGGCGAGGAAGGATTCGGCGTGGCGCCCCTTCGGGCTCACGTCCGTTCGTGTTCGTCATGCCAGACCGAGCTCGAACAGGCACGGGAGCTGATGGTCGCGCTCGATGCCCTTCCCGATTTTGTCCCCTCGGCCGGTTTCTCCGACCGGGTGATGAGCCAGGTGCAGGTGTTCGAGCCGTGGCATGCCGCGGCCACCCGCACGGTGGGGCAGCTGGTGCCGGCCACCCGTCCGGCGCGTATTGCCGCCGGGTTCGGCGCGGCGGTCACGGCCGGTCTCGCCACGGCGGGCGCCACCTGGGCGGTGGCCCGCGCCGACATGGCGGTGGTGCTCACGCAGCTCGGTCTCGAGCGGTTCCGTGAACAGGTCGTGGCGGCCGGTTCCGATGTGATCAGCACGGTACTCGGCCAGCCCGGTCTCGACGCCCTGCGCGGCAGTTCACCCGAAGTGATGGCGCTGGCCGCTGGCGGCTTCGTGGCGGCGGCGGGGATGGGTGTGGTGGGCATCCGCGCACTGGCGTCCACGACCCGGACCGCCCGCTGAACGGGGTGTCAGTCCGATGACGGCCATCACCTCCAGTCTCGTCGCCATCGCCGGTGTTTTTGGCATCGGCATGATCATCGGTCTGGTCGTGCTCATGACCGCCGAGGAGGCCCTCGTGGCCGTGGCCAAGACGGCGGCGCGGGATGTGTCGGGCAGCTTCTGGGCCGGCGTGCTCACCCAGCTGCTGGCGGTGCCGGCGCTGGTCGTGCTGATCGTGGCCTGTGCGATCACCATCATCGGTCTCCTGGCCATCCCGATCGCGGTGCTGGCGTGGGGGCTCGCGCTGGCCGGTGCGATCACACTGGGGCTGCTAGCCGTGGCACTGGTGATCGGTCGGGCGCTGGCCGGCAGTGGTCAGGGCTCCGAACGCAGCGCCGCGGTGCGCGGGCTCACGGTGGGCATGCTGGCGCTCAGCCTCATCTGGGTGGGCGCGGCGCTGGCCGCCAGCCTTCCGGTGGCGGGTGCACTGGCCCGTCTCGTGGCCGTGGCGTTCACGTGGGCCGTAGCCACTGTGGGTATGGGCGCGGTGGTGAAGTCACGCATCGGCGTCTCGCGTCTGAGCGTGCAATTCGGCCGTTTCGGCGGCGCCCGCTGGAGCGCCCGCTGGGCCCCGGCGTCCACGACCACCACCAACGAAATCCAGGTGCCCGTGAGCTGGCAGACGCCGACGCCCGTGCAGGGGGTCGTGGCGGCCCGGCGGCCGGTGGACAACGCGCAGGGGACGGGGAACGGGGCGGAGCTGTAGGGCTTCGCGTCGGTTTTCGGTTTTATGTGGGTTGGAGGTTTGGGGTGAAACAGCCGGGTTCCGGGTCATGTGACCCGGGACCCGTGTCGCTTAACCCGGTTGTTCATCCCCAAACCCTGAACTCACAACCCGGGACGCACCGGCTCCCAGCAGCGGATTCTCACACCGCAGCCCGCGAAACCGCTGGAAATCGCGACGCGCTACTCCTCACCCGGAACCCACGACCCGGCGGTGCCCCTCAACACCCGTGAACCCGACCCCCGAACCCCCAGTCATTCACCCGGGCCCCCATCCGTCAGGTTTTCCCCGGCCTCAGCGCCGTTCCACTCCGACGCCCCGCATGCCTCCACGACAATAGGTTGAGCACACCGCCGATGTCCTCGGCTCCCGTATCCGCACTCGTCGAATCCATGCGTACTCCATTCCTCGTCGCGGCAGCTGCGTTGTCGGCCGCCTGCACGCCCGCCCAGGACGCACCCAAAACCCCGCTGGACCAGGCACAGCAGCAGGCGGACGCCGAGGCCCAGATTGCGGCGCACCAAGCGCCCATGCTCGCTGTGCTGGACAGCGGCAACACCGAGTTCCGCGCCGGCAGATATGACGCAGCGCTCACGCACTACTCGAAGGCGAGCACCCTCGACCCCGCGTCGGCGTCGCCGTATTACGGCGTGCTGATGGTGGCGCAGAAAACAGGCCGGTCGTCACTCGCCGACAGTGCCACGCGCATGATCCGTCAGCTCTCGGGTGAGAACGCGGTCGGACACGCGGACCCTGCCGCAACGGCCAGTCCGCATGCCGGCGTCATCCCCTCGCATCCCGTCATCAAGCCGCAATAGGCACGTGCGGGCGCTCGACGGCGGGACTTCGCACTTCGCCCAGCTCGATGGGCAGCGCGATGCGGACCAGCATGGTCAGCACGAACATCCCCAGCGCCCAGATGCCGGCGCACACCGTGATCTCGATGAGGCTGGGCGTGTATTCGACCAGTTCTCCGAGCGGAGAGGGGAGGAAGCCCGGCACGACCAGTCCCATCCCCTTTTCGATCCAGATCGCCACGAACAGCAGGATGCAGGCGGCCATCAGTGAACGGGGGTTGCTGCGCAGCGGATGCACCATCAGCGTGACCGTGGCGATGACATTCATCGCGATGGCGGTCCAGATCCACGGCACGAGCTTGGCGTGACCATGGAGACCGAAGAACAGATACTGTGCGTTCACGCCGTGATGGGTGGGTGAGTAGAACTTGTAGAACAGTTCCGATCCCAGCATCACCAGGTTGATCTGGGCGGTCACGGTGGTGATGAGCGCCAGTTTCGCAAAGGCGCCATCGGCAATGGGATAGCGCGTGTGCGTCTTGATGATCCACAGCAGGACGATCACGAACGCCGGGCCGGCGGTGAACGCCGAGGCCAGGAATCGCGGACCGAGCAACGCATCGTTCCAGAAGGGGCGCGCCGGCAGCCCCGCCAGCAGGAATGCCGTGACCAGATGGATGCTGACGGCCCACATCACGGCGATGTACATCCACGGCAGATACTTCTTCTTCTCCGGCGCACGTCCCGTGTACTTCATGTAGATGATGTAGAACGGGATACACAGGTTGAGGGCGAGGTAGCCGTTCAGCACCACCACGTCCCAGGCCAGCAATGAGCGTGGCCAGTTGAGATGGCCGATCAGCGGAACGAGGTGCCAGCTTCCGAAGGGGTTGCCGATGTCCACCACGACGAACGCCAGGCACATGAGCAGCGCCGCGACGGCCACCGCCTCCGCCATCAGGACCGCCCGCCCGAAGTCGACATCGTGCAGGATGTAGGCCGGGAGCACGAGCATCATGGCGGCCGCGGCCAGTCCGACGAGGAACGTGAAGTTGGAGATGTAGAGTCCCCAACTCACATGGTCGGTCATGCCGGTCACGCCGAGGCCGTCTCGGAGCTGCAACGCGTACGCCACCGCACCGGCCGCCATGACGCACACCAGCGATCCCATCCAGATGTGATACCGGCGCCCACCACTGATGATGGCCGAATGAAAGGCATCCTTGATGAAGTGCCTGATGTGGATCAGCATGTCAGTCGGTCAGTCGGTGAAGTACCAGAAGCGCGGCTCGGTCTTGAGATCTTCCTTCAGGCGGAACACCCGCTTGTTCTCGAGCACCCAGCGTATCTCCGAATCGGGATCCAGCAGATTCCCGAAGACCCGCGCGCCGGTCGGACAGGCTTCCGCGCAGGCAGGCAGCCGACCCTGCCGGGTGCGATGGATGCAGAACGTGCACTTCTCCACCACCCCCGTCTTGCGAGCGCGGTTGCCGAGGTAGTGCTGATTCGGATTGAGTTCCTCCGCCGGAACGTCGGGGGCACTCCAGTTGAAGCGACGCGCCCAATACGGACAGGCGGCCATGCAGTAGCGGCACCCGATACACCAGTCGTAGTCGATGACGGTGATGCCGTCGGGCTCCTGCCACGTGGCGCCCACCGGGCACACTTTCACGCACGGCGGATCCGCGCATTGGAAGCACTGCGTGCCGAGATAGAAGTGCCCCTCGGCCGGCACCGCATGCTGGAAGGTCGCATCACCGGCTTCGAAATCGACGTTGCCGCCCTCCATCTCGAAGATGCGGATGTACTGCGTGTCGGCCTTGCGATCCAGGTTGTTCTCGTTGATGCAGGCTTCGACACAACTGCGAAACCCCTGACACTTCGAAATGTTGAACGCATAGCCGAACTCCACGCCGGGCTGCGCCTCCGTGGACTGGATCTTCACATCGACCCGGCGCGTGAGCTTCGCTTTGCGTTCGAGGCGCGCGATGGTCTCGGCCCGCTCGGTTTCGGACATGAAGCGATAGTTCTTCTTGATGTACTCACGCCACGCGATGCGCTTCAGTTCCTGACTTTCGACGCTCGTCGTCGATACCGGTGCGGGCGCGCACGCCGTCGCGGCCTGCACGCCGACGGCCGCGCCGCCCAACAGAATGCCCAGCGCGCGACGGCGATCCAGACGCTTTCGCAGGAGGCTTTCGTTTTCCGGGATGTCGCGCTCTGCCGCTGGTTTCTGGCTCATCAGTGCGAAGCCTCGGTGCGCTCGATCCGTGGAGCGCGAAACGGGATGCGGGGGTCTGTTTGCGGATGATGCGGGTTGTGGCAGTCGGCGCACCCCATGACGACACGACGCCCCTGCCAGCCATCCAGTCGCTTGCCGTGTGCGCCACCGGCCCACGATTCCGCTTGGCGAAAGTGGCATTGCGCGCAGAGTCGATAGGCGTGATCGAGTGATGCGCGCTCACCGCTCTTGAGCGCGAGCGACTCGACATTGTCCGGTGAGTGGCAGGTCGAACACAGTGCGCCCGTCTGTTGGGGATGCTCCACCCGGATGTTCTGATGCGCATCGGCGATGCGCTGATCCTCCATGCGTACGGTCCGCCCGTAGTGACAGGAGGTGCACGGGTACTGATGGAGATCCGGAGAGCGATCGCGCAACGCGTTGTGCATGGTGATCGTGCCGAAACGTCGATAGAGATCGGTCGAACGCACGTGCGTTCTGAGAGTGACTTCGAAGGGCTGCCCGCCCGGGCCACTCCATCCAACCACCGGCTCGGCGGTGACCGTGGACAGTTCCCCGGGCTGCCGCGTGGACCACGGCGACCGCAGTGCCGCATCGGCGGCGCGCTGGGCGGAATCGGTGGGCAGTACGGGCAGTCCGGCACGGCGTTCGCGTACCCGTTCGCCATCTTCCGATTCGCGCTGTCCGCTGCAGGCCACGAGCGCGAGCAACGACCAGGCACAGGCCCGCGATATCCAGGTCCGGGTCATGGGGCCGTGCTCCCGCCA
Source organism: Gemmatimonas aurantiaca (assembly GCF_037190085.1). NCBI lineage: Bacteria > Pseudomonadati > Gemmatimonadota > Gemmatimonadia > Gemmatimonadales > Gemmatimonadaceae > Gemmatimonas > Gemmatimonas aurantiaca. The sequence continues at coordinate 521,074 of NZ_JBBCJO010000012.1, forward strand.
TCGGGTACCGCTGTTCCCTGCACGTGGCACTGGCGGCAGTTGGCTCGCTCCGGGTGGGACGTCCGGATCTCGGCGATGCTGGACGGACCGGAGTGGCACGCGAGACAGTTCACCCGCATCGGTGAATCGTGCGGGATGGGTGGCGGGAGTTGGCCGGGCATCACCTGTTGCACCGTGGGCCACGCCAGCGGCTGCCACGCCACCTCTCTGTCGCCCGGACGAGGCGACGACGGGTTGTGGCATTGATGGCAGCGCGAACTGGGATCCGTGTTGGGGAGCGGAATCGCCATCAGCCTGGCATCGCCGACATGACACTGGAGACACGCCCCCATTTCGGGATGCGGCGTCACGGGCACATACGCGTTGAAGCGAATGGAGAATCCGCCGCGCTCATGACAGGCACGGCAGGCATTCTCCCGGAATTCCTGCGGCGTGAGCCCGTGCGGAATGCGTGGGGGCGCACCGGGGTAGGCGCGCAGCAGACGATAGGTTTTCAGTGAGCGCGGATGGGCCTCACGTCGACGCGTACGGACATCGCCAATGGCGAGCATGTTCTCGCTGGTACGAAACACGTAGGCTTCGGCTGGAATGGAATCGCCGACCAGATCGTCCGGGGCAACGGTGGAGGGCCCGTGCGACGCGACGACCGGCTCGCGCCTCTCCCCCGCATGGTCGTCCGGCGCGCACGATACGCCGCCGCCCAAAATCGCCGAGAAGACCAGGAACAGCCCCGGTGCCGTGCGGGGGCGCGTGGTCATCGGGCCGTCGCTCCGGTGAGACGCTCCACGCGGACCACACACAGGGTACGCTCGGGCTGACCGGACACCGGACAGAAGGCATCGGGCATCAGTGTCGCCACGGGCACCGTTTCATCGCACCACGGCACGAAGACGACACCACGCGGCGGCTGCGAGCGATAGTCGATGCGCACGCTCGATTCGATCGCACCGCGTGCGTTGGAGAGACGCACGCGATCCTGATCGCGGAGCCCCAGCTGTTTCGCGTCTTCCACGTTGAACTCCGCATAGCTGCCGGGCACCGCGCGATGCAGTGTCGGAATGCGCTGCGTGAGCGTGCCGCGCCCCGCATGCTCGAGCACCTCCCCCGTCGACAGCCAGAAGGGGTACTCGCGAGATGGCACTTCGACGAGCGGATCGATGGGGCGAATCCAGATGCGGGCCCGCCCATCGGCATGTCCATAAAAATCGAAATCACCACGTGCGCGATCGGCTCGACGGTCATGCGCCGGATTGTAGCGCCACCGGGTTTCCGTCTCGTGGTCGTACGGCCAGGTCACCCCCGCGGGCGACCGCACGGCCTCCATCGACGGCAGCGCGGTGTGGGCGGTGGCGGAGCGCACGCGATACGCGTTCCACAACTGTTCCACATGGCCGCGGCGTTCGGCAGGGAACGCCTTTCCGTGCCCCAGCCGTCTCGCCACTTCCACCATCTGCCAGGCATCGCTCATGGCATCGCCCGGTGCGGCGGTCAACAGGTCGAAATGCCGGAGCCGACGTTCCATGTTGACATCGATTCCTTCACGCTCGAACCACATCGCCGCCGGCAACACGACATCGGCCAGCCGTGTGGTGGTGGTGGGCACCACATCGGAGACCACCAGAAACCGGTCACGGCGTTCCGCGGCGCGCCGGTATCGTCCGGCATTGGGAAGATTGGCCAGCGGGTTCGCGGCCTGCACCCACAGAAAGCGGATGTCGCCGCGATCGAAGCCGCGAAACATCTCCAGGATGTGTGGCCCGCGCGCTCCCTCGGTGGCCGGGACCCCGCCCGTCGCCGTCGACAACGGCAGCGCCCCGTTGCCCGGCGAGGCGATCTTCCCCGTCAGCAGATGCAGATTGTACAGCAGGTTGTTGGTGTACGTGCCGCGCGGTTGCTGATTGACGGCGGCCCCCCACAGCGACAGCACCTTGCGCGCGGGGTCACCGTACAACGAAGCCAGCCAGCGAATGTCGGCGGCCGAGGTACCGACGCGCGCCGGCACCGTGTCGGGCGCGAAATCCGCCAACTGCGCCACATAGTCGTTCCATGACGCCGTCCGGGCGTCGTCGTCCACGAGTCGATCGCTGGATACCCCGTACCCGACCCCGGTGCGCCCACGCGCGAAGGCGACATGGCGCGTGATGAATGGGCGATCGGTCAGATTGCGCTTCACCAGTTCGTGCGCGACGGCCTGCGCCATCGCATCGATCGAACGGGGCGCAAGCAGAATGGTGCGGTCGATCGCGTAGCTCGTGCGGGTCTTCCGTGTGGCCACCTCGACGATCCGCACACCCGGATTCTTGCGACGGCGATCGAGCATGCGCGAGAACAGCACGGGGTCACTTTCCGCGGCGTTCACATCCCACAGGACGATGGTATCGGCGTGGTCGATGTCGTCGTAGCAGCCGACGGCGCCCTCCAGCCCGAACGTCGTGCGACAACCGGCGCGCGCAGCGGCCGATGACGCCATGGCTCCGCCCGACACGCGGGACGTGCCGATGGACTCGGCGAACAGGGTGTGCGCGGCCTGGGCATCGGGGACGGTCCATTGGCTGCCGCCGTGCACCCCGACGCTGTCCTTGCCGTGCGCCGCAATCGTTTCGCGCAGCGTCCGCGCGACCACATCGAGCGCTTCACCGATCGGGACTTCCACGAGCGTGCCGTTCTTCCGTACCATGGCACGCCGCAGCCGATCGCCCACGTACAGGGCCTGCGCGGCGTAGTACCCCTTCGCGCAGGCCAGCCCGCACGCCACGGGGTCGGTGGGATCACCGCGTACCGCCACCGCGCGACCGTTCTCGATACCCACCTGCAGTCCACATCCTACATCGCACAGCCGGCACGGCACCGATTTCCACGCCGGCGCGGCATCGAAGTTCGAGATCACCGTGCCGTCACCTGGTGCCGACGCCTGTGCCGATGCCTGTATCAGCGACGGAGTCGCCATTCCAGCGGAGACGGCCGCTGCCCCCTTGAGGAACGTCCTCCGGTCGACACGTCGCGTAGGTCGCATACAGGTGGGAAATGGGATCGGGTGCCTTCTGTGCGCTGCACCGCTCGGGCGATGCCGCCTCACCCGGCCGGAACGCGTTCAAGGATCAACGCGCCGGCACTGTCCCGACTCCGTAAAACAACCTATGCCATGTCCGGGTTTTCCCGACCGGAAGAATACCCTACAGGACTCGGGGGAATCTCCGTATTGCTACGGAGGAACATGAAATGGTTTCTTGGCGCGAGAGCCCTTCGCGCGTCGACGTCGACGCCTCACTCCGCATAGCAGGCGAAGCATGCGACACACCTTCTGGCCCTTGCGTCTCGCGGTTGCCCTTCTGGCGGCAACCGCCATGTCCGGTTGCTCGAGTGACACGATCGTGTACCGCGATCGTGCACCGTTCAACATCCCCGCCGATTCGGCCACTGGATACCTGGGCTACTACAACATTGCCGCCAGGCAGACCACCTGCGGCAACTGCCACGTCGACTACCAGCGCAGTTGGAAGGACACGAAGCACGCCAGTGCGTTCGCCACGCTTCGCACGTCGATGACCCCGCAGATCACGAAAGACACGCTGTGCGCCGGATGTCACTCGGTGAACGGCAACGGCAATGCGACCGAGACGGCACGTGTCGGCTATATGAAGGTGAGGGATTCCAGTTACATGGACGTGCAGTGCGAGAGCTGTCACGGGCCCGGGTTGAAGCATGTCGAAGGGGTGGGGAACGCGACGGTCATTCGCCCGCTGCCGAAGCTTTCCATGACCGGCAAAGGCACCTGCGGTGACTGCCATTCGGGCACGCACCAGCCGTTCGCCGAAGAGTGGGAGCAGTCGAATCACGCGAACGTGAATGCGTCCCGCGCGTCGAACGCGTCCTGCCAGGGGTGTCATGAAGGACGCGGCGCACTGGCCAAGTGGGGGGTCAAGGCCAACTTCGCAGAGAAGGATAATCCCACGGCGTACGTCGCCATCACCTGCGCCGTCTGCCACGACCCACACGGCTCGCCCAACTCGGCGCAACTGCGCTTCCCCATCACGACCACGGATCCCGAGCGGAATCTGTGCATCAAGTGTCACATGCGGGTGGCCGAACCCACGGTCACCTCGAGTTCACCGCATGCGCCGCAGGGGGCCGTGCTGTTGGGAATGGGCGGCTGGCGTCCGCCGGGCTTTGCCTACGACACCGCCCGCATTTTCGGCTCCCATGCCACGGAGAAGAACCCGAAGCTCTGCGCCGGTTGTCACGTCGGTCGCTTTACCGGCACCGACAAGGCCAACGGAGAGTTCAGTTTCCAGGCGACGGGTCACCTGATGCGTCCGGTGCCGTGCCTCGACGCCGCCGGCAAGCCGACGGGGAGCAAGACCTGCGCCTACACGACCACGGCCCGCAGTTGGCAGACCTGTGCGGCGAGCGGATGCCATGCCAATGCCGCGGCCGCCGCGAACGCGTTCACGACGATCCGCAGTCGCATGAAGTTCTACACGGATCAGCTCTGGACGGACCTGAACGGCAACGGATCGATGCAGGCGAGTCCGACCGACGGCGGCTTGCTCCCCACGTTGCGGCAGAGCAAGCCGACGGAGTGGTCGACGACCGATCAGGTGATCACGCCTGCCGAAGGCGCGGAGTTCAACGCGCGACTCTGCGGGGAGTATGGGCAGTCCAACGCCGACAACTCGAAGGGCATCCACAATCCGTTCCTGTGTGAAGCGCTGCTGATCTCCACCATCAGCTACCTTCGCACCTACTATGCTCTTCCGGCTACCGCGCAGGCGACCCTCCCGCATGGGCCCATCGGTGGTGAGTTCAATCGCAACATGGTGGTCACCGGCACGTCTCCGAAGTAACGCACCGAGCGTTGCGCTCTCTTCAGTTGGCACTGAGCATGCCACGTGTCCTTGCCGACACCGTGAGCCGGGGGTTCGCTCCGGCCACGGCGTTGCGACAGCACCCTCCCACGGTACCGATCGACTCCACCGTGACCGACTCGCCGCTGCCAACGGGCGTGTCGGAAATGGTGCGTTGGCTGCTCAATACGGTGCCCCCGTGGATGCAGATCGGCGGGGTCGTGCTGGGCATCTTCGTCGTCGCGCTGGTGACCGTGTACCTGTTCCGCCGACGCGCCGCCTTGTGGGCGTGGGTCACACGCCAGACGCGACCGGTACACGGGGCGATGGTGGCCGTGCTGCTGCTGGTCATCGTGACGGCAGGGATCGCCGGCCAGGCCAGTTGGAACTACACACAGCATTCGAATGAATTCTGCACGGGGTGCCATGTCATGAACCCCGCGTTCCAGCGCTTCTCGGCCGTCACCAACAAACATCAGGAGCTGTCCTGCCACGACTGCCACCAGCAGTCGATCTTCGCCAGCATGCGACAGTTGTACTTCTGGGTCGCGGAACGTCCGGAGGATATCGGACAACACTCCAAGGTACCGGACCCCGTGTGCGAAGGGTGTCACGTCACCGCCGATACCGCGAAGTGGCAGCGCATCAAGCAGACCGCCGGTCACCGGGTGCATCTCGAATCGGACTCCAGCGCCCTCGACAAGGTGCAGTGCGTGACGTGCCACGGAGCCGAAGTGCACCGCTTCCGCCCGGTGGCGGAAACGTGTGGTCAATCGGGCTGCCACAAGACGGACGAGACCCGCATCGTCCTCGGCAAGATGGCCGTGCAGACCGTGCGCCATTGTACGAGCTGTCACGCCTTCACTGCGGACGTGCCGCAGCTTGCCACGACGGACTCGGCGCGCGGAACGATGAAGCCGGGACAGACCGAGTGTCTGGGCTGTCACGAGATGCGGACGGTGCTCGCGGACTTCAACCGGAGAGCGGAACCCCACGGTGCGAAGTGCGGAACCTGTCACAACCCGCATCTCCAGAAACTGCCCGCCGATGCCAGGACGAGTTGCACTACGAGTGGCTGTCACGACAACTGGCGCGATACACCATTCCATGTCGGCGACAAGCATCGCCGAGTCGGCACGCAGTGCACGACATGCCATATCCCGCACGCCGCAAAAGTCGACGCCAGCGGATGCGAATCCTGTCATCGCCGGGTGCGTGGCGCGAGTCGGTATCGGCCGCCACTGCCTTTCGACACGCTGGAAGCGCTGAATCGCATCCGCCGTGCCACACCGCCCGATGGGCCACCACCGCCCGCCGCACCCTACCGCGGCGGTGAGCACCCGCAGGGAGGACCTTCTGCCGACGACGACTGGTCGTCTGCCGAAGACGATGGCCCTGTCATGCCGTCATCCTCAGCATATGCCGCACGCTCCGCCCATTCAGCGCCGTCGACCACGGCGCTCCTGTATACGGCCCCGTTGCGCACGACCGCTTTGCATGCCGCTTTCCGTACCGATTCGCCTGCGGCATTGCCTCAGGACCGGCGCGCGGCGGCAGACAGTTTCCCGCATGCCCGACACACGAAGGTCGCCTGTCTGACATGCCATGGGTCCGGCGATGGTCACGGGAAACTGGTGTTCGAACGACCGCGCGGGTGTCAGTTGTGTCATCATCAGGATCCCGCTCCCGGCAAGTGTGTGTCCTGTCATCGGGAAGAGCGGTATGCGCGCCCACGCGAGGCGCGTGTCACCATCACCGTGCCGGGCAACGCTCCGAAGCCTCGCATGGTGACCTTTCAGCATGCGCGGCATGCCTCGAAGCCGTGCACCGCGTGTCACACGACACCGGTGAGCATGATACCGGGACCGGACAAGGCGGCCTGCCAGGGCTGTCACGTCGAGCATCATGGCGCGCAACGCACATGCGCCACCTGCCATCAGATTGCCGATCCCCAAGCCGCGCACACGCCCATCGAAAAGACTCACCGGCAATGCGATGCCTGCCATACCCCTGCGGCCATCGCGCCTTTGACACCGACACGCAGTCTCTGTGGGGCCTGTCACCAGCAGAAGGCCAGTGGACACTATGACGGGCGGGAGTGCACCACCTGTCATTTTCTCGCGACGCCCGAGGCGTATCGGGCCAGACTGACCACACCGCGATCATGACGCGAGTGATCCGACGGCTCATTCTGCTCATGGCGCCGATCGTCGCCGGATGGCCCATGCAGGTGCCGGCGCAACACTACCGGCTCCGTCTCGACGCCAACGCACAGTCCGCCGCATTCCGCAGGCTCGTTCCGGACAGCATCCTCGCCACACGAGTCGTCGCTTCGCCGAACGGGGGGTTGCAGACGCCGGATGGCTACGCGGTGCGATGCCTCGGCAACGACTATTGCCTGTTCATGCGTACCGGCGATGCCCTCCGGGCGGTGCCCGTCTCGACGACGGTGAACCTCGCTGCCTGGGGCTTCGGCGTGGAAGGACTTTCGCTGCAGGCCACGGGGCGTGTCATTGCCGACGCGGGCCGGGATCGCGTGTGGCCGGGCACTTCGCCTACCGGACAACTGCTCGAAGGATACGTCGAGTATCAGCGAGGCGTGATCGTGGCGCGGGCGGGACGTCAGCTTCTGTCCTCACGTCTCGAGCCCCTGGGGTTCGATGGTGCGACGGTGAAATCGCGCTGGGATCGAGCCTCGATGGAATTCACGGCCTATGCCGGGTGGGGATTGGCCCAGGCGTCGGCGCTCGGCGTGACGAATCCGTTGCTCAACCCGCTGGACGAATGGCGTCCGCGCGACCGGCAGACGGTGGCCGGTGCCGAAGTGCAGTACCGTGGAGAGCGCATCGACGTCCGCACCGAATATCGCCGCGAAATCGATCCGCGCGATCACTACTTCGTCTCCGAACGCGCGACGGTGTCGTTGGGCGCGCGCCTGGCCAACCTGCGCCTGATCGGTGGCGCCGACCTCGACCTGCTCGACAACAGCCCGGGCAGCGCCGACCTCACCGCGACGTACATGCAGCCCCGGTTCTCGGTGTCCGCTGGCGTTCGTCGTTATCAGCCGTACTTCAACCTCTGGACACTGTGGGGCGCATTCAATCCGGTCGCGTACCACGCGGTCAATGCCACGGCCGAACTGCGACCACGGTCATGGCTGACGGTGCATGCCAGCGGTGAACTGTATGCGTACGAGGACGCCGAAATTTCCACGGGTGTGGTGCCGGATCTCACGAATCGCGGACGACGCCTGTCGTCCGGTGCCACCGTCACCATCGGCAACGCGGTGACGATCGATGGCCATTACGACCTGGAGCGTGGCCCGGGCGCGGCGGGACAATACGGCGATATCGCCGTGAGCTACGCCCCATCCGATCAGTACGCGTTGAGCGTGTACGGTGGCACCATGGCCCGTCCGCTCGAGCTGCGATACTTCGATGCGACAGCACGCTGGATCGGTACGCGCGCGGACTGGCGGCTCTCCTCGCATCACCGGATGTGGGGCGACCTGGCATTCATGCGGGATGCGCGCGATCGGCCGGATGCCGCGGCGACAAGCCTTGCCCAGGTCCGCGCACGGGCGGGCGTGAGCGTGACATTCGGATCGCGCGCCGATCGTCTCGCGCTTCCCAAAGCGCGGCGGATGACACCATGACAACCGCCCGGATTGCGACGGCCGCTGTGATTGCGGCACTGCTGGTGGGCGCCGCGACCTATGGTCTGGCGCAGCGCGCCCAGCCGCAGGCGACGTTCCCCCATGAACGACATGCGTCGTTGTTCACCTCGTGCGCAACGTGTCACGGCGATGTGCAGCGCAGCGGAGCACCCGTCTTCCCCGCGGCCGCGCGCTGCGCCGGTTGCCACGACGGCGAGGTTCGCCCCCGTGTGCAATGGCAAGCCCGGACCAAGGTCAACATCAACAGCCTCCGGTTCACACACGCCCGGCATGACACGGCGATGACGGCCAAGCGGCCCGCGGACAGCCTGGCGATGAACAACTGCGCTTCATGCCACGTCCGAACCGGTGACAACCGTCTGGCCGTTCGCTACGCGGTGGTGAATCAGTGTCTCTCCTGCCACGGACTTCAGGGTTCGCACTTCGATGTGGACCGCAACGCCTGCGCCACCTGTCATGTTCCGCTCACGCAGGCTCCCAGGCTGACCCGCGATGTGATCGCGAAGTTTCCGAAACCGGCCTCGCACGATGCGCCCGGCTTCGTGCTGGGCGGTCACGGGGCGATCGCAAAGGTGACCCGCGGCGGCACGTCTCCGGTTGCCGCGAACTGCGCCACCTGTCATGCCCGCAATCTCTGTCTCGCCTGTCATGTCGACGCACCGGATGTCCCGGCGATTCAGGCATTGGCGCTGGATGAACGGCCCCCGGCGTTCACGCGCGACCAGCCGGTGCCGGTGAGCCACGCGACGAACACGTTCCTGCGCGCACACGGAGCGGAGGCGCGGAAAGCCACGGCACGCTGCGCCACCTGTCACGCACGATCGAGCTGTCTCACCTGCCACATCGGCAATGCGCCCGCAACCATCAGCCGTCTGCCGGCCGCGGCTGCAGGTCGCGCGGCCGGTGCCCACGTGGAACGCACGCCGCCCCCCTCACACACCGAGCGATTCCGCACGGCGCATGGCCGAGAAGCGGACGCGCGTCCTCGCAGTTGCGAAACGTGTCATGAGCGGACGACCTGCCTCACCTGTCATCGTCCCGATGGGGCGCGGTCGTCGGCATATCATCCGACGGGCTTCCTCACGTCGCATCCGAATCAGGCGTATTCACGCACCGTGAGTTGCGCGCGCTGCCACAACACCCAGCAGTTCTGTCAGTCCTGCCACCAGCAGTCCGGGTTGACCGCGACCGCGCGGCTCGCGCGTCGGGGCTATCACGACGCATTCCGCGGCTTCAGCCTGGGCCATGGACAGGCCGCGCGACAGCACCTCGAGTCCTGTGCGTCGTGTCATGCCGAACGCGATTGCACCAGCTGCCACTCGGCGGTGGGTGGCGGCTACGGATTCAACCCGCACGGCGCGAACTTCAACGCGGCCCGTGCCCGCGCGAAGAATCCATCGGTGTGCATTGCCTGTCACGGCAGGGCCATCCCCACGCGGTGATGGCCGCCCGAAGGGCACGCTTCAGGACGCGTCGACCTCGGTGTCTGCCGTGTCCGTGTTGGCGACGACGGCATCGGGGCGGGTCCATTTGCGCACCGCCATGAACAGGGTGACGCCACCGATCGCCAGGAAGATCACCGGCACCCAATACACCACGAGATTGAGTCCCTCGGCGCGCGGTTCGAGGAGAATCCAGTCGCCATACTTCGCCAGGAAGTAGTCCATCACTTCCCGCTCGCTCTTCCCTTCGGCCAACTGTTCGCGCACCACCCCCTTCATCTGCACAGCCAGTTCGGCGGGAGACTCCTGAATGCTCTCGCCCTGGCACACCGGGCACCGCAGGCGCTGGGCGACGCCCCGCACCCGTCGATCGAGCACGGTATCGGCACCAGGAGGTGGCACGACCGGCTGCACGGCCAGCAGCACCAGCAGGGCCACTCGGGGAAGGATCATGGCGTGGCCACGGCGGCGAGGACGGAGTCGACCACTTTCATCAGTCCCTGTGCCGTGACCGGCCCGATGAACTTGTGAGCCACCTTTCCCTCGGGATCGATGACGAACGTTTCCGGCACACCATACAGGCCATAGTCGATAGCCGTGCGCGCGCCGGGATCGGCAACCGATGGATAGGGTTGCCCGCCCATGGTCCGGATCCACCGTACGCCGTTCGGCTCGGTGTCATTGTACAGCATGCCGAACACCTGTACGCCCTGCGACGCCCGTTCTGTTGCCACGAACGACAGATCGGCATGCTCGCCGCGGCACGCCAGGCACCACGATGCCCAGAAGTTGAGCACGACCACGCGTCCCCTGAGGTCGGTGAGTCGCACGGTGTCGCCGACCGGGCGACGCAACACCGCATCGTCACCGGACGCGAAGACGGCACGCTCCCAAAGCGGCGCACTCCTGCCGGGCAGCGGCGACGGAATCTGCCGCGGATCGCGGGTCATCCCGAACGCCAACAAGGCAATGAACGGGAGTCCGATCGCTCCCGTCACGGCAAGGGCGCGTTTCCAGTCCATGGCTAAGAGACCTCCGGTATGGCCGCTGTGGCGCGAATGTCCACGGCGATCGACGCACGCTCGGCACGACGCGTGGAACGCGCCGTGGGCCAGGCACTCACGGTCGCCGCAACCGCCATGACCAGGCCGCCGATCCAGATCCACGGCACGAACGGCTCGAGGATCACCTTGAGGGTCGCGGACTGTCCATCCGGCGTGAACGCCATCAGGTTCGCGTAGATGTCCCCCTGCACACGACTGCGTACCGCCGGCGTCGGCACTGGCTGCTCCTGGGAGTGGTAGAAGTTCATGCGCGGATCGATCAGTCCGATCACCGCGCCGTTCTTCAGAATCTCGAGATCGGCGCCGACGACCTGACGGTGGGACTCCTCTCGGCCCCACAGCGTCTTGAGGCGCACGGAAACCCCGTCGCCCACTTCCATGGTCTGCCCAGGCGCAAGCGTGGCCTCGCGTTCGACCCTGCCACTCGACGACGCGGCGATGGCGGCGGCGACCATGATGATGCCGAGATGCGCGAGGTAGCCGCCGTACCGGCGCTGGTTGGCCGCCACGAGCCGGCCGAGTGCGACGGGCACCGATTCCCCATGGGCCTTCCGCCGTGCCGCGATCCCGACCGCATATTCCCGCAGGTTGCTCACCGCCGCGTATGCCGAGAAGGCGAACGCGAGCACCGTGTACGCATCGCGCTTGCCGAACGCCACCGCGAGCAGGGCCACCCCCAGAGCGACCACGCCGGGGAGCAGCAGGGCGCGCTTCACCTGCGCATCCGTGGCCGCCTTCCACGGCAGGGCCGGGCCGACCCCCATGAGGAAGAGGAGTCCGACGCAGATCGGAATCGACATGCGATTGAAGAAGGGCGCGCCCACGGTGACCTTCGCTCCATTGATCGCTTCCGCGAGCAACGGATAGAGCGTCCCGAGAATCACCACCAGCGTGAAGCCGGTGAGCAGCAGATTGTTGAACAGGAACACCGTTTCGCGTGACGCCATGGCGTCGAGACGCCCTTCACTGCGCAGCCCCGCACTGTTGCCGGCGACGAGAATCAGGGAGACGAGCAGACAGCACGCGATGAACCCGAGGAAGTAGTACCCGATGGTGCCGGTGGTGAACGCATGCACCGAGGAAATGATGCCCGAGCGCGTGAGGAACGTTCCGAGGATCGTGAGCAGAAAACTGCCCACGATGAGATTCACGTTCCACAGCTTCAGCATCCCGCGCCGCTCCTGCACCATCACCGAATGCAGGAATGCGGTGCTGGTGAGCCAGGGCATGAACGAGGCATTCTCGACCGGATCCCAGGCCCAGTACCCGCCCCAGCCGAGCACTTCATACGACCACCACATCCCGGCGATGATCGCGAGCGACAGAAAGGCCCATGCACTCAGCGTCCACCGGTGCGTGAGCCTGATCCAGTCGTCCTTGTGCACCTCGCCGCTGAGCAGCGCGCCGACCGCGAACGCAAACGGCACCGTCAGCCCGACGTAGCCGAGGTACAGCAGCGGCGGATGCACCGCCATGAGGATGTGATTCTGCAGCAACGGATTCGGTCCCGGGCCATCGAGGGGCACGGGGGACACGGCATGCCATGGATTCGCGGGACCGACGAGCAGGAGATAGAAAAACGCGCCCACGCCGAGCAGGACGACCGCCGACCATGGCACCAGTGCGCCGGGGCGATGCCGATTCGTGTAGATCACCACGACGCTGTACATCGCCAGCACCCACCCCCAGAAGAGGATGGATCCTTCGAGCGCGCCCCACAGGGAGATCACCGTGAAGAGCAGCGGCGTCGCCCGACTGCCCACCTGCGCCACGTAGCCCACGCTGAAGTCGTGCGTCACCAGCGCGAGGATCATGGCGGCGGTGGACAGCGTCAGCAGCGCGCAATTCACGTACACCGACTGCAGGCCGCTCGTGATCCACGCGGGGCGTTGCTTTGTGATTCCCACCACGAGTGCGACCAGGCCGTACACCGAGATCGCCAGCGCGACCCAGACGGAGGCGAGCCCCACGATACGCGTCACATCAGCTCCGGATCAGCGATTTGTCGATACGTGCGGGATGGCCACCCTCTCCCTGCTCCGGCGCGCGGTATTCGTTCGAGTGCTTGACCATCAGGCTCTTCGAGTCGAACGTGCCGTTCGTGCCAAGCTTTCCTTCCACGACCACACCGATCCCCTCACGGAACATCTGCGGTGGCGCGCCAGAGGAGTACACGGCGATCTCCTTCGTGCCGTCCGTGACACGGAACGTGAGATGCAGCGTGGCCGCGTTCCACTGCACGGAGCCCGGAACCACCTGCCCGCCAAGACGCACGGGGCGTCCCACCACTCCGTCACCTTTCGCCATCAGTTCGGACGGGGTGAGAAAATACACGAGATCGTTCTGCATCCCGCCGAAGGCGAGATACGCGAACGCGGCCACCAGCACCACCACGGCGCCGATGATGATCGGGCGACGGGAGCGCCCCGTGTCCCCCGCGGGTATGCCCGTGGGCATCGTCGTGTCGTTCATGACCATTTACCGTGCTGAGGCGGTGTCCGCTGCGTGAGCGGCGCGCGCGATGCGCCAGAGGTACCAGGCATACCCCGCGAGCACGACCCAGGTGATCGTGTATGCCGCGACGATATAGGACCAGACGTCCTGTGCCATGCCGTTCATGTCGTGCGCCTCCGCTGCAGGGCGGCGGCGTCCTGCGCCATCTCTCTCACGCGCTGCGCCACATGCGTGCGGTAGCGATGCGCAATGAACAGGATGAGCAGGAAGCTGAACGCGACGGCGTTGGTGCGCAGTCCCAGGGTATAGAAAGGATCGAGGGTTCCCGGTGACGACTGTGGTTGATGGAGTGTGCGCCACCACTTCACCGACATGTACACGATGGGGACGTTGAGCGCGCCCAGAATGCCGACGACCGCGCTCCAGCGTGCGCGCCGGTCCGGATCGTCGGTGAGGCCACGCAGGGCGAGATATCCCACGAACATCAGAAAGAGTACCGCCGTGGAGGTGAGTCGTGCATCCCACGTCCACCAGATCCCCCAAGTCGGGCGCCCCCAGATCGAGCCCAGTGCGAGCGTCAGTCCGGTGAACACCGCCCCCACTTCCGCCGCGGACGCCGCCTGTAGATCGGCGCGCTCGTTGCGCGTGACCAGATAGCGGATGCTCTGTGCGAACACCCAGAAGAACGCCAGAAACGCACTCCACGCCGCCGGCACGTGGACGTACATGATCTTCTGCAGGTGCCCCATGTCGCGATCGGGCGCGGACTGGCTCACGAAGTACGCCTGCGCCGCCATCGCGAAGAGCGGGGCGAACCAGGTGAGCGCCGTCAGCCAGCGCGCCGGTGCCGGCGTCACCAGGGGCGTGTGGCGGGCGATCCGCGCCGAGGGCTGCGGTACCGGTTCCCGTCTCGTCGATTCAGCCATGTCGCGTCATCCCTCCATCACGTACGGGAACGCCCAGGTGGCGCCCACGAGAAAGATCACATCGAAGGTCGCCAGCAGGCGAATCCATGTGCGGCTGTCTCCCATGACATCCCCGCCGAGCAGGGCAGCGGTCGCCTGGGTCGCCGAAAGCAGCAGCGGCACGAGCATCGGGAACAGCAGCAGCGGCAACAGCACTTCACGACTCCGGCTTCGGCTGGCCATGGCCGCGTAAAGCGTTCCGAGCGTCACGAAACCGACCGTTCCCAGCAGCAACACACCGAGGACTTCGGGCCACCGCTCGGGAAAACTCACATGATACAGCACGCCGGTGAGCGGCAGCGTGATCGCTTCCATCGACAGCACGAAGGCGAGATTCGCCAGCACCTTGCCGATGAAGATCGTCCATCGCTCGCCAGGATAGAGCAGCAGTTGTTCGAGCGCCCCGGATTCGAGTTCGATCTGGTAGGAACGATTGAAGGCGAGCACGCCGCTGAAGAGGATGGTCAGCCAGAGCACGCCGGCGGCGGCATTCCGGAGCCCCTCGGTGTCGGCACCGAGGGCGAATCCGAACAGCAGCAGAATCATCCCCGCCATGGCGACGATGGCGTTGAAGTTGGATTTCGTTCGCCGTTCGGCGGTGAGATCCTTCACGCACACCGCCATCACGCGCGTGGCATCCGCGCGCCAGCCGGCCTGCACGGGCGTGGTCACAGGCGTGGTCCTCGGAGAGTGGCCGCCGCGCGAAAGCCGCGCGCGGTGTCGATGGGCACGACGCTGGTGTCGTTCACGGGCGCATTCACGGAGGTGTTCACGTGGAGGCTCACGGCGTCGTTCTCCACATCGACGTCGCCGTCCATGAGCACGCCATCTTCCATGGTGAGGGTGCGGTCCGGCAACCCCTCGGCGCGTCCGATGTCGTGCGCGACCAGCAGCACCGTGCCGCCACGCGCACGCGTCTCCCGAATGAGATCGTTGACCAGGCCGGCCCCCTCGACGTCGAGCGAATTGTATGGCTCGTCGAGCAGCAGGATGGGCGCTTCACGCAGCAACAGGCGGGCGATCGACAGGCGGCGCTGCATCCCGCTGGACATGTTTCGCGCCAACTCGTGTTCTTCCCTGCCCAGGCCGACACGATCCAGAGCTCGACGAAGCTGCAGCGGATCGTGCGGCACCCCCAGCATGCGCGCGGCAAACACCAGATTCTCGATGGCCGTCAGGTCGCCGTACACGGCGGGCGTCGTGGACAGCAGCGCCACGAGTCCACGGACCGTCGAGGGTGACGCTGTCAGATCGACCCCCAGCACGGCGCCGCCACCACGTGTCGGACGAATGACCGTGGACGCCACGCGCAACAACGTGCTTTTTCCGCTCCCGTTGTGCCCGAGAAGGGCCAGGACCTCTCCCCGTGGCACGTCCATGGAAATGCCTCGCAAGGCCCAACGTCGGCCGAATCTGTGGGCGATTTCCCGGAGGGCGATGGCGTGCACGTCGTGAGGAAACAGAGGAGACGGTGAATACCGCGAATACCGTGAATACCGTGAATATGGCCTGAACGCAGGCTATGCTAGGAAGATCGCCCAATGACGTCCATCGGGGATGTCCGGACGACGGGGGGCATGATTGCCCGATCCCATATGGGGTTCCTTGTGTTAGATCGGGCACCATGACCAAGCTTCCCGCTTTCACGACCTGCCCGGCGTGCGGCGTCTCCGCCACGGGTCGTTTCTGCCAGCAGTGCGGTGCCGTCCTCGGCGGCGTACGCTGCCGCCACTGCGAGGCTCCGCTGTCCCCCGGTGCCCGATTCTGCAACGAATGTGGTGCCCCCGCAGGCGCCGGCACCTCCACCGCGCCCCGTGCGGACACCACGGGAAGATCGGGGATGTGGCTTCCCTGGACGATTGCCGGCGGACTCCTCGTGGCGGCGGTCGCCTGGTTCGCGATGCAAGCCTCCCGCGCCACGGATGGTCTGTCGGCCGCGCCGCTGGCGGGCGGTGTGTCCGCTCCCGGAGCCACGGACATCAGCCAGATGTCGCCCCGGGAACGGGCGAGTCGCCTGTACGACCGCATCATGCGGTACACCGAAGCCGGTCAGACCGACTCCGTGCAGTTCTTCGCCCCCATGGCCCTCGGCAGCTTCGAGGCGCTCGGTGCCGATCTCGATACCGATGCGCGCTACGACTACGGGCGCGTAGCGCAGGAAGTCGGCGATCTCGACCTCGCTGCGGCCCAGGCGGACACGATCCTGAAGGCGCAACCGACTCATCTGCTCGGTCTCGCCCTCGCGGCGCGCACGGCGACGCTGCAGGGCAAACGCAGTGAGGCCGCCGCCTACTGGCAGCGATTCACGGCGGCGAAGAATGCGGAGTTGCAGAAGGCGCTGCCGGAGTACCAGGCGCACCGGAGCGATATCGATCGGGCGGCGGAGTTGGCGAGGTAGAGCTGGGGGTTTTGGGGTTCGGGTTCACGGGTTCCGTGGTGAACCCACTACCCGACCCCCCGCAGCACGACCCCCTCCCTCCGCGCAATCCCCAGTGCGCCGGCCGCATTCCCCTCGCGCACCGCGATCTCCACGAAGCCGCTCGATCCGACCAGCGCGACGAGTTCGCCGGGCGCCGCATCGCCGTATGTGCGCACCAGCCGCGCAACGCGGCCGGCCACGTGCACCGCGCCGCTCGGCTCCCGCGTCATCAGGTTGGTGATGACGTTGCCGAAGCGGTCGATGGTCAGCACTTCCCCATGCAACGACCCGTCGGCTTCGCGTCGCGGCTGCGGGGTGCGTAGTCGCACCGGTGTGAAGAAGGGTTCACCCAGATCCGCCAGGGCCGCACCTTCGGCGAGTGCCGCAGCGGCCGGCGCAAACACATCGCGCCCATGAAACGTGGCCGCGGCGGCCGAGGGCACGGGCAACTGCACCACGCGTGCATCCAGCGCGAACAGGGCCGGCGACAACACGCCGTTGTCGGGCCCCACGAGGAAGCGACCCTCGCTCTCCACGGCGATGGCTGCGCGCTGGGTGCCCACACCGGGATCGACTACGACCAGATGCACGGTCCCAACGGGGAACCGCCGCCAGCAGCGGGCCAGGACGAGGCGCGCCGCCGTGATGTCCTGCGGCGCGATGTCGTGCGTGACATCGATGAGCGACACACCGGGCGCGAGCGTACACAACACGCCCTTCATCTCGGCCACATAGCCGTCGGCGGTGCCGAAGTCGGTGAGCAGGGTGATGGCGGGCGCCGGCATGAAGTTATTTCCGCCACGAGCCCGCGGATGTCAATTGCCCGGCGCGCATTGTGCGGTGTCGCTGCGGGGAGCCGGGTTGGAACATCGGACGCTGGAGGTCTGGCCGCAGGCTCAGATCTTCAGACGGGGTCAGAGGTCAGAGATCAGCGGGTCAGAACTGAGACGGCGATCGAATGATGAGAAATCAGACAACCACGAAATCAGAGATCTGAGCACTGGCGGTCGAGAGGATCGTGCGCGTCACGCGTTGCTGGCTGGGCGCCCGCAGGGTCCTTCGGGGCGCTAAGCGCCCCGCAAAACGCAGAACTTTCGCGTCAGAACTCAACCCGCGGACGAAGTGCTCGGACCTCTGATTTCGTAGTTGTCTGATCTCTCATCATTCGATCGCCGTCTCAGTTCTGACCCGCTGATCTCTGACCTCTGACCCCGTCTGAAACTCTGACCCGGATCGCGCTCACACCCGCACGCGCCGCCACCGCCCCCAGCCCCAGAGCAGGGCCATCACCGCGCCGCGCGCCGCCGCGGTCAGTGCGAGCGTCCACCAGAGGCCGGTCGTGCCCCACTGCGCCGCGGCCCATGCGCCCAGTGGCAGGCGTGATGCCGTGATGAACGTGCTGAGCAGCATGGGCATCAGCGTCCAGCCCGCGCCGCCCATGGCGCTCTCCAGCACCACCTCCGCCCCCAGAAAGAGCTGACTGAATGCCGCGATGCGCAGATAATGCGACGCCTCGGCCACCACGGCGGGATCGGTGGAAAAGATGGACACGAACTCGGTGGCGAAGACAAAGCTCACGATGGCCATGATGAGCCCGATGACGCTGACGATGCCCGTGGCATACCATCCCGCGCGCGCCGCGCGACGCACATCACCCGCGCCAAGACTCTGACCCACGATGGCCGCCACCGCGGCGCCCATCCCCACACTCACCACATACACCACACTCTCGAGACGGAAGCCCAGTCCCAGTGCCGCGAGCGCGGGCGTCCCGAACTGTGTGGTGATGCGCGTGAGTGCCACATAGATCGCGCTGAACGCCACGCCCGTTGCCGCGGCGGGCGCCCCCACGCGCACGATGGCGGTGATCACGTTCCATCGTGGCCGCGCCCAGTGCAGCATCGCGCGCCGACGCAGCAGCACCACGCCGATCACACAGCCCAGTCCACGGGGCACGAGCGTGGCCAGCGCGGCTCCGCGCACACCCAGTGCCGGCACCGGGCCCAGTCCACGGATGAGAATGGGATCGAGCACCAGTCCGAGGACTGTGGTGACGGCAAGAATGACGAGCGGTGTTCTGGTGTCGCCTTTGGCGCGGAACGCCGCGTCCACGGCAAAGAACCCGAACAGCAACGGCATGCCCAGCAGATACGTGCCGAGGTAGTGCCGGCCGATATCGCTCACGGCCTCGCCGGTGTGCAGCACCGCGAAGAGCCATCCGAGTACGAACGGCGTGGCCAGTGCGATGGCGCCACCCAGCAGCATGGCGAGCACCAGCCCTTCACTCACCGTACGGGCGGCATCGGCGGGCCGGCGTTCACCATGACGACGCGCGGCGATGGCATCGAGTCCGATGCTCACCATCTCGCCGAGCGAGATGACCAGCCAGATCCAGAAAATCGATCCGGTGACGGCGGCCAATGCCTCGGCCCCCAGTGAACGACCGATCCAGAACGTGTCGACGTTGTGAAAGGCCGTCATCAGCAGATTGGCGATGACGGCCGGAAGCGCCACGCGGCGAATGGTCAGTGCAAGAGGTTCACCAACCAGTTCGCCGCGTGGGGCATCGTGTTCGATCGGATCTTCGACGCGATCAGCGATAGCGTTCGTCAAGCCGTTCCATCACCCGTTGTGCGACCTGCTGGATCATCTTCGCGGCCTTGCTCTCGGGTTCGGCGTCGACGATGGGACGTCCGGTGTCACCGCCTTCCTGAATGCGCGGATCGAGCGGAATCTGCCCGATGAGCGGCAGATCGCATTCCTTCGCGAGTCGTTCACCGCCGCCGCTGCCGAATACGGCGATGGGCTTCCCCGTCTCCGGATTCTCGAAGTACGACATGTTCTCGACGATGCCCAGCACCGGCACCGCGGTGCGTTCGAACATCTTCACGCCACGCAGCGCGTCGCCCACCGCCACCTGCTGCGGCGTGGTGACCACCACCGCGCCATGCACCTGCGTGGCCTGCACGAGCGACAACTGCGCGTCGCCGGTGCCCGGTGGCATGTCCACCAGGAAGTAGTCGAGCTGACCCCAGTTCACGTCACGCAGGAACTGCGTGATGATCTTCATGACGATGGGGCCGCGCCAGATCGCCGGCTGCTCCTTCTCGATGAGGAAACCGAGCGAGATGACCTTGATGCCGTAGGCTTCGAGCGGAATGATCTTCTCGTCGCGCACGGCGGGTGCCGCATCCACGCCGAGCATGAGGGGCAGATTGGGACCGTAGATGTCGGCATCCATGATGCCCACCCGTTTGCCGGCCTTCGCGAGCGCGATGGCGAGATTGACGGCCACGGTGCTCTTGCCCACGCCGCCCTTGCCCGACGACACGGCGATGATGCGACCCAGGTTGGGGTACTGCACGGGATCGGGAACGCGCGGCGGCGGCTTGGGGGCCGGCGCGGCGTCCATGACGGGCAGCGCACGGCTCTTGCCCGGTTGCGCGGTGGACTGGGACATGGGAGGAGATGGCGCGCGACGCGCCGGTGTGGGTTCACTCTGGGCGGGATCACGCACGTCGACACGCACGTCGATCACACCATCCAGTCGTTCGACGGCCTGACGCACGTCACGCACCAGCGTGGCATCGTCGTCCGGCGCCAACAGCAGGGTCAGACGGACTTTCCCGTCGACGGTGGTGGCGATATCGCGCACCTGTTCGGCAGCCATGACGTCGGCGCCGGTACGCGGGTTACGGACCGCCGACAGCGCGTCGGTGATCCGCTCCATGAGTGGCGGCATTGAGAGAGGTGACAGGGTACCCGGAGAAAGCTAGGGACCGGGTCGGGGTGTTGGAATGCCCTCTCAGCCTGTCTCTGCGCGTCTCTGCCTCTCTATCGTGCGCGGCGCCATGCCGCGCGACGTCATTCCCCGAGCAGATACGCGCGGGCGTCGGCGACGACGCGGTCGCGCACGGCGTCGAGCGACCCGGTCAGCATGGCGCCCGAGGCCTTGGCGTGACCGCCACCGCCATATCGACGCGCGAACTGCTGCACGTCCACATCGCCAGTGCTCCGGAAACTCACTTTCACACGGTCGTGTCCGAGATCGCGGAAGAAGAGCGCCATCCGCGTGCCGCTGATGCTGCGCGGATGCTCGACGATGCCGTCGAGTTCCTCGCTGGTCACCTGGAACCGCTCCATCGCATCGGCCGCCACCGAGATGTACGCCAATCCCAGTTCGGGCTCGGCGTGCAGGCTGCCCAGCGCCTCCCGCAACAATTGCAGACGCCCCACGCTCACCTGGGCATAGATGCGCCGGTACATCTCTTCGGGGTTCACACCGGCGGCGAGCAACCGGGCCGCGATGGCGTGCGCCCGCGGTGACGTGTTGCTGAACCGGAAGCTGCCCGTATCGGTGAGGATGGCGGCATAGAGGCTCTGCGCGATCGCGGGCGTGATCTCCAGCCCCAGCGTCACCGCGATGTCGTACACCAGCTCGCCGGTGGCGCAGGCACGCGTGTCGGCCACCGCGGTGGTCCCCACCGGTTCGTCACCCGCGATGTGGTGGTCGACCACCAGCACCGGCACGGTGAGCGAACGCACGGTGTCGGCCAGCTGCCCCAGGCGCCGGACATCGTTGATATCGAGCACCACGAGGGCGTCGATATCCCGCAGTCCCGCCGCGCCCAGGGCGCTCATTTCCTGCACATCGGCACCGAGCAGGAAATCGAACATCGACGGCCAGGGCGTGGGATTGACGATCCGGCAATCGATCCCCCGTTGCGCCAGGAGACGGGCCAGGGCCGTCTCCGATCCGCACCCGTCCCCATCGGCATTGATGTGGGTGGACAATGCCACCGTCATGCCGGGGCGGAAAGCGGCGAACCACGTATGGATCGCCGCCTGCCGCGCCTCCGATGCGCTCAGCAGCCCATCGGACACACTCTCCGTCATCGACGACCGGCTTCCTGCTTGCCGATGGTCGAGTTGCGCATGCCGTACAGGAAGTACGTGGTCATGCCGATGGCCGTCCAGACGCCGAGCAGCGTCCACGTCAGCTTGGGCAGCTGCGCCATCATGTACAGCGTGGCACCGGCGCCGAGGATGGGCACCAGCGGCACCAGCGGCGTACGGAACGGACGCTCCAGTTCGGGCGAGCGGGTACGCAGCACCCACACACCGATGCACACCGTGGCGAACGCGGCCAGCGTGCCACCCGAGACGAGCTCGCCCAGCAACCCGAGCGGGAAGAAGCCCGCGATGAGGATGGCGATGCCGCCGACGATCCACGTGGACGCCGCCGGCGTCTGATACGTGGGATGCACGCGGCTGAAGATCTTGGGCAGCAGACCGTCACGCGACATCGTGTAGAAGATGCGCGGCTGACCCATGAGCATCACGAGCACGACCGACGAGAGACCGGCCACGGCGCCGATGTTCACGAGGTACTCGAGCCACTTGAGCTGCGGCACCGCCGCGATGGCCACCGACACCGGGTGCGGCACGCCAAGCTGCTGGTAAGGCGCCAGACCCGTCATGACCAGCGACATCAGGATGTAGAGCACCGTGCAGATCAGCAGCGACGCGATCATGCCGATGGGCAGGTCGCGCTGCGGGTTCTTCGCTTCCTGCGCCGCGGTGGAGACGGCGTCGAAGCCGATGTACGAGAAGAACACCACCGGCGCCGCGCGCAGCACGCCGGAGATGCCGTACTTGGTCGACCCGTCGGGGTTCGTGACCATCTCCGGAATGAACGGCGTCCAGTTCTCGCGGTTGATGTACATGAAGCCGAAGCCGATCACGAGCAACACCACCGTCATCTTGATCGCCACGACGACATTGTTGAACGTGGCCGACTCCTGCACGCCACGCACCAGCAGCACGGTGAGCGCGACGATGAGCAGCACGGCCGGCAGGTTGATCAGACCGTCCACCACATTGCCGCCCGCGCCCATGCAGGCGTCACGCGCGGTGTAGGCCACATGTGTCGCCGCATCCATGAGCGTGCCGCCCGTGGCCGGATCGACGCAGGTGAACGCGCGCACCACGTGATGTCCGTTTTCGACCGTGAGCGGGGCCGAGGCGAACGCCGCCGGAATGTGAATGCCCACTTCGCTCAGCAGCGCGCCGAAGTAGCCCGACCAGCCCACGCTGACCGTGGCCGCCGCGAACAGGTACTCGAGCACCAGGTTCCAGCCGATGAACCACGCCACCCCTTCACCCATCGTGGCGTAGCTGTACGTGTACGCCGATCCCGCGATGGGAATCATCGACGCGAACTCGGCATAACACAGACCCGCGAACAGACAGGCCAGGCCGGCGAGCACGAACGAGAGCGAGACGCCAGGCCCCGCGAAATTCGCGGCCGCCGTGCCCGTCAGCACGAAGATACCGGCGCCGATGATGGCCCCGATGCCGAGCAACGTGAGGTTGAGGGCGCCCAGCGTACGCTTGAGCCCCCCTTCGGAGCTGTTCGCTTCCGCGCGCAGCGCCGTGATCGATTTCTTTGACCAGATTCCCATCAGAGCGGTGTGGTCTGGGTGGAGCGGGCCGCAGGGTGGAGCGCGGCACGCGAGGGGACAACACGGACCTGCCGTACGGACCAGCCGTCGGACCCCTGCCGTCGGGAGGCAGATCGCCCGTGGCCGCTAATGTGCCCACGGGCGATGGTTTCGGACAGTGCCTCCGCGAAAGAACCCGTCAGAGCGAGTAGTTCGGGGCTTCCCGGGTGATCGTGACGTCGTGGGGGTGGGACTCGCGCAGGCCGGCCGTGGTGATGCGCACGAACTCCGCCTCGGTACGCAACGCCTCGATACTGTCGCACCCTACGTAGCCCATCCCACTGCGCAGACCACCCACCATCTGGAAGAGCACGTCGCCCACCGGTCCCTTGTAGGGCACCCGGCCTTCGATGCCTTCGGGGACGAGTTTCTTGGGGGACATCTCGCCTTCCTGGAAGTAGCGGTCGGCGGAACCGTCCTGCATGGCGGAGAGCGAGCCCATGCCGCGGATCATCTTGAAGCGGCGTCCTTCGAGCAGGAACGATTCACCGGGGCTCTCCTCCGTGCCCGCCAGCATCGACCCCATCATCACACTCGAGGCACCGGCCGCCAGCGCCTTCACAATGTCACCCGAATATTTGATTCCGCCATCGGCAATCACGGGCACGTCCCCCGCCCCATCCACGGCGTCCATCACGGCGGTGAGCTGCGGAACACCAACCCCCGTCACCACGCGGGTCGTACAGATCGACCCCGGTCCCACCCCCACCTTCACCGCGTCCACTCCGCGTTCCACCAGCGCTGCGGCCCCCGCCCGGCTGGCCACGTTGCCCGCAATCAACTGGACGTCGGGGAAGGCCTCGCGCACCCGCGCCGTGGCCTGCAAAACGCCTTCGCTGTGTCCGTGGGCCGTGTCGATGACGATGACATCCACCCCGGCCTGCACCAGCGCCCGCGCCCGATCGAGATAGTCACCGCCGGCGCCGATCGCCGCCGCCACCCGCAGGCGGCCATGCTGGTCCTTGTTGGCATCGGGATACTGACGGCGCTTGTGAATGTCCTTCACCGTGATCAGCCCTTTCAGCATCCCCGCATCATCCACGACCGGCAGCTTCTCGATGCGATGTTTGCCCAGGGTGCGTTCGGCTTCATCGAGCGTCGTGCCCACGGGCGCGGTGATCAGGCGTTCGCTGGTCATCACATCGCGCAGCGGACGGTCGAGGTCCCGCTCGAACTGCAGATCGCGATTGGTGAGGATGCCGACCAGTTTCCCGCTGCCATCGACGATGGGCACCCCGGAGATCTTGAAGCGCATCATCAGCGCGACCGCTTCACGGAGCGACGCCGAGGGGGAGAGCGTGATGGGGTTCAGGATCATCCCGCTCTCGCTGCGTTTCACCCGGTCCACTTCGGCGGCCTGCCGATCGATGGACATGTTCTTGTGCAGCACGCCGATGGCGCCGTAGCGGGCCATCGCGATCGCCATTTCGCTCTCGGTGACCGTGTCCATCGAGGCCGAAACCAGCGGGACGTTGAGCGTGATGCCCCTGGTCAGGCGCGACGTGAGCGTGACGTCGCGGGGGTGCGTGCGCGAATGGCGCGGGGCGAGCAGGACGTCGTCGAAGGTGAGCGCGACGTCCTCACGAATACGGGCGGAGCCCCGTGAGGGGCCATCTGTCGAGGGTGCCATCTTGGAAAGTAGACGGCACCCAACGGTGAATCAACTCTGCATCAATTCCGGGTCACTCCGCCGCAGTGTCGGCGCACTGTCAGCGGCCGGCCATCTTGCGCAGACGCCGACGGATCTGGCCCGGCAGGAAGAACCCCGCCGCCGATACGATCGCGGCCAGGTTGAGATCATCGAGTTCCGCCGGATCCCCATGCCAGTGATCGAGCAGGACGGCATCCCCGGCCCGTTCGATCAACCGCTGCAGCGACAGGATCAGGATGAAGATGTCATCCACCTGCCCCAGGAACGGGATGACGTCGGGGATGAAATCGAGCGGCGACACGATGTACGCCGCCGCCGCGATCACGATGAACCGGTCGACGGCCGACACCCGCCGGTCACCAATGAGCCCGATCAGCAGACGGAGATACGACGGGATCTGCCGGATGGCGTGCACCACCGACCGCTTGAGTCCCTTTTGCGGCGCCGCGCGACGACTGGGCGCCTCGTCCTCGTCCCGATGCGCCCGGCGGGCGCGCTGAACGGCCGACCGGCGGCGACCGCGATCCCGATCGCGGCGGGCTCCACTCCGCGACTCCCGTCGCGAGTCGTGCTCCGTCTCGTGCTCCAGGTCGGGATCCACGTCGTCGAATTCGGCGTCTGATTCGGGTCGCTGACGTTCGTTCATGGTTCAACCGGGGTGAGTGTCCGAGGCGGGCGCCTGCGGCGGTGCGGCGGATGGCGCCTGAGGCGCGGCGGCAGGTGAGACGGCCGGCGATTCTCCGGCAGACGCCGCACCGGCGGGCGCCGCACCAGTTGGCGGGCCACCACCTGGCGGCACTCCCGCCGACGGCGCGCCGATCTGATCGGCCGCCGTTTTTGCGGCGGTGACCACATCGCTGGCGACGGTCTTGGTGGTCTGGGCGACATTACTGAGCACCCCGACCGCCTTGTTCAGAAACCCCATCGCCTCGGAAACGGTTCCGACGGCCAGTCCGCCGGCCCGCAGCGTGTCCTCCACGCCGTCGGTGAACCGCTGGAAGACGTTGGCCACTGGCGCGGGTTTCTCGCCGTACTTGGACTCCAGGAACTCCACGTAATCGAGCACCTGGTACAGGCGCTCGTCGTTGAGTGTCTCGAGTTTTCGATTGATGCGATCGCGGACGTACGGATTCATGTGTTTCCTCCTGGCCCGCCTTACGCGGTCAGCCGCGCCAGCGTTTCCGTTCGCCGCGGGCGTCGATATGGCAATATGGCGTGGCGAAGCGGCGACTGCTGTAAACGCCCAGTCCACCGGCCAGTTCGGGGTGGAGACGCTCCACCCAGTCCACCGCCTGCTCCACGCGATAGGCGTCGAAGATGGTCAGCCGGCCGTCCCCATCGGCGTCGATGGCCACGTCGGCCGCATCGCCATACAGGTGCCGCGAGTCCCGGGCCGACCCTTCCACGTTGGAGTTGTGCAGCGGCGTACGGAATCCGCTGTGCACCTCGAGCGTGAAGTCCATCCGCTCCTCACCCCGGCGACGGGCGAGTTCCCGCAGCACGAGCTCGATCTTGTCGAGCACACGCGGATCGACCGCCACGTACCGCGGCCAGATGGTCTGCCGATCGTGGGTCACGAAGTCGCGCACCTTGAGGTGACGCGTGAGCGGCAGATCGAGATGTTCTTCGTGCACTTCGGCAAAACCATCGGGACGTTCGCCCTGCTCGTCGCGCGACCACTCGGCCGGATACCGTCCGATCTGATAGCCGTTGAGCGTGCTGCCCAGCTTGAGCTCGAACGGCACCAGCACCGCCAGACGGGGCTCGGTGATGCGCTGCGAGACGCCGGCGCGAGTCACCACCAGTTCGTAGAACCCGGCCGTGAGCGGAGCCAGCAACGTGTCGCTGTCGAGCGGACGGGCCACGTCTCCCGACTGGTTGCTGCCCACTTCCACCCACTGATACGTGAACCCGAGCGGATCACCATTCACGCGCAGTGGAAAGGCGATGCGCTCACCGGCCCGCACGAACTGCATCTGCACGTCGCCGCTGAGCCCCTTCACCTCGGCCGAGGCTTCCACGCGCGGCACGCGTCGCGCGGCGCTCTGCGCCGACGTGTCGGCCATCAGTTCACCGGGAGGCTGATACACGATCGCCGCGGTGATGGCCGCCAGTCCACTCAGGACGAGTGCGGTGCGTCGGCGGATCACAACTGCCCCCAGCGGGCCCGCTGTCCGCGCACGTCGATGTGCACGAACGGGCCATGCGCCTTCGTGGCCGTGTACACGCCGATGCCACCCACCAGTTCGGGGTGCGCGGCTTCGACGCGCTCGGCGGCCTTCGCCAGCACGCGGGCATCACGCGTGTCCACCCGACCGTTGCCATCGAGATCGCTCATCCAGTCACGCGTGCCGTTGATGACATACACATCGGCTGCGTCGCCGTACTGATGACGACTGTCCTGCACACGTCCACCGGCGCCCACACCCTGCTCGTTGTACTGCGGCGTGCGGAACCCCGACATGACCCGGAGCTTCTGTGCCGGCACGCCCATCGCGCGCAGTTCGGCCAGCACGAGTTCGAGCTTGTCGACCAGCGCCTCCTGCAACACGAGATACTTGGGCCACACATTCACCTGATCGTGCGTCAGGAAATCGCGCAACCGGAAATGTTCGGAGATGGGTGTGTCCTGATTGCCCATCGTGACTTCGAGGAATCCTTCCGGATTGCCGTACGCGTTGCTGCGCACCCCGCGTCGTTCGGCGGGAAAGAACCCGATACGGTACGTACCGATGCGGCCTTTCACCTTGTCGGCGAACGGACGCATGGTGATGAAATGGAACGGCGCCAGATCATTGCCGGCGTCGGGCGTGGCATACACACCCGCATGGGTGTTGGCGGAATCCCCGAACAGCTCGCGCAGGATGGGCACGGAGGCGGTGCGGGTCGGAGCCAGGAACCGCGCGCGCAGTTTGCGGCTGCGTCCACGCAGGGAATCGAGCAGCGAACCGGGTGCTCCAGCGCGCGCCGACGCGGCATGCGCGCCACCGGCCGCGCCTCCCGGGCGCGAGGTTGAAACGCCCGGCGCCACCGCGTGGGGTGCCGCGGTCCGCGACGTCGTCGTACCGGCAACCGCCCCTCCCGGGCGCGCAAACGCCACGAGTGTCAGGCACGCACCAAGACCCAGCGTCACCAGGAAGCGACGCGAGAGGCGATGGGCAGTGGATCGACGACCGGCGGAACGTGCGGACAACGAAGGTAATTTCACGGAGTCTGGGATGGCGCTCGATGACCGGAATGCTGTAGGAATGACGATCGAGCGCCAGTCCGGAAATATATCAGTAGATGTACACCGCGGTCCCGACGGAAACCTGATTGTACAGTGTTTCGATGTCTTCGTTCCGCAGCCGCACGCAGCCGTGGCTCACCGCCTGGCCGACCGACTTGGGATTGTTGGTCCCGTGCAGGGCGTATCCGTCCCCCAGATAGAGGCGGCGGGTGCCCAGGACGTCGGGATACTTGCGCTGATTCGTGCCAAAAGGCGGGATGACGATCCGTCCGTCGGCGACGATCTCCCGGCCATCACTGGCGGAGAGCGGCCTGGCGTTTCCATCGGACCCGAGCCGGACGACATCGTTCCCCTGCACTGTGATGCTCGACCCATCCTTGAGCTTGATCGGGACGCCGCGCACGAGCTGGACCAGTCCCAGCCCCCGCTTGTTGGCCTGCTCCTGGTAGTGCCAGTCGGGCGGAATCCAGGCCGGCGCCGAATCCCGGCGCTGCACCACGAGCCGCCCACGCGGTGTCTCGAAGCGCATGACTCTGGTGCTGCCCTTCACCACCATCTGCCGGCCCGAGCCGGTGGCCACCGGCGCCGTGAACAGCACGCTGTCACCCTGTTTATACCAGACGCGCCGATCGGCGATGGACACCACGAGGTAGGGCGCGTTGGCATCGACCGGCGGCGCACTCTCGGCGAGTTCCGTCCGGAGACTGTCCGCGCCGGCACCGGCCTGCAGAATGGCCTGTTCGATGCTCTCTGAGTTGTCGTTGAACACCATGCGGGCCACATCCCTCTCGAAACGGAGCCGGACGGTACTCACGGTGAGCCAGGCCGTGATGGCCAGCATGGGCACGAGCGCCATCAGGAGCCATCGGGCTCGGATACGGAAGAAAGGTTCCATATTTAGAAGAAATACACCTTGGTTCCGGTGGTCAGGTTTTCGCGGATGGCCGCCAGGTCCCGTGCCGATACGCGGACGGCACCAGGCATCACATAACTGCTGTCGGCCAGCGGCCCCTGGTTGGGCAGGGCATAGATCAGTACCCCGCCTGTGGTCACGATGGCCTGTGGTCCCGTCCAGCCACTGTCGGCGCGGGAGGCCGGCACGGGCAGCCCCCGGTCTGCCCACAGCCATGCCGGCAGCTCATAGCGGTCGGCCGGACCGAGCAGCTGTTCGACCATGCGCACGCCCCGGGGCACCACCATGTGGACGGTGTCGGGGGGCGTGCCCACGCGGCGCTCCGGGCCGAATTCGGCCGGCATGGTGCGCAACCGGGCGGTGCCCCGGTCGAGGGCCACGTAGGAGGAATCGCTGCTCACGGCCAGATGCAGGCCGTTGTCGCCCTCGGCCTGTCGGCGCAGCAACTCCACCAGCAGGGTGGCCCGGTCCGCGTCGGCCGCCACGATGGCGTCCGCCCGCTGCCGTTCCAGGGCCGTCATCCCGGCGCGCAGGCGGGTGGTCTCTTCCCGATAGCGGGAGCGACGCAGCAATAGGAAACCATCCACCAGGGCAAGGGCGACCAACAACAGGGTCAGTACGACAATTCGACGCCGAACTCGCATGAAGAGACAGGGTCCTCTGAATGGTTGGGGGTCGTTGCAGTAGATTCAGCCCACGACGTTCCCCCAAGCTTACCCCGGAGACCGATGTCTGCACGACCGACGCGGGCGGTGGCCCTGATCATCCTGGACGGATGGGGATACCGCGAATCATGTGAGGCCAATGCAATCTGCCTCGCCAGTACCCCGAACTGGGACCGCATTTGGTCACATGCGTCACGAACGCTGCTCGCGGCGTCGGGCCGGGCCGTGGGGCTCCCCGAAGGGCAGATGGGCAACAGCGAGGTGGGGCATCTCAATCTCGGGGCCGGCCGTGTGGTCATGCAGGATCTCGTCCGCATCGGATCGGCCATCGAGGACGGCGCGTTTTACGGGAACGCCGTCCTGCGTGAAGCGTGCGCGGCGGCCCGGCGCAGCGGCGGCACGCTGCATCTGCTCGGCCTGCTGGGGAACGGCGGCGTGCATGCACACGACGATCACATGCTCGCCATGGTGGACCTGGCCCATCGCGAAGGTGTGCCACGCACGGTGATCCACACCCTGCTCGATGGCCGTGATACGCCACCGTCGAGCGCGCAGACGTTCCTGCCCGCGTTGCTCGCGCGCGTCGATGGCCGGGCGCAGCTCGCGTCGGTGAGCGGGCGCTACTATGGCATGGACCGCGACAATCGCTGGGAGCGCACGGGTCTCTGGTATCGCGCGGCCGTGAACGGCGATGCGCCCGTGGAAACCGATGCCTTGGCGGCACTGCAGCGGGCCTACGACGCCGGCACGACCGATGAATTCGTACATCCCTGGGTGATGGCCGGCCCCGATGGCCGCGCACTGGCGCCCATGCGCGACGGTGACGTGCTGGTGTGCATGAATTTCCGCAGCGATCGCATGCGGCAGGCCCTGCGTGCGCTCACGCAGCCGCACTTTGCCGGTTTCGACACCGGACCGCGGCCCGCGCTGCACATCGCGACACTCACCAGCTACGACGACGCCTTTCCGTTTCCGGTGGCGTTCCCGCCGCAGTCGATGCACAACCTGGTCGGCGAGATCATCGCCGACGCGGGCCTCACGCAACTGCGCACCGCGGAAACCGAGAAGTATCCGCATGTCACGTTCTTCTTCAACGGCGGACGCGACGAACCCTTCGCGGGGGAGGACCGGCAGCTGGTGCCGAGTCCCAAGGTGGCCACGTACGATCTGCAACCGGAGATGAGTGCGCCGGGCGTGTGCGACATTCTCTGTGCGGCGCTGGAGAACCACACGTACGACTTCATGCTGTGCAACTTCGCCAACACCGATATGGTGGGACACACCGGCTCATTGCCCGCCGCCATCAGGGCCGTGGAAACCGTGGACGCGTGTCTCGGACGCATTCTCGAGGCGGCCCGCGTGGGTGGGGCGCGTCTCATCATCACGGCCGACCATGGCAACGCGGATGTCATGGTCGATCCGGTCACCGGACAACCGCACACGGCGCATACCACCAATCCGGTGCCGCTCGTCGTGCTCGACCCCGATGAAACCGCGCCGCTGCGGGATGGAGGAGCCCTCTGTGACGTGGGTCCCACCGCACTGGCGCTGTTGGGCCTCCCGCTTCCTCCTGAAATCACCGGACGCGATCTCCGTGTCCGTTCTTCCGATCGAGCTCATTCGTGATGCGTGTGTTTTCTTCCCGTTCGTTCGCCGATTCGTTCGCAGCGCTGGCCGTCCCGACGGTACTGACGGCGTTGATGCTGGGTGTGCCCACGGCCGCTTCGGCGCAGGTTGGTCACCGGCCGGAGAGCAGTCCGTACGAGGATTTCAAGATCGGTCAGACGGTCTCCATCATGGCCGGTTGGCTGGCCGTCAAAAGCGACCCGGCCGGCGTGGCGCCCAAGTCCACGGCGATGGGGCAGCTGCGCTACGACCTCGGCATCGGCGGACCGGCGTCGCTCTTCGTGCGCTACACGCTCGCGCCCACCGATCGCACGGTGCTGCTGCCATCCAATCCACGCGCCACGCGCGTGATGGGCACGCAGTCGGCGACCATGCATCTGATGGATCTCGGTTTCGACATCTCGTTGACGGGCCGGAAGACCTGGCATCATCTCATGCCGTCGCTGAACTCCGGCATCGGTATCGTCAGCAATTTCGCGTCGGCCGATACGGGCTACTATCGCTTCGGCAGCAAGTTCGCCTTCACGTTGGGCGGAAGCCTGCGTTTCCTGCCCAAGCACGGTCCGCAGATCCGCGTGGATCTCACGCGTGCGCTGTGGAAGTATCAGTACCCCGACAACTACTTCGTGAAGGCCTCCGACACCACGTCGGTGCTGACCAACACCCGGCAACGTTCGGCCTGGCGCAACAACTTCGGCGTGAGTGCGGGCGTGTCCATCCCGGTGTTCCGTTAGTCCTCGCGCCGCCGGATCGGATGCCCCGCACTTCGCTCACTCGCCGTGTCGTCTTCGCCGCCGCGCACCGGTACCGGCGTCCCGACTGGAGCGATCAGGAGAACGCCGAGGTCTTCGGGGCCTGCGCGCATCCGCACTATCACGGTCACACGTACACCTGCGATGTCACCGTGGCCGGTCCGGTGGATGAAGAAACCGGCTTCGTGGTCGATCTCGGGTTTCTCGACCGGGTGCTGCAACGCGAAGTGCGGGAACGCTTCGATCACCGGAACATCAATCTCGATGTGCCGGAGTTCGCCGAAGGCAAACTGATTCCCACCGGCGAGAATCTGGCACGTTTCATCTGCGAGCGCGTGCAGGCGGCGCTGGCCCACACCACGGCACGCGTGGTGCGCGTGCATCTGGCGGAGGATGTCACCTTGAGCAGCACCTACGAGGTGGATGCATGACGGGGCGCTTGAGCGAGCGAATGTGTGGGCGCGTGAAACGGAGCGCGACGTTGTTGTTCGCGGGTCTGCTGACCGCGTGGGGATGCGCACCGCGTCAGCAGGCGGCACCGCCGGTGGGTCCGCATCGTCCCGAGCCGGTGGCGCCGGAGATGATTCCGGTGGTCATGCCCATGGCCACGATCGGCATGCCCGGCACACGCGACACCCTGCAGTATCTCGTGGACTCCGTGCTTGCGGCGCCCATGTGGCGCAACGCACGCTGGGGCATTCTGCTCGTCGATCCGGCGCGTGGTGACACCATCCTGTCGCACGACGCCGACCGGCTCTTCATGCCGGCGTCGAATCAGAAGCTGCTCACCGGCGCCATCGCGCTGCAGCGGCTGGGGCCTGACTTCCGCTGGCACACACCGGTGCTGCTCGATGGCACGCGGCGTGGATCGACTTTTCACGGCGATCTGCTCGTGCAGGGCAGCGGCGATCCGAGCATCAGCGATGCCCTGCGTGGCGGACACGCGGCCAGTGCCTTCGATGGCGTGATCGACGCGTTGCGTGCGCGCGGCATCACACGCATCACCGGTCGGGTGCTGCCATGGGGCGATGCCATGCCCGGCTCCACCACGGGCTACGGCTGGGCGTGGGACGACTTCGATGCCAGTTACAGCGCCGCCGTCGACGAACTGATGTACAACGAGGGCGAACTCTATCTGTACGTGAAGGCCGGATCGAAAGTGGGCCGGAAGGTCACGGTGACACGTGCGCCCACCGACCGCTATCCGCCGCTCCGCATCGAAGCCGTCACGAGAGACAGTGCGATCACCGCGCTGGCCACTGGGAATGCCGCGCGTCCGGAGCCGCTGTCGGTGGCGTACGACAGCATCGGACATACGGTCTTGGTGTCGGGCACCATGCGGCTGGGCGACAGCACACGGGTGACGATTGCGTACCGGCATCCGGGCGACGCCTTCGTGTCCGCGCTCGAAGGCGCGCTCCGGGCGGGCAGGATCTCCGTGCAGAGCGCCGTGGTGCGGCGTCCCCGCGGACGTCCTCTCGGAAATCCTCCCGGACATCCCGCGCTCGACACGCTCACGGTCATCGAAAGCGTGCCGTTTGCCGATGTGTTGCGGCGCATGCAGAAGCCTTCGCAGAACCAGATCGCCGAACTGCTGTTCCGCACGTCGGGCTATGTCACGAGCGGTGACGGTTCGCTGGACAGTGCGCGGGCCGTGGGGGCGCGGACGCTGGCCGGGTGGGGCATCACCGCGCAGGACGCGGCGTATCGTGATGGCAGTGGACTGTCGCGGCACGACTATCTCACGCCGCGCGCCGTGGTGCGTGTGCTCGACGCGATGCATCGTTCGCCGTGGTACGATCTGTTCCGGAACGCGTTGCCCCTGGCGGGCGTGGATGGCACGATCGGCAACCGCATGAAGGGCACCCCGGCGCAGGGCAACGCACACGCCAAGACGGGTACGCTGGACAAGGCGCGTTCGCTGTCGGGATACGTGACCAGCAGCGATGGCCGGCTGCTCTTCTTCTCGCTGTTGTGCAACAACTTCTCGGTTCCCACGCGCGAAGTGGAGCGGGTGCAGGATCTGCTGGTGAGCACGATGGCGGGTGGGACGTTTCCGGCGATGCAGTGATGGGTTCCGGGGTGATGGGTTTGGAGAGGCGTCGGCGGGCGCACCACGAGGCGTGTTCGGATGGGTGATGCGGAGGGACGCGGCAGCTATCGACTCGCGTATGCAGACGCCCTCGCGAGTGTGCTCGCGTCCTGTGCGCATCGCACGACGCCGGTCGTCACGATTGCCCTGACCGACGCGCTCGGGCACGCGTTGGCGGCACCGGTGACGAGTCCGGTCGCGCTGCCGCCGTGGGACAATTCCGGCATGGACGGCTACGCCGTGCGCCGCGCCGACGTGCTGGGCGCGGGTGCCGCAGCGCCACGGGTGCTCGGGGTGATCGGCACGAGTGTGGCCGGCAGTGATCCCAGGCAGTTGCCGGCGCTGACGGATGGACATGCCGTGCGTATCATGACCGGTGCGCCCATCCCGCCTGGTGCGGATGCGGTCATTCGTGTGGAGGATACGGAGGTATCGACGGACGCGTCTGCGGAGACCGAGGGCGCGTCGGTGCGCATCCTGAACGACCGGGATGCCCAGGGACGCGGCAACATCCGGGCACGCGGCGAGGATGTGCAACCGGGTGTTCCGCTCTTCGCGGCCGGCACGTCCGTTCGTTCGGCGCACCTCGGGCTGCTGGCGTCCATCGGGTATGCGCAGGTGGCCGTGCATCGCGCGCCACGTGTCACCGTGCTGTCGAGTGGCGACGAACTCGTCACCGTGGAGCAGTTCGATCAGGTGCTGGCGGGTTCACGCATCGTGTCCTCGAGCAGCTATGCGTTGCCGGCGCTGTTGCGTTCGGCTGGCGCCGAGGTGACCATGGCGCCTCTGGTGAACGACACGCTCGATGCGATGGTGCAGGCCATGGACACGGCGCTCACCGGCGGCTGCGATCTGCTCGTCACGACAGGTGGTGTCTCGGTGGGCGCGCACGATTACACCCGCGACGCCCTCGCGGCACTTGGCGGCGTGCAGCAATTCTGGCGGGCGCGTATCCGCCCCGGTGGCCCGATCGGAACGGGCATGGTGCGCGACATCCCCTGGATCGGCCTGCCCGGCAATCCGGTGTCCACGCTGGTGACGGGCATGCTCTTCGCCTGGCCGTTGCTGCGACAACTGGGCGGACATGGGCGCACGTGCCACGTGAAACTGCCCGTGCGCATGACGAACGCGGCGGAGACACCGGCTGCGCTCACGCATTTCCTGCGTGCGCAATTGGCCGTGGGGCACGACGGTCAGCTCGAAGCCACCATCACCGGCGCGCAAGGATCGAATCTGCAGCAGAGCATTGCGCTGGCCGATGCGCTGATAGAAGTGCCGGAGCCGGTGGGGCGTGTGGAGGCCGGCATGACGCTCGGGGCCATGCTGATTCCGGATGGGCCTTTTGTTGCGAAGGCGTGAGATCGTCGGAACAAATAAAACAGCAACTGCTTTGCCGCGGATTGCGCGGATGCGGCGGATTTACGCGGATCAAACAGCGGTCACTCCCGCAGTATCCGTGTAAATCCGCGACATCCGCGTAATCCGCGGCAAGGCAGTTGCTGTTTGGCTGACGTCACCGAACTGCCATCAGCCCATTGGATTGAGACGGACCATCCAAGCCAAATGCCTTCATCGTCTGCCCGAAATCGAAATACACACCGCGTTCGGCGACGGGAATTCCTGACAGCTCCTTCTCCGGTACAAGCACAGCCTGCAATGCGGCGTCGATGATCTGCCCGACTTCGTTCGGAGAAGGCACGATGGCCGACGACGACTGAGCCTCCACCGGCGCGACGGCCAGTACGAAGCCCAACCCAAGGACCAAAATCCTCCGGCCGCCGATCAGCATCCTGCGCATCACGGGTGCATCGTCATGGGTACGTCCTCCCCTCCCGCAGGCAAAGCAGACCGGCCGCTGTCGCCCGGCCCGGCAATGGCCCAAGTTGCCATCATCGTGCAACCGACCTCCGCATTCACGTATTCCGATGCCACGTTTTGAAATCTCCGCGCTCGACCCCGCGGCGCAAGCGCTTGCCACACTGCACGGTGACGCGCTCGATGCCGCGTTGGCCAAGCGGTTCACACTGGCCGAAGTCGGGATCACGGTGGGCGCCGAACCGCATGCGCGCACATTTCAGCTCATCAAGCCCGCCAACGCCGATCACCTGATCAGCGAAGCCGACTACGTGCACGACGAACGCCTGCCGTACTGGGCGGATCTCTGGCCATCGGCGCGCGTACTGGCCGGTGCGCTGCTCACTGAACAGGGGCACGGACGTACGCTGCTCGAGCTCGGATGTGGACTCGGACTGGATACCGTGGCGGCAATGGCGGCGGGGTTCACCGTCACGAGCACCGATTATTACGAGGACGCGCTGCATGTCGCGCGCAGCAATGCCCGGCGCAATCTCGGACAGGAGCCCACGGTGCGCATGGTGAACTGGCGTCACTGGCCCGAGGACCTCGGCACCTTCGACGTGGTGATGGCAGCCGACGTCCTGTATGAACAGGAATACGCCACGCTGGTGGCCGATTGTCTGGCCCGTGCCCTCCGCCCCGATGGGGTGGCGCTCGTCGCCGACCCCGGGCGGCTGGCGCTGCCCACGTTCCGCGACCGTCTGCCTACGGCGGGCCTCCGGATCGATCACATCACGACCACCCCGTTCGAGGAAGGGGCGGTGAAACAGCAGGTGCAGATCATGCACATTCGGAAAATCTGAATCGCTCGACGCCGATCACAAAGTCTGGGACCCCAAACCCATCCCCCACCACCCGCAACGGGCGCCCATGGCGCCTTCAGACGTGCCGTCCGCGTCCGACACCCATTGTCGCGGACACACCACAATCCGGGCTCCGACGGCATGTTTTCCCTCTGGGAGCGCGTGGCATCATCCTTCCAGTAGAGCCCGGCATGCCGCACACTCCATCGCCCAAGGCCCCCTCCCTCCTGCGGGCCCCGCTCCTGGCGCTCGGCACGCTTGCCGTCGCCGCGCTCGCCCTGGCACCGCTCGCTGCACTGCGTGCACAGTCGTTGACTGGCCATGCCCCGCTCGTCCTCGCCACCAGCGCCAGGACCGACACGGTGCCGGCCCAGGTCGTCGACGGAGAGGTCAGCGACCTGTTCCTCAAGGGTAAGCAGCTCGAAGTGCGTTATCGCAATACCGGCACCGTGGCCACGATCATCGAAGGCGAGCTGCAGGTGCGGGATGAAAACGACGAGGTGGTGCTGGCGGTGTCATTTGCCGAAGCCCGCCGCATCGACGCCGGTCGCTCGGAGAAATTCCGGCTGGCCATGCCACAGCTGGAGCCGGGCCACTACACCCTCTACGCCGTGGTCGACTTCGGCGGCGAGATGATGACCGCGGCCCAGGCCGCCCTCGAAGTACGCAAATAAGTACCGAAGCAGCGCGGGAGCAGTACGACCGTACGGCTCCCGACGCATCAATGCATCCGGATCACGCCGAGCCCGCGGGCTCGGCGAGCTTCGACGCCACGATTTCGGAGATGTCGAACACCGGCACTTCCCTGCCCGTGCTGGCCACACCGTCGTTGATCATCGTCATGCAGAAGGGGCACGCCACGGCGATCTGATCGGCGCCCGTCGCCAGCAGTTCCTCGCTGCGTTCGACGTTGACGCGCTTGCCGACGTTCTCCTCCATCCACATGCGTCCACCGCCGGCGCCACAGCACATGCCGCGGCTCTTCGTACGCTTGGGTTCCACCAGCTCCACGATGGGCAGCGCCTTCTTGAGCGTGTTGCGGGGCGCATCGTAGATCTCGTTGTAGCGGCCCAGATAACACGAGTCGTGATAGGCCACCTTGAGACGCTGACCATGCTCGGTGTCGAGCGGCACGCGACCCTCGGCCAGCAGGCGTTCGATGTACTCGGTGTGATGAATGACTTCGTAGTGTCCGCCCAGATCGGGGAACTCCTTCCCCATCTGATGGAAACAATGCGGGCAGAACGTGACGATGGTCTTCACCGCATATCCATCGAGCGTCTCGATGACCCCCTTGGCGAGCATCTGGTAGAGATACTCGTTGCCCATGCGCCGGGCCGGATCGCCGTGACAGGTCTCTTCCTGACCGAGAATGGCGAACTTCACGTTGGCCGCCTGCAGAATGCGCGCGAACGCCACCGTGATCTTCTTGGCACGGTCGTCGAACGAACCGGCACAGCCCACCCAGAAGAGAATGTCCGGCTTCTCTTCCGCGGCCGCCATCTCCGCCATGGTGGGAATGTTCATGCCTTCCGCCCACTGCTCACGATCGGCGGCACTGAACGCCCACGGGCTGCCATTGCGCTCGAGACTGGTGAGCGCCGGCTGCAACTCCTCGGGGAAGCGCGACTCCATGAGCATCAGGTCGCGACGCAGCTCGTTGATGATCTCGAGCTGATCGATACTCACCGGGCACTCCTGCACACACGCCCGGCAGCTCGTGCAGGCCCAGAGTTCTTCCTCGGTGATCCAGTCGTCGAGCAGGTGCTTGTCCAGCACGGCCTGCTGCGTTTCGGTGACCGCGCCACCGGCCGCGGCCACGGCGTCGATGACGGTGGCCTTCTCCGTCAGACGCGCGCGCGTCTTCACCATGATCATGCGCGGCGAGAGCACCTTGCCGGTGATGTTGGCCGGGCAGGCCGCCGTGCAGCGTCCGCATTCCGTGCAGGAATACCCGTCCAGCAGATTCTTCCACGACAGATGCTCGATGTCGGCCGCGCCGAACTGTTCAGCGTCCTCGGCTTCGAGATCCATCGGCTTCATCGCCCCGATGCGCCCCGGTCCGCTGGTGTTGGAGAACCAGACGTTGATGAGCGACGTGAGCACGTGCAGGTGCTTCGACTTGGGCAGGTGGTTCAGGAACCACAGGATCAGCACCGCGTGGATCCACCAGCACACCCGCGCCATGATGTGCGCCGTTTCCGGCGACATGCCCCGGAACAGCGGCAGCAGCAACGCCGTGATGGGCCGGCCCACCCGATCGGCGCCCGGCTGCATGGCCTCGCCCACGAACACCAGCAGCAGCGTGATCATGAGCGTGGCGATCACGCCCAGGATGAGCACGGCCTCACCGCTGTGCACCGCGTCCACCGTGAACCGTCGCGGTTTGAGCACCAGACGACGATACAGCAGATAGCCCACCGGCATCAGCACGAAGACCGCGAAGATCTCCTGCGAGAACACGTAGGGCACGTAGAGGAACCGGGGCAGGATGACGCCCCAGGTGAATGGCGTGTAGAGGCCCTGGATCCAGATCTCGAGCGTGCCGAGACCGAGGACGCAGAAGCCCCAAAACACCAGGGCGTGCATCAGACCACCGAAGGGATCGCGCAGAATCTTGCTCTGGGCGAGACCGATGAGCACGAAGTTCTTCGTGCGGATATCGGGGTGGTCGGTGCGATCCTCGGGCCTGGCCAGCTTCAGCCAGCGCACGAGCCGCTGCGCCTGGGGAACAAACATCCAGAAGCCGCCGGCGAGGATCACCGCAAACACGAGGTTGGACAGGGTCATGGCGCGAAGCTAGACCGGGAGAGGGGCGACGACAAGCGCACAGTCAGGCAGACCCGGCATCCGCGCTTCGTGACTGCCGCACAAGACAGAGCCCCACCGCCTTGCGGCGATGGGGCCCGTGAACCGCTGGAACTCAGCCCTGCGCCCTGGCGGCCTTCACGGCTGCCGTGAGCGCGGGGACCACGTCGAAGACATCGCCCACGATCCCGTAATCGGCGATCTTGAAGATCGGCGCGTCCTTGTCCTTGTTGATCGCGACGATGGTCTTCGAGGTGCGCATGCCGGCGAGATGCTGAATGGCGCCGGAGATCCCGACCGCGATGTACAGATTCGGGCTCACATTGCGACCCGTCTGTCCGATCTGATCGGAGTGGGGACGCCAGCCTTCGTCGGTCACCGCGCGCGTGGCGCCCACGGCCGCGTTGCCGAACGCGTCGGCGAGATCTTCACACAGCTTGAAGTTCTCGGCGGCCTTGAGGCCACGACCACCGGCCACGATCACCGGCGCATCGTTGAGATCGATCTTGCCGGTGTTGCCCTGCTTGAGTTCCACGACCTTCACGCGCGACGCCGACGGATCGGTGGCCGACGTGATGGCTTCCGTGACCAGCGGCCGGGCGGCGACGACCGGCTGCAGCGCCGACGGACGCACCGAGAGCAGCGCCGGCGAACCACTGAGCGCCAGCGTGGCGATGGTCTTGCCGTTCATGTTGAAATGCTGGCCGACCACCTGCCCGCCTTCCACCGCAAAACCGGTGAGATCGGGCGCGAGGCCCACGCCGAGCTTTGCCGCCACCCGCGGCGAGAGATCACGGCCCTGCGCCGTGGCGCTGAACACGCCGAAGCCGTAGTTGCCGCTGCCCAGTCGCTGGGCGAGCGTGGCCGCCAGCGCTTCCGGGTTGTACTGCGCGAAACCGGGATGCTCGAGCACGAGCACGCTGTCGGCCCCATGCTGCGCGAGCGCTTCGGCCTTGGCGCCGATGCCGGGCGCACCGGCCAGCACCGCGTGCACGCTGCCACCGCCGGAGAGATCGGCGAGCTGCCGGGCGGCGGTCACCGCTTCGAGCGCCACCTTGCGCAGCTCACCGCCGCGGACTTCTGCAAAAACGAGAACGTTGGCCATGATCAGAGCACCTTGGCTTCAGTCTGGAGGAGCTTGACCAGCTCCGGCACGGCGGCCGCGCTGTCGCCCAGGATACGGCCGGCCGCACGCTCCGGCGGAAGCACCATCTTCTGCACCGCCACGCGCGCCTCACCCAACTGGGCGGGCTTCACTTCGAGCGGCTTCTTCTTGGCTGCCATGATCCCCTTGAGGGACGGCAGGCGTTCCTTGTTGAGTCCATCGTCGATGGTGAGCAGCGCGGGGAGCGGAAACTCCACCACCTCGCTGGCTCCCTCGAGCGCCCGCTCGGCCCGACCGGTCGTGCCGGTGATGTCGAGACGGAAGACGTTGGTCACACAGGGCAGATCGAGCAGCTCGGCCACCATCGGTCCCGTCATCTGATTCATGGAATCGATGGCGATGCGACCGAACAGGATGAGGTCGTATCCCCCGTCCTTGAGTTCCGCCGCGAGGGCCCGCGCCACGGCCAGGCCATCGGCCGGCGTGCTGCCAGCCTGCAGCAGGATGCCACGATCGGCGCCCATGGCCAGAGCCTTGCGGATCTGCTCCTGCGCCGCGTCAGGACCGAGGGAGATCGCGACGACCTCACCCACGTTGTTGTTCTTTTCCTTGAGCTGCAGGCCCGCTTCGATCGCCCACAGGTCGAAGTCGTTGACGTCGTATTTGAGCCCCGCGTCGTCCACGCGGGTCCCGTCGGCCGCAATGGCAAACTTGGTTTCCATCACGGGTACGCGCTTGATGCACACGGCGATCTTCACCGCGGTCGCTCCGTTCGAGAGTCAGGGAGAAAACAAAGAGGCAACGGGGAAGCTAGAGAGGGGGCCCCCGTCGGGCAATGCGACGATATCGTCACATTTACCCCTGTGCGTCACCGCCCCGATGACTCGCGGTTCGGCCCTTGGCTCATGGGCCCAGACGTGCACCGCCGCCACAGGTCCGGGTGGACTCCATGGCGGCGGTGGTCAGTTCACCCCGGGCGCGATATCAGCGTCGCGCCGCGCCGCGGACTCAGCTCCGCGTGTTCGGATTGGCCAGGGTTTCCGCATCGGGCAGCGGCCAGCAGCGCTGATCGCCGTACACACCACCCTTTCCATAGGCCGTGCCGGTAGCGGGCACGAGCGTGGTGTTGAAGCGCCGCACGTCGAACCAGTGGTTGCCCTGCAGGAACAGTTCGCGGCTGCGTTCGTCGATCAGGGCCTGCGTGAAATCGGAGCTCGCGGGGAGCGCCGACAGCGCCACACCCGAACGGGCCCGGAGCGCGTTGAGGATCGCCAATCCTTCCGCCCCGCCGCGGGCTTCGGCCAGGATGAGCTGCGTTTCGATCCCCGACGTGATGGGGAAGCTGGCCGTGAGACTCGGGAACTTGTTCTGCGTCCAGATCTGATTGACCTGATCCGCGGCAAGCCGATTCTGGTTGGTGACGGATACCCGCGGATCGTTCAGCGTGCGATACGCCGTGGCCACGGTCACCGAGAACGACTGATTGTTCTGCTGGAACATGCGGTTGTTCCGTCGTCCCACGGTGGCGTCGGCGGTGGCGTTGTACACGAAGGCCGTGGGTACCCGCGCGGCGTCCTCGGCCGCTCCCGCCTTGTTGCCCTTGTCGATCCGCGCCCGGGCCCGACCGGCGTAGGCGAGATTGAGGATGTTGGCGTCCCCCGCCGTCGTGGCCGCGGCGATGGCCTTGGTGAAGCGCACTTCGGCGGAATCGAAGAGCTGCGCAGAGGTGAGCGCGGGGCCCACGTTGATCGAACCGCTGCAGAAGCCCTCACCCAGCAGGATCAGGCTGAATCCGGCGATGGCCGAGTTCAGCGCGATCAGGCGCTGGCGATTGGGTACCTGGGCGTCGGTCCACTCCTCGAGTTTGGTCACGGCCTGATCGTTGGTGTAGCGCGCCGTGTTGATGGGCGTGTACACCCCGATGGCCTCACAGCCCGAGGTGGCATAGAGGGCGTCCACCGCGAGGACATTGCGGCGATCGTAGTTCCAGCGGGCCGCGGTCTGAATGGCGTCGAACAGCTCACCGGACGCCATGCCGCTGGCCACGGCGTACCCACCGAGAGCGCACTCGTAGTCGGCCACCGCGCTCGCCGAAATGAGTGCCGCGTTGGCGGGCACGAGATACGAATCCTCGGCCAGACGGCTCGGTGTCTGCACGCTGAGCAGACGGTCGAAGCCACTGCAGGCTGCGGTGACTGATACGGCCAGGACCGCCGCCACGATCTTCATCGTCATGTTACGCATGATGATCAGAAGTTGAGGTTGACGGTGGCCACGAACTGACGGAGCTGCGGCAGGACGTTCTGTTCCCACATGCCGAACGCGCCTCCACGTGAGCCGCCGTTGAACGAGGCTTCGGGCTCGATACCCGGGAAATCGGTCCACAGCGCGAGATTGCGGCCCGCCAGCGTGATCGAGGCGCGGCTGGCGCGCGCGAGGCTGGCGAAGCGTGTTGGCAACGTGTACGTGGCGGACAGTTCGCGGAAACGCATGAAGCCCGCATCGTGGATGA
The DNA here is from genome assembly GCF_037190085.1 of Gemmatimonas aurantiaca. Taxonomy (NCBI): domain Bacteria; kingdom Pseudomonadati; phylum Gemmatimonadota; class Gemmatimonadia; order Gemmatimonadales; family Gemmatimonadaceae; genus Gemmatimonas; species Gemmatimonas aurantiaca. The sequence continues at coordinate 564,454 of NZ_JBBCJO010000012.1, forward strand.
GATGATGCGTGTAGGCAGTACCGGCCTGCACGGCCGCCAGCAGGGCCTTGTCCTGCACTTCGTCCGGGTAGTACAACTCGCGGCACAGCACGAACGCGCCGCAGCGTACCCGATAGTTACCATCGAGCTTCTTGTACCCACCGCGCCAGTCGAAGAAACCGTTGATGCGCAGGTTGCCGAACAGCGTGAGTCCCGCTGTCAGTGAACCTTCCGACGTGGGTACCGAATTGCCAAGGAACACCCGGGGTGCCGATGCACACGCCACCGTGCCGCCCTTGCCGTCGTCGCAGAGGAGATTCGTGGCCCGCTTGGTCGCCGCGTTGTAGTCGGCACTCACGATACGGCGATCCCACCAGGCGCCCGGTGCATACCCCACGCGGTGTCCCACGTTGCTGGACAACGACACGAAGTCCGTCCCGGTACCGAGTGACGCGATGTTGTAGCTGTTGTTCGAGCCACTGAGGGTGAGATCGAACGCCAGACGTTCACCACGGATGGGCTGTGCGCGAACGATCCATTCCAGACCGCTGCGATCGACCTGTCCGGCATTGAAGAGCTGGAAGCCGGGGAAGCCGTCGGAGGGCGGCGCCTGTCGCGACAGAATCGCATCCTTCGTGCTGCCCTTGAAATACGTCAGCTCGAGAGAGACCCGATCGTCCCACATGCCGGCGTCGAGACCGAGTTCGAGTTCGGTACTGCGTTCGGGCCCGAGGTTCGGATTGCCCGCCGACGACGGTGTCAGAAAGCCGCCGGCGGCCGTATACGTGCGAATGGCGTCGAACGCACCGGGCTGCAGACCGCTGGCGCCATAGGCCGAGCGCAGTCGCAACTGGTTGAACATCGCCGGCACATGCAGGCCGGGTTCATCGCTGATCACCCACGAGGCGCTCAGCTTGGGATACGTCACCGCATCGAAGTTCGTGCCGAACGCCGAATTGTCGTCGGTCCGGATGGCGCCGGTGAGGAAGAGCCGATCGTTCCACACCACCTGTTGCTGGACGAACGCGCCCACGGTGTTGTTCTGGAACAACTCATCGGTGCCCACGTTGCGGATGGAAGCCGAGGCGATCGACGTGAGACCCGCCGCCGGAAACGTGGAGCCGCTGATGCCGCGCAGCCGCGACTGACGCATGTAGATCTGTCCGCCGCCCGATGTCACGGACTTGAGCGAAGACGTCAGCGAGAAGCTGGCGTTCGCAACGTAGTCGTACGACGTCACGGTCACATCGCGCATGGAGGCCGAGATGCCACCGGACGTGGGCGGCCCACTGCCGGCGAACGAGGCGTACTTGGCGCCGATGATGTCGTTGCGTGGCGTCCGCTCTTCGTTGTTCTCGGCCAGACGGTCGAGACCGACGATGAGTCGGTGATTCAACCATGACGTCGGACGATTCGCGATCTGGAAGCTGCTGGTGAACCGATCCGCATCCTGGAAGATGTCGTAGGCCTGATAGTAGATGTCGGGTGGCCCCGAGCGGAAACCGAGCTGTGGATTGTTCGGTGCGCGGGCATCCACGCCGACACCGCCGTACAGGAAGCTCGGCGACGCATAGTACGTGGCCCACGTCGCGCCGCCACCGCCGGCTTCATACGGCAGGTAGGTGCGGCCCGTGGTGAACCCGAGGCTCGCCTGCAGATCGAATGCCGGCGAGGGATTGGCCTGCAGGTTCACGCGCAGGTTCGTGCGCCGCAACCGATTCACACGTTCCGCGCCGGAATTCTCTTCATAGCCGCCGGCCGTGTAGTAGCGAATGGCCTGCGTGCCACCCGACAGCGAGAGCTGCACGTCCCGCAGCTGTCCGACCTGGAAGATATCGTGCCCGAAATTCGCATTGAGCGAATCGTTGAGCTGCTTCGTGGAGATGGTGACCGTGTCGAGTGCGGTCGCACTGCCGGCGCGCGGCACCGTGCCATAGTTGTCTTCGAAGCGCGTGAGCCAGTTCGGCACCCAGCTCGTGCCACCGCGCGCGACGAGATTCCACACCGAACGACCGCTCGCTCCCTTCTTGGTGATGATCTGGATCACGCCGTTGGATGCCTCGGTGCCGTACAGCGTGGCCGCTGCCGGTCCCTTGATGACTTCGATGCTTTCGATGTCGTCGGGACTGAAGTCGTTCCAGCGCGAGATCGACGCCGATCCGAATGCCTGATTGGCCGGACCGGAGGCCTGCGTATTGTCCACACGCACGCCGTCCACGTAGATGAGCGGGTCGCTCGACAGGGACAGCGACGACGCCCCCCGCACGCGGATGCGCGATCCCGTGCCCACCTGACCGGAGCTGGCGACAATGCTCACCCCCGAGGCGCGACCGTTGAGCAGTTCCTGAAAGGAATTCACCGGCTGGGTGGCCACCACATCGGCCGCATTCACCGTCGTCACCGCATTGCCGATGGCGCGTTTCTCCGCGATACCGGCCGTACCCGTCACCACCACCGACGAGAGCTCCATCGCACGTTCGGTGAGACCGATGCGCACGTTGTCGGCACCGATCGTTGCATTCATCGTGCGCGACTGGAATCCGATACGACGCACGCTGAGCTGCACCTCACCACTGCCCGTCAGTCCGACGATACGAAAACGGCCGGCGGCATCGGATGTCGCGCCGGTGTTGCGCCCTTCAACCGCGATCTGTGCATCGCTGATCGGCGCACCACTGCGTTCATTCACGATGGTTCCGGCAATCGTGCCGGAACTCTGCGCGTGCAACACGCCACCTCCCGGTGCGAACGCCAACACCGCGGTGGCAATCAGCCCCGCGAGTGCGCGCAGTGGTGAGCGGCGGAGCGGGAGGCTTCGGCGCCTCTCCAAGGCAACAACTGAATGCTCCATACGAGGACTCCTCGACAAGGTAGGACGGTTTTCGCAGAACCTACTTGTGTATACAAGCCCGGCAAGCGAGAGCGCGTCACTTCCTCATCCACCCCTATGACAAACGCCCGCATTTCTCACCATGCGGGCGTTTGAAATTCCTTACTGTGATTTCTCTGCAGTGATCGCCACAGCACTGAGAGGCTCAGCTCACTTGAATGCGTTCAGTCCCGTGAGTGCCTGTCCCAGAATCAGCGAGTGCACATCGTGCGTGCCTTCGTACGTGTACACACTTTCCAGGTTCGCCATGTGCCGCATCGCGGAATACTCGGCGAGGATGCCGTTGGCCCCGAGCAGCCGGCGCGTCTCACGCGCGACGTTCGTGGCGATGTCCACGTTGTTGCGCTTGGCCAGCGACACCTGCTGCGGCGTGAAGTTGCCGGCATCCTTGAGGCGACCGAGATGCAACGAGACCAGCTGGCCCTTCACGATTTCGGTGAGCATGTCGGCCAGTCGCACCTGCTGGATCTGGAAGCCACCGATGGGACGGTCGAACATCACGCGGCTCTTGGCATACGACACCGCTTCCTCCAGGCACGCCATCGCCGCACCCAGCACGCCCCACGAGATGCCGTACCGGGCCTGCGTGAGACACATGAGCGGACTCTTGAGTCCGTTGGAATTGGGCAGGATGGCATCGGCGGGCACGTGCACGTCCTGGAGCACGAGTTCCGAGGTGTCACTGGCCCGCAACGAGAGCTTGCCCTTCTGGTCGCGCGCCTGGAACCCCGGCGTGTCGGTGTGCACGATGAAGCCGCGGATCGAACTGTCGTCGGTACTGTCGCCCGTCTTCGCCCACACGATCGCGATCTGTGCCTTGGAGCCGTTGGTGATCCACATCTTGGCGCCATTGAGAATCCAGCTGCCATCGGCCTGCTGGCGCGCCCGGGTGATCATCCCCGAGGGATTCGATCCGTAATCCGGTTCGGTGAGTCCGAAGCAGCCGATCAGTTCGGCCTTGGCCAGCTTCGGCAGATAGTGATGCTTCTGGGCTTCCGAACCGAACGCGAAGATGGGATACATGACGAGCGCACCCTGCACGGATGCGAACGACCGGATGCCCGAGTCTCCGCGCTCGAGCTCCTGCATGATCAGTCCATACGCCACGCTGGAGAGGCCGGCGCACCCGTATTCCTCGGGGAGATTCGCGCCAAGCACGCCCAGTTCGGCGAGTTCGGGGATCAGTTCATCGGGGAAGCGCCCTTCCACGTAGCACTCGCCGATGACCGGGATGAGTTTCTCGTCGACGAACGCGCGGATGGTATCCCGGATGGCGCGTTCTTCTTCGGTGAGGGCGGCGTCGATGTTGAACAGATCGCCCGCGTGGGCCTTCAGGTCGACGGAGGGCAGCGCCGGAACGGTTCGCGCCAGGAGCAGATCGGTGGCCATAGGGGGCAGGAGTCGAACAAAAGGTGGGACCGACAATCGTGTTGTGACGACGAAATGTAGTGCCCCGGTATCGTGCAGGAAGGAAATGGCCGAGACCGGTTGACACTTTGCGGTAAATGCGGTCGTATCCGCAGGGGACAGAACCCTCCTGTCACATATTCAAACATCACGAGGAACAGATGCGTCGCTTGCAGTTGTTGAGTGTCGCCCTGCTCGCACTGGCCGGATGCTCGGGCGGTGGAGACGGCGACGGCGGGACTGTCAACCCGCCCACACCCACCATCGGAATTCAGCTGTCGCCAGCCTCGGCGACGGTGAACCAGGGTGCCAGTACGACCACCACGGTCACGCTGACGCGGGGCGGGAATTACACCGGTACGGTGAACCTGACGGCCACGACACCGTCGGGCGTGAGCGTGGCCTTCAATCCAGCGGCGCTGGCCAGCGGCTCGACGGCATCCACGGCCACGATCACCGTCGGCAGTGGAACCACGACCGGCGGCGCGGTGGTCATCACGGCCTCCGGGTCGGGCGTGACTTCGGCGACGAGCACCTTCACCCTGAGCATCACCCCGCAGGCCATCACCGTCTCGGCGGGCTCCCCCACACTTTCAGTGGTGCAGGGAGCTTCGGGCACGATTCCCCTCACGATCACGCGCGCCGGCGGCTATACGGGAGCGGTGACCGTCGCGGCCACCGGCCTGCCGACGGGTGTGACGGCGGCACCGGTCACCATCGCCTCCGGCTCGACCACCGGCACGATGACCGTCGCCGTCGGCGCGACGGCGGCCGTCACCGCGACGGCAGTACCGATCACGCTCACCGCGTCGGGCACCGGCGTGTCGAACCAGACCGCCACGGTGAACCTCTCCATCACCGCCGCGGCCACGCCGGCCTTCTCGCTGACGGCCAGCAATGCCTCGACCAGCATCACCGTGGGCCAGAGTGCGACGTCGACCATCACGGTGACGCGCACCGGCGGATTCACTGACGCAGTGGCGCTGGCGGTCAGTGGGGCACCGAGCGGCATGACCGCCACGTTCAACCCCACGTCGGTGGCCACGGGCGCCACGACGTCGACACTCACCATTGCCACGACGGCGTCGGTGGTACCGGGCACGTACAACCTCACGGTCACGGGCTCCGGGACGGGCGTCTCCAACCAGACCACCGGTATCACGGTGACAGTGGCCGCGGCGCCTGGCATTACCATCGCGGCAGGCGCCCCCACACTTTCGGTGGTCCAGGGCGCGTCAGGCACGATCGCCGTCACCATCACGCGCACGGGCGGATATACCGACGCCGTGACCGTGACGGCCACTGGCCTGCCGACCGGCGTGACGGCGGCACCGGTGACCATCGCCTCCGGCGCGACCACCGGCACGATGACCGTCGCCGTGGGCGCGACGGCCGCGGTGACCGCGACGGCGGTACCGATCACGCTCACCGCGACGGGCACCGGCGTGTCGAACCAGACCGCCACGGTGAACCTCTCCATCACCGCCGCCACGCCGGCCCAGAGCTACACGCTCTCCGCCAGTGCGGCTTCGCTGCAGCAGGGCGGCACGGGCACCAGCACGGTGACCATCACCCGCAGCGGTGGATTTGCCGGCACGGTGAATCTCGCGGTGAGCGGTCTGCCGAGTGGCGTGACGGCCTCGTTCAACCCGGCGGCGGCCACGGGCAACAGCTCCACGCTGACCTTCACCGCGACGTCGGGCGCGACCACGGGTGCGTTCACGGCCACCATCACCGGCACGGCCACGGGCCTCGCCAACGTCACGACGACGGTGGCGGGTACGGTGACGGCGAGTGGCGGGGGGTCCGGCAATGTGACCATCCGCTTCTGCGACCCGAGCGAGTATCCCCTGTGGGTGGCGTACCGCAGTGGTACGTCGGGCACGTGGACACGCGCCACCGCCGGCTCCAACCAGTCCTACAGTTTCTCCATCTCCGGTGTGGGTGGCATGGCCTGGGTGAAGCCGGACGGCAGCAATGGCTACGCCGTCACGGTGCACTACGGCAGTGCAACGGAACTCACGAACCTTGGCACGGCCGAGTGCGCGAACAATCCGGCGGCCACGAAGACGTTGAGCGGCACGTTCGCCGGGCTGAGCGGACCACTGCAGGCCGGCCAAGTCAGTGTCGGCGGCGCCTTTGCCCAGACCAGCGCGGGCGCGACGGCCTTCAATCTGACCAAGGTGGCGGACGGCTCCACCGATCTGCTGGCCTATCGGGCCACGACGACGATCGCCGGGACGTCGGTGAGCATCGTGCCTGACAAGGGCATCATCCGTCGCGGCGTGAACTATGCGAACGGCAGCACCATTCCGGTGCTCGACTTCAATTCGAGCGAGGCGTTCGTGCCGGCCTCGGCCCAGGTGACGGTCACCAATCCGAGCGGCGGCATACTCACCGTGATCTCGAGCGTTCAGACGGCGAACGGCACCTTCGGCGGTTTTGCCTTTGGTGACCTGACGGGCACTTCGTCGGGCCCACGCACGATTTACGGCCTGCCGTCATCGCTCACCCAGCCGGGCGACTTCCACCTGGTGCAGGCCACATCGACCGTCACGGTGGGCAATATCCCCGTGTCGTCGCGGTCGGTGACCGTGTTCAACCGCAACATCGCCAACAAGTCGCTCACGCTGGGGCCGGATCTCTCCGTCAGCGGAACCGGCCTGGTCACCATCGCCACGACGCCGTATGCCCGTCTGAAGGTGGACGGCACCTGGCAAGCCGACTACGGAGACTGGCTCTATGGCACGTTCTCGCAGTCGGTGTCGAGTGTGAACCGCAGCTGGCTGATCTCGGCCTCCCGCGCCTACTTCGCGGGAGCGTCCACGTACTCGGTGGAGATGCCCGACTTCAGCGGCGTGAGTGGATTCGACACGAACTGGGGTCTGCGCGCAGGCACCTCGGTGTCCTTCGGAGCAATCGCCTACAGTGCCGGCGGCGCCACGGCGACCACGGAGGATCTGATGGTGAAGACCGCAGCCATCTACGGCACGCGGACGCCGTGATGCTCTGAAAGTCAGGGGGTGTTTCGGCATCCCCTGACACGCCGCATGAACGAAGGCCACGGCTGCAGGATGCGCCGTGGCCTTTCGTTTCCCGCAGGAGTCAGCCCGCCCGCCGCTTCTTCTCCAGCGGCGTCACATCCCGCCGCGCCGCCGGTGTGATTCCCACCTCGCGGGCCTTGCGACGGAACTCCGCCCCGTGATCCACCGGGCGTGCCGTCTCATGCTGCCATTGATGCACCATCTCGTGCAGCAGCGTGTGCATGGCCTCGCGCCATCCGTGTCGCGTGATGTGCGTGCGTGAGAGCACGATCTCGGGCGGCGTGTGTTTCGACCCCGGATCGAAATGCCCCAGTCGTGTGGCCATGCGTCCGGAGAGACGCACCGGGATGGCCTGCAGCGTGCCTTCGAACCACCGCGCATTGAGTTGGCGATGCGCTTCGGCGAGTTGGGCCAGCATGGGCAGATCACCGGGGCGTGCCGATTCGCGCCGACGGGCCACCGGCGCCCGTTCCACGTCGTACGCGAGGATCACGTCGCGGGCGGCCTGACGCTCCGTCTTCGTGCGGGCGATGGCGAAAGCCACCACCGCATGCAACACACGTTCCGGCGCATCGGCGTAGCCTTCGTGCACCCGCAGGGTGCGACCGATCAGCGACACCATGACGGTGCGTGTGCGCATGAGCACCAGCGCATCCACGCCGCGCAGTCCCAGATCCTGCAAGCGGGAAAACAGCACCGCTGTGCGGGCGCGCAGGGCGGTCCGGCCACGCGCCGGTCGCGGCTCAGCGGTTTCCGCGTCCACTGGCGCCGACGGAGACATCGGCAGAGACATCGCCGATGATGTCTCCGCTGGCGCAGTCGCCGAAGGAGCCATCCCGAAGAGATCGAAGCCGAGTTGTGCGGCGGTGTCGTGAGCCATCACGCGGAAGATGGCCACGCATCGGCTTCGCGGGAAGCTCCATACCGCACCCCCATGCGCCAGGCCCGCGTGACCGGAGCCCCCGTCACCGCACGACGGATCAGGTGCTCACGATCCGGCCGCGGACGTCCTCCACCAGCCTGCGCAGCGCCTCGATCTCATCGCCGACGATGTCGTGGCCCACGCCTGGATAGATCCGCAGGTCGGTGCGCGCACCGAGCGCCGCAAGATAGGCGGCCGACTCACGCACCAGCGGTTCGGGGATGTGGGGGTCGGCATCACCACAGGCCAGGATCACCGGCATGCCACCCAGCACATCTCCCTGCTCCGCCGTCGCCACACGCGGCGCCGCGGGATCCCCGATCAGCGCGCCGGCCATGGCCATCACGCCGCCCAGACGCGTATCACCCATCGCGGCCGGGGATACGGCGCGGGTCGCGAGATATTCGAGACTGAGGCAGGCTCCCTGCGAGAACCCCACGAGCACGATCCGGTCCGCGGGAATGCCCGCGCCACGGGCCATGTCCACCGCATGCCCCACGGCTGCCAGTGCGCTACTCAGCCACGGCTCGTTGTCGGCCTTCGGCGCGAGGAACCGATAGGGATACCAACTATTGCCATGCGCCCGCGGCGCAATGATGGCCGCATCGTTGGTCCCGCCGATCGCCCGCGCCGCGCGAGCGATCGGCACCATCCCCTCCGGCGTGCCCCCACGACCGTGCACCAGGATCAACGCATACGCGGCTTCGCCCAGCGGCGCTCCCGCCAGCAGCGGTGTCTCCCCCGCATGCGGACCCGACATCACACTCTGTTCCATCTGCTTCATCCTCCGCGCTCAGCCGGCATCCTTCGACGTGGTCACACGATCCAGACGACCCGGATAGTGCCTCATGCCACGCTCGGCGTCGCTGCCATCATACGGCCACGGTGCCCGATCGATGAGGGTGAGCGCGGGCTCGATGCGTGCACGCTGCTCCTCGAGCCACGGCGGCAGACGCAGTGTCGATCCCGTGCCCGCCAGCGGTTCGTCCACGAGGAACCCCGGGCCCATCGTGGCCAGCTCCACGATGTGACCATCGGGATCGCGGGTGTAGATGCTCCTGAAATACACGCGATCGAGCACCGGCGACACCTGCACACCGGCGTCGAGCAACCGATCGCGCATCTCGAGTTGCACCGTCTCGTTCGCCACGGCCAGCGCATAGTGATGCCCCTGTCCCGTCCCCATGTGCGACCGCCGTTCCGTGGCCGGGCGCTCGAGATACGTCACCAGTGATCCGGGACGTGCGTCGGGGGTGCCCCAGCTCCAGTGCCGTGTGCCGGGATCGTCGAAATTCTCCGTCTTCTTCACGATCGACATGCCGAGGATGTCGCGCAGGAAGTGGTCGGTCAGTTCGACATTTGCCGTCATGGCCGTGAGGTGATGCATGCCGCGGGTGAGTGCCATCGCCGCGTCGATCGTGGGCACGGGCTCGGGCCAGGTCATCGCCGCGATCGCCTCTTCGTCACGACCACCGCGCATGAGTTCCGCGGGCGGTGTGCGCTGCAGGATCTCTCCCGACTGCTCGTTGAAGAGCATGCCCGGTCCGTCGGTGGCGATTTCGAGGATGACACCATCGGGATCGCGGAAATAGATGCTCGTGAAGTAGTGGCGATTCCACGGACCGTGCACACGCACCCCCAGGTCCGTCAGACGGCGCTTCCAGCGCAGCAGCGCGTCCCGGTCGGCCACACGCAGCGCAACATGGTGCGTACCGCCGATGCCGGTACGCCCACGCGGTGCCCGTGGCCACTCGAAGAACGTCACCACGGTGCCGGCACCGCCGGTTTCATCGGAGAAATACAGGTGGTAGCTGCCCGGGTCGTCGAAATTGACCGTGGTCTTCACCAACCGCAGGCCGAGTACGCGGGAATAGAAGTCGACCGTGCGCTGCGCGTTGGCGGCAACGAGGGTGACGTGATGCAATCCGAGAATGGGACTGGAAACCGACATGGTGACCTCCTGCTCCACCGGGAGCTCTAATTATCTTATTACTAAGATATTAGCCATCTCCTTTATGTCAACCGTGTGTCCAACGGCGCGTCAGTCCGGGGATCGGCGGGGGATGGAGGCGGTCATCGGACCGGGGGTGAATGCCCCGTCCCGGAACGTCCACGCCGAAACGGTCACGGTCGATGGCGTCGCCTCGATCACATTGAGGGCGCTCGGACGGCGCCCCCGCATCCGTCGCGAGAGGGTGTTGGCGGCACTCAGCAGAAAGCGACCGGTGCGGCGCTCCACCACCTCGACCCGTTCTTCGTGATCGTGCCCCGTGCACACCACGTCGAGGTTCATGGCGGCGATCCGGTCGAGCGTGGACTGTGGCCGCGCCATGCCCCAGCGCTTCGAAAGCCGTCCACGCACGACATTGTGGTGCACCACCAGCAATCGCAGATCGCCGCGGGGGCTTTCCGCCATGCGACGCGTGGCGTCGGTCAGCTGGCTGTCGGTGAGTCCGCCCTTCACCCGCCAGTCGCGGGGATACCAGGTGAGCGTGGGGGGCAGCAGGCCCTGCGCCGAGTTGAGTCCGACGATGGACAGCCCGGGGAGATGCAGACTGGGTTCGAGTTGGTCGTCGATCCAGTGGCGGTAGCCCACGTGAAGACGGCTCGCATCGCCCACACCGAACGGCGCGTGCCACCATGCCGTGTCATGATTGCCGGGCACCGTCAGCACCGGCGCAATGTCGCGGAACGCATCCAGCAACTCCCGCGCGCGCCGGAATTCGCGCTCACGGGCCCGTTGTGAGAAATCGCCGGAGACGACGATGGCGTTCCACGGCCCCCGGTGCGCCACGTCGAAGGCCGCCGTGATGTGGGCCTGCACGAACGGGTGCCCACAGTGGATGTCCGACAGATGCAGGACACGGATTGGCCGATGCTCCGTGTCCTGCCCTTCCACGGTTCTTTCTGCGGTTCCTTCCGGCCGATCAGCCAAGGGCGGCGATGACGGCGTCGGTGAACTGGTCCGTGCCTGCCGTCCCGCCAAGATCACGCGTCAGCGACTTGCCCTCGCGGATGGTGCGTTCGAACGCACCGCGGATGCGCTGCGCACGCTCCTTGTCGCCGATGTGTTCGAGCATCATGCACGCGGCGAGCAGCAGGGCTCCGGGATTGGCGATGTTCTTGCCCGCGATATCGGGGGCGGTGCCGTGCACGGCTTCGAAGATCGCGGCGTTCTTGCCGATGTTGGCGCCGGGCGCCAGTCCGAGCCCCCCCACGAGCCCCGAGATCTCGTCGGACAGGATGTCGCCGAACAGGTTGGTGGTCACGATCACGTCGAACTGCTCTGGACGCATGACGAGGTGCATGGCCATCGCATCGATGATGCGCTCCTCGAACACCACGCGACCGGCGTACTCCGCGGCCACCATGCGTCCGACATCGAGGAACAGCCCCTGCGAGAATTTGAGGATGTTGGCCTTGTGCACGAGCGTCACTTTCTGCCGTCCGTGGGCCAGCGCGTATTCGAAGGCATACCGGACGATACGCTCCGAGCCCTCGCGGGTGATGATGGCCACCGACTCCGCCGCGGCCTTCGGATCGTCACCGATGCGCACGTAGTGTTCGACGCCGATGTACAGCCCTTCGGTGTTCTCCCGTACGAGCACGATGTCGATGTTCTCGAAACGGCCCGGCACGATGGTGTACGCCGGACGGACGTTGGCGTACAGGTCGAACGTCTTGCGCAACGCCACATTGATGGACCGGAAGCCTTCGCCCACCGGCGTTTCGAGCGGTCCCTTGAGCGCCAGACGCGTGCGCTTGATGGAGTCGAGCGTGGCGTCGGGAATCGGATCGTTCCAGCGGGCCACACCGGCCATGCCGGCCACCTGGCGATCCCATTCGATGTCGGCGCCCGCGGCGGCCAGGATGCGAACGGTGGCTTCGGCAATCGACGGACCGATGCCGTCGCCGGGGATGAGCGTTACGGGAATGGACATGAGAAATGGCGCGAAGACGGACCAGCGCGTGGAGGACTCCACGCCGCATCGTCCACAAGTCTAGCGACTCCGCATGCGGCATGGGCCCCCAACGCCCACTTCCAGGTGAGCGTTCATTGACAACGGCCGGTACTTGGGCGCATTAACGTCCGCATCACGATTCGCTCGTGATTCGTCGGCGGTTCGGATGCCGTCGTTCCCCCCCTGCGGACTTCCCTCCCTCCCCTTCCCCTCCCCCCTCCCCCTCCGCGTGTCCCGTCTGCTGAAAACCCTTCCCTGGATCGGTCTGGCTCTTCTCGGTGCCGGCGCGCTCGCCATGATCGCGCTCAATCGTGGAGAGCGGATCAGTGCCGCATGGCTTCTCACGGCCGCGGTCTGCGTCTATCTGATCGGCTACCGGTTCTACAGCCGGATCATCGCCATGGACATCTTCGCACTCGATGCGACCCGGGCCACGCCCGCGGAACGGATGAACGATGGCCGTGACTACGTGCCGGAGAACAAGTGGATCGTCTTCGGACACCACTTCGCCGCCATCGCCGGCCCCGGGCCGCTGGTGGGCCCCACACTCGCCGCACAGTTCGGCTTCCTGCCGGGCGCCCTCTGGATTCTCGTCGGTGTGGTGCTCGGCGGCGCCGTGCAGGACTTCGTGATTCTCTGCGCGTCGGTGCGCCGTGACGGCAAATCGCTCGGTCAGATGGCGAAGGACGAAATCGGCAGCGTGGCCGGTACGATCGCGCTGGTGTCGATCCTGGGCATCATGATCATCCTCATCGCCGTGTTGGCGCTGGTGGTGGTGAACGCCTTGCGCGACAGCCCCTGGGGCACGGTGACGATCGGCCTGTCCATCCCGATCGCCATCATGATGGGTGGGTATCTGCGATGGGTACGTCCGGGCCGGGTGCTCGAAGCCACCGCGGGAGGGCTCGCCTTGCTCTTCCTCTCGCTCTACATCGGCAAGTGGGTATCGGAGTCGGCCACGTGGGCCCCGGTGTTCACGCTGAGCGGCACGACGCTGTCGTTCTCGATCATGATCTACGGCTTCTTCGCCTCGGTGCTGCCGGTGTGGCTGCTGCTCGCCCCGCGTGACTACCTGTCGGCGTTCGTGAAGATCGGTGTGGTCGTGGCACTGGGTGTGGGCATTCTCTGGGTGCTCCCCGACCTCGAGATGCCGGCGGTGACGAAGTTCGTGGACGGCACCGGTCCGGTGTTCGCGGGCAAGCTGTTCCCCTTCGCCTTCATCACGATCGCCTGTGGCGCCATCTCGGGCTTCCACGCCCTGATCTCGTCGGGCACGACGCCCAAGCTGCTGCGTCGTGAGCCCGATGCCCGTCTGATCGGTTACGGCGGCATGCTCATCGAGTCGGCGGTGGCCATCATGGCGCTGATCGCCGCGTGCGTGCTGACGCCGGGCATCTACTTCGCGATCAACTCGCCGGCCGTGGCGATCGGGACGACCGCCGCCAGTGCGGCCGATGCCATCAATGGGTGGGGACTCTTCGCCACCATCTCGGCGGCCGATCTCGAGACGCTGGCCCGTCAGGTGGGCGAACACTCGCTGCTCTCGCGCACCGGTGGCGCGCCCAGCCTCGCCGTGGGCATGGCGCACCTCTTCTCGCGCGCGCTCGGCGGTGAAGGCGCCATGGCGATCTGGTACCACTTCGCCATCATGTTCGAAGCGCTGTTCATCCTGACCACGCTCGATGCCGGCACCCGCGTGGGCCGCTTCATGCTGCAGGACCTGCTCGGCAACGTCTACAAGCCGTTGGGACGGGTGTCCTGGTATCCGGCCGTGCTGATCTGCTCGGCGTTGTTCGTGATGATGTGGGGGTACTTCCTGTACCAGGGCGTCACCGACCCACTCGGTGGCATCAACTCGCTCTGGCCGCTGTTCGGGATCTCCAACCAGCTGCTGGCCATCGTCGCGCTGTGCGTCGGAACGACGGTGATCGTGAAGATGGGCAAGGCGAAGTACTCCTTCGTCACCCTCATCCCGCTCGTCTGGCTGGTCATCGTGACGTTCAGCGCGGGCTCGGCGAAGATCTTCTCCGACGATCCCAAGCTCGGGTTCCTTTCGCATGCGCGCATGCTGAGCGACCAGATCGCCAGCGGCACCCTGCCGGCCAACATCCCGTCGGCTGCCGCAGCACAGCGCATGATCTTCAACGATCGCCTCGACGCGGCCGTGGCGGCCTTCTTCCTCCTGTCGGTGGTCGCGATCCTCGTGGCGTCCATCCGCGAGTGGATGGCCGTCATGTCGGGACAGAAGAAGCCCGTCAGTTCGGAGACCCCGTATCAGCGGACGCAGCTTTCCGGCGCCTGATCCTCGCGTCCGCCGCGACATCACCGAAGGCCACGGCGTCGCGCCGTGGCCTTCGGTCATTTTTCCTCTCGCGCTTCGGCCTTTCGGGCACGATCTTTCACGGTATGGCACCTGTGAACTCTCTCCCCGGCCTCCAGTCCGCCTCGCCGTTCCCGCGTCTGCGTGCGGCGTTCCAGCGGACGATCGCCATCGTGCGGCGCATCATCGGTGTGCCCGACTACGAGACCTATCTCGAGCACATGCGCCACCATTACCCCGAGTGCACCCCGCTCGACCCCATCACGTTCGAGCGGGAACGCATGGCGGATCGTTACACCCGCCCGGGCACCCGCTGCTGCTGACCGCCTCATCCCTCCCCTCCATGTCCGTTTCTCCAATCACGCGATCGACGCCCCGCGCATCGGTCGCGTCTCTCATGGTATCCCTCGGCGTTGCGCTGAGCGGATCCTTGCCTTCGATACTGCCGGCGCAGTCGGCCGGCACATTCGACTTCTCCATCGCGAACATGATGCGTGGGCCGGAGCACTACGGCCGCGAACCGCAGAACGTCGCCTGGAGTCCGGATGGTCAGTGGCTCTACTTCCAGTGGGCACCGGCAGGCGCACCGTGGAACGCGCCGGCACGCCCGTATCGGGTACGCGCGGTGGCCGGCGCCACGCCGGAGCTGGTGACCGATGCGCACATGGACAGTGTGTCGGCCTCGTTGGCCGATGGGGTGCTGAGCCGCGATCGTACGCGGCGCGCGGTGGCGTCGCGTGGGGATCTCTATCTCTTCACGCTGAAGACCGGCGCCGTACGGCGCCTCACGCAGACGTCGTCGATGGAGAACGATCCCCGTTTCACCGCCGACGACCGTTCGCTGATCTTCCAGCGTGATGGCAACGCCTACGTGGTCGATCTCACCACCGGCGACCTGCGTCAGCTGACGGATATCCGGAATGGCCCGGCACCGCGCGACGCGGAGCGCGCCACGGGCATGCGCGGGGCGCTCGAGCGTCAGCAGCTCGAACTGTTCGACGTCATCCGCGACAAGCAGCGCACCGATTCGATCCAGCGCGCACAGCGCAATGCGGCGATCGCGCGGGCACTCCCTATCGTCTATCTGCCCGCTGGTGAACGCCTGGCATCACTCAGTGTCTCTCCCTCGCTGCGTTATGCCGTGCTGACCACGGCATCGGGTCCGGGAGGTTTTGGTCCGGGTGGTGGCGGTGGTGGTGGTCGCGGCGGCATCGGAGCCGTGGGTGGCGCCGCCGGTGGAGCCGGTGGTGCGGCCGCTGGCGGTGGCGCTCAGCCCCGCAACACGGACGTGCCCAACTACGTGACGGCCAGCGGCTTCACGGAAGACATTCCGTCGCGCACGAAGGTGGGTGATGCCACCGGTCGCTCGCGCGCGTATCGGCTGGATCTCGCCACGGGCAAGCTGCAGCCGCTCGGCATCATCGCCAACACGCTCGACCGTCCGGCGTCGCAGGTGCGCGTGGCCAGCTGGAAGGCCGACGGTTCGGCGGCACTGCTCACCGCCTCGACGCCCGACTCCAAGTGGCGGTATCTGTCGACGGTGGGGGACAGCGGCGATGTCCGCATCGTGCATGCCCTCAACGACAGCGCGTGGGTGGGTGGCCCCTGCTCGCAGTGCATGGGCTGGTTGCCCAGCGGCCGCGTGTGGTACGGCAGTGAAGTGAGCGGCTATGCCCATCTCTACTCGGCCAACGCCGACGGATCGGACACGCGGGCGCTCACCAGTGGCAAGTGGGAAGTGGAGCGCGCCGAGCTGTCGGACGACGGCACCTGGTTCCTGCTGCACACCAGCGAGGAATCCCCGTTCGTGCGGCATGCGTACCGGATGGCGAGCACTGGCGGTCCGCGCACGAAGATCACGCGCGAACACGGCGGTCACAACATCACGCTGAGCCCCGACGGCAAGCGTTTCGCCGATGTGTACTCGACCAGCAACCTGCCGTGGGAGTTGTACGTCACCAATGCCGATGGCGGCAACCAGACCCGTCTCACGGTTTCGACATCGGACTCGTTCCGCTCGCGCAACTGGCTCAAGCCGGCCATCGTGAAGATTCCGGCCAGTGACGGCATCGAGGTGCCGGCGCGCATCTATCGGCCGCAGGACATGGGCGCGCAGCCCAACGGTGGCGCGGTGATGTTCGTGCATGGTGCCGGCTATCTGCACAACGTGCACGACTTCTGGAGCCAGTACGCACGCGAGTACATGTTCAATCAGTTGCTCGCCAGCAAGGGCTACATCGTGCTCGACGTGGATTACCGCGCCAGCGCGGGCTATGGACGCGATTGGCGTACGGCGATCTATCGCTGGATGGGCGGCCGTGATCTCCAGGACCACGTGGATGCGTCGAAGTGGCTGCAGAAGGAGTATGGCATCGACCCCGAGCGGATCGGTCTCTACGGCGGCAGCTATGGCGGCTTCATGACGCTCATGGCGCTGTTCACGGCGCCCAAGTCGTTCGGTGCCGGCGCCGCGCTGCGCAGCGTGACCGACTGGGCGCACTACAACCAGGGATACACCAGCAACATCCTCAACCTGCCGCAGAACGACACGCTCGCCTACCGCCGGTCGTCGCCGATCTTCTTTGCCGAAGGCCTCGAGGATCCGCTCCTCATGGCCCACGGCATGGTCGACACCAACGTGCACTTCCAGGACATCGTGCGCCTGTCGCAGCGGCTCATCGAACTGGGCAAGACCGACTGGGAACTCGCGGTCTATCCCGTGGAAGATCACGGATTCGTGCGGCCGGATTCGTGGACCGACGAATACCGTCGCATCTTCGATCTGTTCGAGCGCACGATCGGTCCGAACGGCAGCAAGGTGAAGAAGTAACTTCTCCGGAGTGCACGATGCGTGAAGGGCGGGTGCCCGACGCCTGGATGTCCACTCTTGTCGATCACTGGCGTGGTCGGCAGGAGTGGATCCTGCAGCAACAGATGGCTCTGACCGGCATTGCCGCGCCCACGGGCGCCGAATCGGCCCGTGCGATGTATCTGGCGACACGTTTCCGTGAACTGCCGGACCTGAACGTGCGATGCGACCGGCACGGCAATGTGTGCGCGCAGGTGGCGTGTGTGGCAGGCACCGGGGCCACGCACGCCGCTCCACTGATCTGCCTCGCACATCTCGATACGGTCTTCGCCGAAGACACGCCTCTGGTGATGCGCCGCGAAGCACAGGTGATTCACTGTCCGGGCATCGGTGACAATGGTCGTGGGCTCGCGGCGCTGCTGATGCTCGCCCATCTGTTCGACACGACGTCGGTGCGTCAGCGGCTCACCCGTCCCATCCATCTGGTGGCCACGGTTGGTGAGGAGGGCGTGGGCAATCTGCGTGGAGTGCGTGGCTGGCTGGATGACCATGCCGCCACGACCGACATCGCCCCGCATGCCATGATCGCGATCGATGGCCCGGGTGATGAAGCCATCGTCCATCGGGCACTGGGAGCACTGCGTCTCCGGCTCTCGATTGCCGGACCGGGCGGCCACAGTTGGGTCGATGCGCACACCGCCAATCCGGTTCACGCGATCGGCCATCTCGTCGCGACCATCACAAGATTGGCCGACGCCGCGGAGCCCGGGACCACAGTGGCCGTCACCCGGATGGCCGGCGGTGAATCGCTGACATCGGTTCCGATCGCGGCATGGGCGGAGGTCGACGTACGCTCCGTCTCGTCGCAGCGTCTGACACATCTGCGCGAAGAGATTCTGCGTCTCGCCCATCGGTGTATCGCCGAGGAGATGGCGCGTCATCCGCGCGGGACACTGACGTTGCAGGTCACGGTGCTCGGTGAGCGTCCCGCCGGTGGGATCTCCGAACATGAGACGCTGGTGCGTGCAGCCATAGCCGCCACCGAAGCGTCAGGGCGCACGCCGCGGCATGCAATCGCCTCCACGGACGCCAACATTCCTCTCGCCCGTGGCATTCCCGCCATCGCCATCGGCGCCGGAGGCACGGGCGGTGGCGCCCACACCGTCGACGAGTGGTACGACGACCGGCATGGCAACGTGGGGATCGAGCGACTGGTCCGGCTGGTCCTCACACTGGCCGCGGCGTAGCGCGTTTCGATACGGCCGGCACCACCTGCTGCGCCGGTCACGCCGATCCTCAGCCGATCATCTCGAACGCCGACACGCCCGGCGATGTCACGAAGAACTGCGCGCGCTGCGCCGCCACCGGATGCGCCCGCACATATCGCTCACGCCATCGGGCCATGAATGCCTCGGCCTGCCGAGCGGGAATCATCGCCCACACACTGCCCCCGAATCCCGCGCCGAACGCACTCGCCGCATCGGCCCCGAGATCGCGTGCAAACCGGTGCAGATGCACGGTTTCGGCAATCTGATTCTCCAACGCGTGCTCGGCACCGAACTGCGACGCGTCCACGAGCGAGCCGAACGTCGTCAGATCGCCCTGCCGCAGGGCTTCGGCGGCCTTCGGCACCAGAACGAACGTCTCGTCGAAGAATTGATCGAGTCGGGCATCGAAGTGCCTGGCCGTGTAGTCAGGCTCCGCGGCGGCCTGGACCGCGGCACGCAATGCCTCCGGAACCTCTGTCGGCTGCCCGGTGCCGGCTGCGGAGACGAACGCCTCCCGCAACGTGCGCACACTTTCGCCGGCGTGGCGATTCCATGCCTGCACCATGCGATGCACGGTGCGTGCGGCCCGATTGTAGCGCTCCTTCGCCGCACCGGTCTTGGCCGCAACCACTCCACTCACGCCCACCACGAAACGATGGTCGGCAGGCCACGCCACCGACTGCTCGTGTTG
Source organism: Gemmatimonas aurantiaca (assembly GCF_037190085.1). Taxonomy (NCBI): domain Bacteria; kingdom Pseudomonadati; phylum Gemmatimonadota; class Gemmatimonadia; order Gemmatimonadales; family Gemmatimonadaceae; genus Gemmatimonas; species Gemmatimonas aurantiaca. The sequence goes on from NZ_JBBCJO010000012.1 coordinate 583,746, forward strand.
CACCGGCATCCATCGGAACACGTCCAGCTGCCCGCGAGAGCAGCAGAGAATGGCCGTCTGATCCTGCGCACCGCCCATCGTTCCCACCCCGCGTTCCCCGCCCAGGCTGGCGAAGTCCGCGCCGTTCTCCAGTGCGCCGATGTACCCAGCCAGGGCGAGACGGTCGGTGATGGCTTCGCGCCAGCGGGGAAGCCGGGGCACATCCGACAATCGGAGCATCGCCAGCGTGAGTCCCACCGTCAGCGCGCTCGAACTGGACACACCAGCGGCCGCCGGCAGATTGCTCGCGAACCCCACGTCCATTCCGGTGATGACGTCGCCGAAATTCCGCGCGAGCCGCGCGATGACCGTACGCGGGTAGACGGACCACGGGATGGCCCCCCGCTGCGGCGCCGCAATCGAAAGCGAAACCGTTTCCCGGCGCCGGGCATCACGCAACACCACCATGCCATCGCTACGTGGGCGGGCCACCACCACCAGCGCGCGCTCCACGGTGCACAGCAGCGATCGGCCGCCGGCATAGTCCACATGTTTCCCCAGCACTTCGATACGGCCGGGCACGATCCATATGCGCCGGTCCTCCGCGGGAACCCCCGATCGATCGAGTGTAGCGTGTGCATCCCGCAGCAACTGCGCCCAGGCCTCGCGCACCGAATCCGACACCGAGGCATCGGCAAGCGTATGTCGCGAAAAGATCGCGTCGTCTTCAGTCGACACGAACGGCCACCACGATCACGGACGGGGTACCACATCGTGCAGGTGCCGCGCGACCGTGGCGATGTCACTGCGTTGCGACAGATCGAGCACCGGCGCGGTCATGCAGACGACCCGAACCTCGACGCCCTCCGACAACGCGAGGCCAACGGCTTCCGGCAATTCGAATTCTCCGCGACGCGATCGCGGTACGCGTCGGCAGGCATCCACGATGGCCGGTGTCACCGCCCACAGATTCATGCCCACCCACCGCGCCGCGGGGCTGTTCAGATCGAGCGATTCACCGGGTTTCTCCACGATGCCGCGCAGACGAGCGGTGAGGCTGGTCTTTGCGGGAGCGGATCGTGCATCGGGTCGAACATCGGATAGGCCAGCGGATTGGACATCGGTGGCGATATCGAGCACCGCGTACGCACGCACCCGTTCGGCGTCGATATTGCCCTCGCGCACGAGCGCATCCCGATCGAATGCGGCGACACCAGCCGATGTCTCGGCGGCAAGTGCGGCATACGCGGCGACCGGATAGTAGTTGTCCGCGTTGAGCACGAGGAATGGCTCGTGCCCCACCACTGCGGCAGCGCGCACCACCGCATCGGCCGTACCGATGGGTTCGGGCTGCTCGGCAAACTCCACCTGTACCCGATGCGGAGGAGCCACGGTGGTGAAGTGATGACGAATGGGATCGGCACCGGGCGCCACCACCAGCACCACGCGGGTGATGCCGGCATCCGCCAGCGCCGAGAGCAGGTACTCCAGAAACGGACGCCCGATGGGAATCATGCCCTTGGCGCCGGTATCCGCGACGGCCGCCTGCTTCGCATCGAGTGTGGCCGCGGTATCGGCCCGGCGCATGCGTGTGCCAAGCCCCCGCGCCATGATCACGGCCGTACGGATCATCAGAGTACGCGAAGTCTCAGGGCGTGGTTTTCGGTCCCTGCGGCGCCGTGGAGGTCTTCCACGCCCCGCGGGTGAAATCGGGGAACTTGATCGGCGCACTGCCCTTCTTCATCGACTGCTCGCTGAGGGGGAACGGCACGCTCCACGCCACCGCGTCGTACACATCGAAGTCGGGAGCCAGTCCCTCGCGCATGCACTGCACGAGGCGATACGCCATCACGAAGTCCATCCCGCCGTGGCCGCCCTGCCGGGCCATCTCACCGACGGCCGTCCACAGGGGATGTTCGTACTGGCCTTTGAGATCGGCGAGCGGCGTCCATCGTTCACCACCGGGCGCGCCGTCGATGTACAGGCGGGGCGGGTAGTCGTTGAAGATGGCTTTCGACCCCTGGAGATTGTTGAGACGCGAATAGGGACGCGGGTTCACCACATCGTGTTGCAACAGGATGGTGCGGCCCTTCGCCGTCTTGATCAGCGACGAGTTCAGATCGCCGGCGCGGTACCGTTCCTGCCACTTCGGGCTGTCTTTCGGCACCTTGTCCTCCCGCCATTCACTGAGACCGGCTTCGGGAGACGACATCGACACCATGTAGTCGAACCGGTCGCCGCGATGGATGCCGAGGTACTGCGCCACCGGTCCCAGCCCATGCGTGGGATAGAAGTTGGCATCGCGCTCGGTGTGCGGAATGCGACGCCACAGGCCTTCGTCACGATCCTCGAAGAGGATGCTGCGCAGATCGTGCAGATACGCGGCTTCCGCATGCAGCAGCGTGCCGAAGACCCCTTCCCGTACCATGCGCAGCACCGACAGTTCGCTGTTGCCGTAGCAGCAGTTCTCCATCATGAGACAGTGACGGCGGGCTTTTTCCGACGCCTCCACCAACTTCCAGCAGTCTTCCACGCTCATCGCGATGGGCACTTCACTGGCGCAGTGTTTGCCATTGCGCAGTGCTGCCAGCATCACGGGCGTGTGCCAGGGCCACGGCGTGGCGGTGTACACGAAGTCGATGTCGTGGCGTTCCATCAGTCGTTCGAAATCGCGCTCGCCATTCGTATAAACCGCCGGCGCTTTTTTGCCGGCCTTCGTGACCATGTCGACCGCACGCTGCGCCTTGTCAGGCACGATGTCGGCCAGCGCCGTGATCTCCACGCCCTCGATGGCCAGCAGTTCGCGCAACACCGAACGACCGCGAAGTCCCGTGCCCACGATCGCGATACGAATCACCTCGTGCTTCTCGAAGGGCACGCCGAGCATGGTGCCGTTGTCCGACGGTACGGGCGCGAACAGATCCACCCGCCAGTCATCCGTGCTCGCCAGCAGACGGGCCGGCGTTCCCACGAGCGCGGTCGCGGCAACCGCCGCGGCGCCACCGAGCAGTGTGCGTCTCGAAACCGTACCGTCTTCCGACATCAGCGGTCGCCTCGCAGTTCGGAGTGATCCCCCAGTGTCATGCGCCCCTGCACCCCGTCCACCACCACCTGGTCGCCGAGGAACGAGTCGTGCAGTGCGGCATTGGCAATCTGCACGCCGTCACCGGCCACGGTATCGCGCACGGTGGCGTGGCGGATCGTGCTGCCCGTGCCGATCGACACGTTGGGGCCCACGGTCGCGTGTTCGATCGTGACCCCGTCTTCGATATAGACCGGCTCCACGATGGTCGCGCCCGGACCGAGCGTGGCCGGATGGCGCGCGCGGCCCTTCTCGAGCATGGTGCGGTTGGTGGCGAGCAGCGTCTCGAGCTGCCCCGCGTCGTACCAGCCGTCCACATCCACGACTTTGATCTTCGCGCCCTTGTCGATCATGTACTGGAAGGCGTCGGTGAGATACCACTCGCCCTTGTTCGGCGCGGTCGTCAGCACGTGATCGATGCCTTCGTACAGCAGCTTCCAGTTGCGGATGTAGTAGAGACCGATGTTGGCCCGTTTGGAGATCGGCTCCTTCGGCTTCTCCACGATGCGGGTCATGTGGCCGTCGGCGTCGGTGACCACCACGCCGAAACGCTGATAGTCCTCGACTTCCTTCGTCCAGATGATGCCGTCGGCATCGGTGTCCTTCGTGATGCCCAGATCGGCGTCGAAGATCGTGTCCACGAAGATGATGAGCACCGGCTGATCCACATGGGGCCTGGCCAGGGCCACGGCGCCGGCCGTGCCGTCCTGCACGGCCTGTTCGATGAACACACTGGGAATCGCGTACGTCCGCCGGGTGTATTCCTCGACTTTGTCCTTGAGATGCCCGGTGATGTAGACCACCTGCTCCACGTTGCCGAGGCGCATGACATCGTCCATCACGTAGCTCATGACGGGGCGCCCCGCGACCTTGAGCATCGGCTTCGGCACCACGTGCGTGTGCGGACGGAGTCGTGTGCCTTTACCGGCGAGCGGGATGATGACCTTCATGATGTTCTGGGCTGGAGGTTCGGTGGGACACATCGTCGCGCCACCGTGTCGGCGCTCATCGTCCCAAGATGCAGAACGGCGACGCCCCCCGGGAGGGGCGTCGCCGCTGTCGATCACTGTCGAGACCGGACAGAGAACCCGGGGTCAGGGGGCGCTGGTGCCTTCCCGTCCGTATCGGTCCTTGAGACGGACCACGTCGTCCAGTTCCGGCGTGCTGGCTTCGAGCACATCACAATCGGTCACGGCTTCCATGTAGTGGATCGTGCCGGGCGTGATGCGGAACGACTGTCCCGTGGTGAGGCGCTGGTCGCGCAGTTCCGTATCGCCCGGAAGCTGCACCCAGTACTTCATCTCCCCCTGCAACAGGTAGACCGTCTCGTCCTTGCGCTCGTGGTACTGCACCGAGAGCGCCTGCCCGGCGTTGATGTGAAGGATCTTGCCGACGTAACGATCGGTATGGGCCCAGATCGTCTCGTGCCCCCAGGGTTTGGGGACGTGTCGCACCTCCACCCGGCCGCTCACGCGCGCTTCGCTCCCATGCGACGGCGCAGCAGCCCGAGCTTGCGACGCAACGAGCCGTCCATGACGGTGTCGCCCATGCGCACGATCACACCGCCCAGGATGGCCGGATCGACCGCGAGGTGCGGCACGACCGTCTTGCCGATGGCCTTGGAGAGGCGGTCGGCGATCATCCGCGTTTCTTCGTCGCCGGTCTCGCGCGCCACGGTGACGCGCGCATGCACGACGCCGTTGGCGGCATCACGCAGCGTCTCGTATTCCGTGGCGATCACCGGAATGAGCATCTGCCGGCGATTCTTCACGAGCTGCTGCAGGAAGCGGAGGAAGAGGCGCGGCACGTGATCGCCCAGTGCCTTCGCGAGCACGTCCGATTTCTGCACCGCCGCAATGCGCGGCGACTCGAGGAAGCGCGCGAGATGCACATCGTCCGTGATCGCGTTGGCCACCTGACGGAGCAGACCGCCCCACGCCTCGGCTTCGTTGCTCTGGCCGGCCAGCGCCAGCAGCGCCTCGGCGTAGTTGCGCGCGACGGATTCGCCCTGCACGCCGGCCGACATCAGCGCGCCGCCTTGCTGTCGAGCGACGCGAGGAAGCTTTCCACGATCTTGCGGTTGCCCGCCGAATCGAGGTTCTGCTCGATGACACGCGACGCCCCGGCGATGGCGAGATCGATCGCTTCGCGACGCAGGTCGGCGATAGCCGAAGCCTTCTCGCTCTCGATGGCGCGACGCGCCTGCTCGATCATCTCTTCCTGCTGATGCTTGGTCTGCGCGAGCAGATCGGCGCGCATCTTCTCCGCCACACCGCGGCTGTCGGCGATGATCGCCTGCGCTTCGTTGCGGGCATTCTCGAGCTGCGCGCGCTGCTGCGCGAGCACGGCCTCGGCCTCGGCCCGGTCACGCTTGGCGCCTTCGATGGCGTCCTCGAGCGCCTTCTCACGCGCCTCGACGGCGGCGAACAGCGGCTTGAACGCGAACTTCGCGAGCACGACGCAGAGCAGCAGGAAGATGACCAGCGTCCAGAACATCAAGCCGGCATTGGGCTCGAGCAGGTTCACCGACCCACCCTGCGCCTCGGAGGCGAAGACGGGCGTGGCGATCATCAATTGAGCAACGGCAAGCACGCCGAGGCGGGCACCGAGACGGCGTGCAGAAAGAGCGAACATGGAAAGGTCCACGGAGATGAAGGAAGCACGTGGGGCGCCCGGCGTCCGTTCGGATCGGACGCCCCACACGCAGTCGGATCAGAACGTGATCTTGCCCTGGATCTGGAAGCCGATCACGACGCCGAACAACGCGGCGCCTTCGATGAGCGCGGCCAGGATGAGCGCAGCCGTCTGGATGCGGCCAGCCGCTTCGGGCTGACGCGCCATGCCTTCCACGGCCGAACCACCGATGCGGCCGATACCCAGGCCGGCGCCGATCACGGCACCACCGGCGGCGATACCGGCACCGATCATCGCGAGGCCCTTCGGATCCTGCACCACCGGCGCGGCGGCCTGGAGGAGACCCATGATTTCCATCGTATTACTCCGAGTCGTAGTCGTTGTGGTCCTGCACTCCCGACGGACACTCCGGTCCGCGTATCCCGTCAGCGAGCGATGAGGCTCAACGGGTGTCACCGGTCGCTCGACCGGCTACGACGTGCATCGCGAGGGAGTGCCGCGACGCACGCTTCAACAAAAACGGAAACAGTGATGCGTCTAGTGATGCGCTTCGCGGATCTGTCCGATGAACACGCAGGCGAGCAGCGTGAAGATGAACGCCTGCAGGAAACTCACGAACAGTTCGAGCATGCTGATGGCCACAGCCATGAGCACCGGCACGCCGGCCAGCGCCCAGCTCTGGAAGGCGAAGATGAGACCGATGAGCGCCAGGAGCACGATGTGTCCGGCCGTCATGTTGGCGAATAGACGGATCGTGAGCGCGAACGGCTTGGAGATCTTGCCCACCATTTCGACCGGCGACATCACGAAGAACATGACGACGCGCATGGGGAACGGCAGATCCTTGTTCCAGTAAAAGATCGTGCTGAGGTACCCGAGCCCGTTGGCGCGGATGCCCGCGAGCTCGACGACGATGGCGGTGATGATGGCCAGCGTGGCGGTCACGGAGATATTGCCCGTGGCCGTCGAACCGTACGGAATCATCCCGAACAGATTGCAGGTCAGGATGAAGAAGAAGAGCGTGAGCGCGAACGGCACGAAAGCTTCACCGTGATGTCCCACGTTCGGCAGCACGACCTCGTTGCGGAGGTAGAGCGCCATGGCTTCGATGGTGCCCGCGAACCCGTGCGAGCGGCCTTTGCTGGCATGCTGCTGACGCGACCGGGACGCGGCGGTGATGAGCGCGATGGCCACGATCAGCGCGGACGCGATCATGAAGACCACGTGCTTGGTGGGCGAGAGATCGAGCGTGAGCCCGCCGATGTGCACCGGCTCCCAGTGCGGCAGCTCGATTTCCTTGTAGAACGGCGCCTTCCAGTACGGCAGCTCGAGATGATGCCCGTCGGTGATGTGCGGCGTGATGATATCGACCGGGCCGGCGGCGTGTTCGCCACCATGCGAAGTCGCGGCGGCCGCAGCGGCCTCGTGCTCCTGCGCCAGCGCCGGCAGCGGCGTGGCGGCCAGCATGAGGGCGGCACCAGCGAAGACCGCGCTCAGGCGGGCCAGTCGGGACAACGAACGGATCATCGACTGCATCCGGGTTTGAGACGTCAGTTCAGAAAGAGCGGCTCGACGAGTGTCGAGAGGAAGTAGAACACCACCAAGGACAGCAACGCCGGACCTGCGACCAACCCCAGCGCCTTGATTCCGAGAAATCCCCAGAACGCCACGGACGCGAAACGCAGCAGCACGCCCAGTCCCCATCCGGCGATCACCTGTTGCCGCGCCACCAGCCGCGCGATGGCGAAGGTGAACGTCTGCACGATGACCGCGAGCCACGCGCTCGCCTGCACGGCCCGCACCGACGCCGGATCGGTCCACACGAACGTCTGCATCACGTACACACAGAGGATCACCAGCATCACCTGCGCGACCGTGAACCGCACGATGGCGGTGAGCATCCCCGTCGTACCGGGGCGATCGTTGTCCGACGGATTCGTCAGCGACGCGTTCGTCATCGAGCGATCGTCCTCAGTGTTCCGGTGTCGAGTCGTCGCGATCGTCGTGTGAAGCGCGAGGTTCGCGCTGCGCCGCGGTCAATCGCCGATAGCCCGAGTAAAAAGCCCCACCCCCACCGACCAACACACCACCGAGCAGAAACAGTGGTGCCGTGCCCAGCCGGCGATCCAGCCAGTTGCCGGCGTACACGAACAACAGAATCGCGGCAAAAAACTGCATCCCGAGACCGGCCAGTGCCCACGGTGAGACTTCCCCCGATGGTCTGGAATCACGCGTGGAGCGATCCGGAGAACGCGGCGTGGAACGATGCGGATTTTCTGCCATTCGGGGGCGGAAGCTAGACGCTTGTGAAATTTTTCGCAAGCGATCATTCTGACCGAAACCGAACAGATGCCGATATTTGGTCACAATCCTGAAAGACAAAGTCATATCGTCACTTAGGATGAGAATGGGCCCTTGACAGGCGAGACCGGGGTTAATAACGTGGCGCCGTATCGAAATGTGACCGCCGATCGTCCAACCGTATGTCGATGCTGAGGTTCGGTATCCGGCGTCACTCTCCGACAATTCGCCCCCTGTTCTGATGCTCTGGCGCATCACCGTTCCACTGCTGGCAGCGGCTGGGCTCGTCTTCGCGTGCAGTCCGCGAACGCCGAACCCGGTGGCAAACGCTCGCCCCATGGCCGGACTCAGGGCGGCGGCGGCCGCGGCCGCCAGAACCGGCACGGACCGGGGCGTGGTTTCGCACGTGAGGGTCGACACCGTCAACGGGGCGGTCCGCTTTGCGATCGAAGTGACGAATGCATCCACCAAGCGGGTGGAACTCAATTTTCCCGATGGCCGGACGCACGATTTTGTCGTGCTCGATACCACCGGACGGGAAGTCTGGCGCTGGAGCGCCGGCCGTCTCTTCACACAGGCCATGCAGAATCGTCTGCTCGACGCGCATGATTCGGCCGTCTATCGTGAACGCTGGTCCCCCGACGCGCCCGGTCGCTACACCCTCGTCGCGCAGCTCCGGAGTGAGAACTACCCGGTGCAGCAGCGCGTGGACTTCGCCTTGCGCTGATCCGCGCAGCGGGCGCGCGGCATGTCCCGCGGGACGTACCGCTGACGCGGCCCCGCGGTACATTCCTTCGAGTCGGCAACGGACGCCCGCAGGCGTCCGTTATCGTTTCCGGCCCCCGTGGCCGCGGCCCCCACCTTCACGTTTCCTCGTGACTCCATCCCCGGACGCCAACGATCTCGCGTTGCTCGATCGCCTTGCGGCGGCGCGGCGGGAACTGCGGCAACAGATTGCGCAGCGCATTGTAGGACAGGCCCACGTCGTCGATGATCTGGTGACGGCCTTGTTGGCCGGAGGACACGCCGTCCTGGTGGGCGTGCCCGGACTCGCCAAGACCCTGCTCGTGCAGACGGTCTCGCAGGCCCTCGATCTGAGCTTCTCGCGTGTGCAGTTCACGCCGGATCTGATGCCCAGCGACATCACGGGCACCGAGCTCATGGAAGAAGAACCGGGTACCGGCAAACGCGCGTTCCGCTTCGCCCCCGGTCCGGTGTTCGGCAACATGGTGCTGGCCGACGAAATCAACCGCGCCCCGCCAAAGACCCAGGCAGCCCTGCTGCAGGCCATGCAGGAACGGACGGTGACCGTGGCCGGACGCACGTACGATCTGCCGCGGCCGTTCTTCGTGCTCGCCACACAGAACCCCATCGAGCAGGAAGGCACGTATCCGCTGCCCGAAGCGCAGCTCGACCGGTTCATGTTCGAGCTCACGGTCGGCTACCCCACGCGCGAGGAGGAGGAGCAGATCGTACTCTCCACCACCGGCGACACGCAGGGCGCGGTGAAGCCGGTCCTCGGCGGCGCCGAACTGCTCGAGCTGCAGCGGCTGGTGCGTCGTCTGCCGGCGCCGCCGAGTCTGGTGCAGTACGCCGTGCAGCTGGTGCGGAGCACCCGTCCCGACGCGCCGGAAGCGACCGCGCGGGTGAAGAAGTACGTGAGCTGGGGTGCCGGCCCGCGTGCCTCGCAGTACCTGGTGCTGGGCGCGAAGGCCCGGGCGGCGATGGACGGCCGGGCGATGCCGGACATCGAGGACGTGCGGGGTGTGGCGAAGGGCGTCCTGCGGCACCGCCTGGTCGTGAACTTCCAGGCCGAAGCGGACGGAATTGCGAAGGAGTCGTTGATCGAATTCCCGTCCTGAATCTGGGACGAGCGGGCTGACGCAGAGCGGGGGATCGCGGGAGAACCGCGGTCTCCCGCTCTCGTATGTGGATGGGAGTATCCCGGGAATCGGGCGGATCGTGGCCGTCGATTGAAATGACACGTCGCTGACAGCGGCAGGTTCTTTGGGAAGACGGGGCTCGACAAGGCCGGACGTCCCGGGGATGGCGGTGAGTGGCCCAGAGGAGGCAATGTGATGATGCGAGAACACGATCTGCTGCGCGCGGACGGAGAAATCCCCCGTCCTCCGCGCCGAACGACACCGGAAACCATCGCCGAGGACGGGCGGCCGCGTATCCGCGTGCAGAGCCTGGGTGCCGCCCGGATCCTGGTGGGCGAGCAGATCATCAGCGCGCAGTCCGAAGTGGTGTTTGCCATCCTGCTGCGCCTCGTGCACACGCCCGGGATGAGCATTCCGCGCGACATCCTGCTGTCGGAACTCTGGCCGGACCAGATGACGACCCGTCAGCGGGGCAATCTGCGGCAGGCGCTGTACAAGCTGCGCGGCATGCAGGTGGACATCGCCCTGCGGGGCGAGACGGTGCAGCTGGCGCGCGAGCAGGTGCTGCGCACGTTCTCCGTCGAGCGGGATCTGGAGCGTTTCGACCGCGACATCACGCGGGGCGACGAACCCTTCGGCATCTTCCTGCCGGGATTCGTGTCGTGCAGTCCGGTCTTCGGGCAGTGGATCGAGCAGACGAGGGAAACGGTGCACGGCGACGTGCGTCGTGTGCTGGTGGAGATACTGCGGCAGCGCCGGGAGCGTGCCGACTGGGGCGCGACGGAAGTGCTGTCGCGCTGGCTGCTGCAGTTCGATCCCCTGAACGAGGACGCGACGCTCGCGCTGGCCGAATGCACCATGCTTGCCGGCGGCAAGATGGAAGCCGTCGCGATGCTGGACCGGTATCTGGCCGAACTCGGTCCTTACGCCGGTGACATCCGTCTGCCCGCGCAGTTGTTGCGCAAGCGATTCACCGAGCCGCCGGCGCGCCGTCGTCCATCGCTGGCCGTCACCGAACGGCACTTCGTGGGCCGGGAGCAGGAACTGGCCGAATTGACGATGTCGATGCGGCGGGCGCGCTGGCACGATGGGAGTGCCGTGTTGCTGCATGGCCCCGCCGGCATCGGGAAGACCCGGCTGGTGACCGAACTTGCGAAGGTCGCGCAGATCGAAGGCTATCGCGAGATCTGCATCGAGTGTCGTGAGACCGACCTACAGCGTCCGCTGAGTGTGTTCCTGGAAGCGTTGCCGGAACTGTTGTCGAGCCCCGGCGCGCTCGGATGTTCGCCGGAGAGCATGGCGGTGTTGAAGCGGTTGGTGGGGGAGCGGGATGGAGAGCTCACGATAACTCCAAGTACCGAGTGCTCTTCAACAGATGATCTTCGCCAATCGAACGGGACACTCCGATTAGAAGAGACTCTTCGCAATGTCCGTACACAGTCGATCCGCCATGCGATTGTCGACATCGTTGGCGCCGTTTCGGAGGAACGCCCTCTACTCATTTCCATCGAAGATTCTCACTGGATGGATAGTGATTCATGGGACGGCATAGCTGACCTTATACAACGTATTCTGTCCATGCGCGTCTTTCTTGTCATCACCTCACGTTCAAGACAAATCCTGGCTCAACGTCCAAATAGGATTCCAGCGAACCTAGGTATCCGCGCAATCCCTGCCTTGTCTTCGCTTGCCAGCCTGAAGCTCGCTCGGGCGATAGGTGAAGACTACGCCGCCACAATGGATGCCGGGACCGAGCGTTGGATAATTGACGCGTGCGAAGGTAGTCCGTTGGCTCTGCGAGCACTAGTGAACCACTGGATCGAGACGGGCGATGCCGGGGGGATTCCTCCCACATTGCAGGCTCTTCTCGAGCACAGAATTGATCGGTTGCATCCTCATGCCTTGAGGGCAATGCAGACAGTCTGTGTGCTCGGGAAACTCGCCTCCGTTGATCGGGTTGGCCGTGTTTTGGAGCTTCCGACTCATGAACTGATCAATGCACTAGAGCAACTGCAGGAGGCGGGATGTCTCTCGAGAGCTCAAGCCGCGATGGTCGTGACTCATGAGTTGATTGGTCGTGCCGCTACGGAACGGCTCCAAGGCCTCGCTAAAGCCACCATCCATCTTGCGATTGCTCGAAGCTTGGAGGAGGAATTCAGATCCTCTCCTGAGGCTCCACTCATCATCGACGCATTGTATCACTACGCCAGTGCAGGAAGTGAAGAGCGTTGTGCTTCACTAGCGATTGCGCACACTAGAGATCTTATCCAGGCTGGTCGCCCTAAGGCGCTCCTCACACTTCTTGAATCCCTAGACATCTCGCTTGCAGATGCAGAACTGAGAGATCACGTTGAAAAACTGTGCGCCAGATTGCGACTTGATGTGGGAGAATATGGCCGGGCTCTTCTTCATGCACCCGGGGGATACATTGTGCCATCGAATCTTGAGTCCCTTGCCGAGCCGGCCGTTGACGAGTTGCTCTCTACACTGGATTCAGCCTATCGAGCCGATGTGCTCGCCGACCGCGATGAACTCGCAAGGATCTGCGGTACTCTCGTCGGCCTACAGCACTTGGCACCATCGACTAGAACTCGGGCGGCTGAGATTGGCCTAACGATAGCTGCCAATACTTGCGACAACTCAATTGCGTCCATGTGCTATGCTGCGGTCAAGAGCAATATGAATCTTGAAGAGCTAGCTGACGAACAGTTCCAACGCCTCTCACTACTATACCATACGATCTTTGGCGACCTATTCGCAGCCGAGCGCACGGCAAGAGACATGATTCGTCGTCTATCGAGACATGAAGCATCCAGTCATGCTGCGCAGGACATTGGACGCGCCGCCTATGCACTAAGAATCTGCGGGAAGCTCCCCGAGGCAGAAGAAGCCTTGCGACTGTCGTTCACAATGGCTCTATCGGTGGATGCGCCGAAGCTTGCGCTATATCCCGCATGGCAGCTTTCCCAAATGCAACTCGACACGGGGAACGACTCTGAGCTTGGATACTGGACCGGTCAGCTGAGATCTTTAGTCAGATCTAACGACGATCCAATATCTACGAACTTCTTAACCGCTCACTACTGCCATATGGCAATAGAAGCTGGCATGTACCATGACGCGAATACGTTTTTGCACGAAGTACGATCCTCACTTCCAAGGATACCAACCACAAAGGCAAGCGCATACGTCGTTGCTCTTGAGCTAGGTGTCTCGTTGCTGGATCTCAGTTGGGAGCCGAGTGAAGCCTTGATCGCTGCGGCGATGGAAAAGCATCGCCGCACGGCGAGTTTTGGAACGAGTGACTACCTCACGTCCACCATCGCCGCGACTCTTGTTCGAAAGAAGGAGTATCGTCGTGCGTGCGACTTTATTGAGGAGTATTCCAATCGGCTGCGGAGGGAGCTTGGGCCGCTATCCGTTGCACTCCAGCGCGCACGAGAAGAGGCTCGTGCTCAATGCAGCGACTAAGCAACGGCGGGAGTCTTTACTCGCTTTCTCACGATCTCCAGGATCTGCGTGAGCGAGTGAACTTTACCAGAATCGGAGCTATCAAAGAGTCTGCGGAAATCAGGCGATCCTACCAGTGCATCGCAGATATCTGGATCGAACTGAATGCCCCTGAACTTCCGCAACTCCTCGCGGACTTCAGCTTCACCCAAAGCTTTTCGATATGGACGATCCGTAGTCATCGCATCAATCGTGTCAGCGAACATGATGATTCGTGAACCTAGAGGGATTTCTTTCCCCTTCAATTGATCGGGATAGCCCGTTCCATCCCAGTTTTCGTGATGATGCCGAACCGACGGGACGATATCTTGGAGATCTGAAATCTTCGCAACGAGCTCTGCGCTCTTGATTGGATGAAGTTCCATGATGGCTCTTTCTTCTGGAGTTAGCCGACCAGGCTTCATCAAAATCGGTGCGAAGATTTCATGGATTTTACCAACATCATGCAGCAACGCGGCGATCGAAATTCGATCTATCTCCTTTGGCGTCAGTCCCACGACCTGGGCGATGATCCTGGAATACCGACTTACACGCTGAGAATGACCGGAGGTGTAGGGGTCTCGAAACTCGACAGTATGAACAAAGAGCTCCAATAGCTCCTTATTAGTCGTCTCCAGCTGATGCTTAGACTGATAGGTGAGTCTCAGGCCAAGAATAAGTGCGCAAAGAACTCCAACACCCCACCCTCCCCAGTCAACATAGGCTCTGGCGAAAGCGAAGACACCCGGAATAGCGACAATGTCGTAGACCAATCCTGCTGAATTGCCGCCCGCCCAGGTCTTTATGATGCTCTTCCCCTCAGCTAGTCCGATGACAGCAGCGACAGCAAGGGTGTTCACCAGAAGAAAAACAACGACCGCAGCTATGTGTGGTATAGGCTGGAAGCTAGGATCGATCTGCAGCGCGCGACCGCCGAGTAGCAAATAGCATGCGCTAGAGATACACCCCGCAAGCACGATCTGACTAACATTGAAAGCGCGCTTGATAGCCATTTTGGGCTTTATCAATTCCGCCACCATTGCCGATGCACCGACAATTCCTACGGTGGCCCAAGATGGATACAGAACAAATGCTGTAAGAAATGGGATGAAAGAGACAGCACCGAAGGTGCTGCCCTGGACTCGGTAGCTCAGAATCGTTCCAAGAAAGGCAACGAGCGTGAGCCAGCCTGCTCCCGCAAGGAGAGACAGCTCTACCTGGGGTTGATAGAAATAGAGCCCGACAAGCGAGGCAGCTGCAGCTGCCACGATCGCGTATACGTAGGCGATTACGCTTGTCTTCATCGACTTTGTAAAGTGTGGCCCCGTCAACCAAGCTAAGGGTCAGCCCCAGAGCTTGAGGTCAGCCAAAACGAACGACAAGAGTGCATCCACGAGCTCGGCCAGGAACTCCATTCTGCGTCACCTCCCGTTAGGCAGTCACGCGCGTTCCGCTCGGAACACCGCGTGCTCTCTTATGGTTGGCTCCGCTCCTACTGCTTGGCCTGCCCGCTCAGCTCCGCTCTACGACGGTTGACGGGGACAACGTGATGGTTCGTCGAATACGGACGAATGAAGGTCGGTGGACGGACACCGTCGGCGGCGTCCTATCTGTCCAGATACAACCAGCGGTTGGTCGCGTCGAGCACCGCCAGAACGGCGCTCGTCTCCGCGGTCTCCCGCACTTCGCAACTCCCTGTCAGCACCACGGGTTCACGACCGATCCGTACGGCAATGCTCACGAAAACGAATTCCCGATCGAAGGCTTCGATCAGCGTCGCGCCCTCCAGGCCGAGCCCTCGCTCGCCACCCGGGGAACCACGCGAGGCGGCAATCGCCTGCACCGTAGCCCGCGCCGCCAACTCGATCCGGGAACGCTCCGTTTCCTGACCGTCCGCTTCACCCACGTACGTCTGCCCTTCACGCGACAACGTGACCAGGCAGGTCACCCCACGCGCGCGCGATCGCCGGACTTCGACGTCCTCGAAGATCAGCAACCGCCGGCCCAGCTCCGTGCCGGGACGGGACACTACGGGTGTAGACGACTCAGTTCGGTTCAGGGCACTTTCCCGTGCGCCGCGCTCAGGGCCACTCCGGACTTCCACGCCCCCGGCAGGCAATCGGCCCTCCACCGCCCCGCCCACGGCGGCGTCGGACGGAGATGCCGGAGCGCCAGTGGCCGGGACAGTCACCGGCGATGGCACCGAGGTGGGCATGATGGGGGGCGCACCACCCGACACCGCTGCGAGACCGCTCATCCCCGAAAGCGGACCGACCGACGACACATCCGCGGCCCTGGGCGCGTCGAGCGTCGTGGCGATGGAAACCTTCCGATGGTTCACACGGAGCCCGAGCTGCGCCATCAGCGCACTCTCGATGTTCCGCACCGTGTGCTTCGGAAGCACCTGATCTGTCGTGAGGACGTGAATTTCGTCGATCGCGCCCGTCTCATTTGGTACGATGCGAACCGACAGGACGCCCGGAAGCGTCTGGATCAACTCCTCGGCTCGCCGGATGGGAAGCACACTCCCTGCGATCGTTCCAGCGGTCGCGGGTGGGGAGGTCATGCCGAAATTGACGGGAATGGACAGGCTGAGCTCCGCGGCGAAGGCGAACCGGAGCGCACGCTCCGGCTGTCAACGAGGCAAATATGTGGCCGAGATCGCATTGTAGCAAGGCTCACGATCTTCCAACCACTTGTCCCGCATGAATGTAGACCTCGATACCTCAAGTTTCGTCGAGGGAAGCGGCTCCGTCGGCCCCTTCCTCCCCCTCGTACTCCCGCAACTTCCGGTATAGCGTCCGCTCCCCGATCCCCAGCTGCTCGGCGGCCTTCCGCCGATTGCCGCCGGTTTCCCGAAGCGCGGCCTGGATGGCCACCCGCTCGATTTCCGCCATCGTCATGCCCAGCCCCAGCGTGATCACGGCCGGAGGCGGGTTCTGATCCCGGGGTTCGATGCCGCGGCCCAACCCGCCGGCATAGGCCGGTCCCGCCAGCTCCTCGTGCCCCGTCAGCACGGACGCCGGACGCACCTCGCCAACCCACCCGCCGGCCATCCCGGCAGGCGCGGGGACGACACGCGTCTCCACATCCATGCGACGCCGCAGCTCTTCCACCTGCAACTTGAGCTCGACCAGTGATCGCACGATGAATTCGAGCTCGCGTCCCTGTGCCCGCTCGGCGCCCTGCAACACCGGGCCGATATGCACGGGCAACAAACGGCGTCCACCGCCCTCCCGAATCGCCCGGGGAATGTCGTCGGCCACGATCTCCCGACCGTGCGCCAGCACCACCATGCTCTCGACCAGATTGCGCAACTCGCGCACGTTGCCCGGCCACGAATACTCGACCAGCAATTCGAGTGCGTCGGCGGAAATCCCCTGGAACGTGCGATCGTGCAACGCCGAAAACTCCGTCACGAAGCGGCGCACCAGCAGGGGAATGTCCTCCCGCCGTTCACGCAGCGGCGGGAGATACACATTCAGCACGTTGAGCCGGTAGAACAGATCGGCACGGAATCCGCCTTCTTCGACATGTTCACGCAGCGGTCGGTTCGTCGCGGCCACCACACGCACGTCCACCGGAATCGACTGACTGCCACCCACGCGCGTGACCTCACGCTCCTCCAGCACACGCAGCAGCTTCACCTGCGTGGCCGGCGGGATCTCGCCGATCTCATCGAGGAACAACGTCCCCGTGTCCGCCAGTTCGAAACGCCCCAGACGGCGTTCGGCCGCTCCGGTGAACGCACCCTTCTCGTGACCGAACAATTCGCTTTCGAGCAGCGTCTCCGGCAACGCACCCACATTCACCGCGATGAACGGCTTGCCACGACGCGGACTCAGACGGTGAATCGCACGGGCCACGAGTTCCTTGCCCGTGCCGCTCTCCCCTTCGATAAGCACCGTGCTCGAGACCGGCGCGATCTGCTCGACCTTCACGAGCACTTCACGAATGGCCGCCGATTCGCCGATGAGTCCCGTGAGTTCGGCCAGTCGCCGTCGCTCGAGCCGCCGGCGGATCGCATCCACCACTTCGTCGATGCTGACGGGCTTCGGCCATGTCTCCGCATACCCGATGTCCCGCAGTCGCTCGAGCAGCGTGGCGTCGCTCACATCGGTGAAGCCGAGCACCGCGACATTGTCCCACAGCAGCTGCCGCACCAGCGCGATGTTGGCGCCGTCGAGCAATGCGCCCGTCAGCACCACGATGGACGGACGGGCGCGACGGATCTCGCCGCGCACGTCGTCCATCGGCGAGATCATGACGGTGTCGACGCCTTCGCCTTCCAGTGCGGCATTCAACCGCACGGCCGGCTCGACGTCCGTCATCAGAATCGCAATGACGCTCCGTTCCGCATCGTCCACTGCACCGCTCCGCGATGTGGTGGGGCGCGGCCGATTGCTCACGCCTTCCCCGGGCGCTTGTAGAAGGGCAGCTTCACCACGCGCGCGGGGATGCGCTTGCCACGGATATCCACCTCGAAGCGTGTGCCTTCGACGGCCGCCGCACTCGGCAGATAACACGTCCCCACGGGAATGCCGAGCGTCGGACTCATGGTCCCGCTGCGCACCTCACCGATAGCGACCCCGCCATAGATCACCGGATACCCGTGCCGCGGAATGGCGCGCTCCTCGAACGTGAAGCCCACGAGCTTGCGATCGGTGCCGTCCTGGTGCTGCCGGAGCAGCACGTCCTTGCCCAGGAACGGTTCGGTCTTTCCAAGCTTCACGAGCCAGTTGAGACCGGCTTCGAGTGGCGTGACCTGATCGTCGAGTTCGTTGCCGTAGAGGCAGAGGCCCGCTTCGAGACGCAGCGTATCCCGTGCGCCGAGTCCGCAGGGCGTGACCTGGCCCGCGGCCATCACGGCGTTCCACATGGCACCGGCCTCTGCGGCGTCGAAATACAGTTCGAATCCGAGTTCGCCCGTGTACCCGGTACGCGAGATGATGCAGGGAATGCCCGCCACGTTGCCTTCGGTGAACCAGTAGTACTTCACGCCGTCGAGGGGGACATCGGCCAGTGAGGCCACGAGGGCCGGCGCCTGGGGGCCCTGGATGGCCAGCAGTGCGGTCGCGTCGGAAACATCTTCCATGGTGCACTCGAAACCACCGATGTGCGCCTCGAGATGTGCAATATCCTTGTCACGATTGCTGGCGTTGATGACCAGCATGAGGTGATCGGCGAAGCGATAGACGAGCAGATCGTCGACGATCGTGCCGTCGCTCCGCAGCAGTGTGCTGTAGTGCACCTGCCCCACGGCCAGGGCGGCGACGTCGTTGCTGGTCACCGACGACACGAAGCGGATGGCATCGGGTCCACGTACGATGACTTCGCCCATGTGCGACACGTCGAACATGCCGCAGGCTTCGCGGACGGCCTTGTGTTCGACGGTGATGCCGGCGGGATACTGCACGGGCATCTCGTAGCCGGCGAACGGAACGATCTTGGCGCCGAGGGCGACATGGATGTCGTGCAGCGGCGTACGCTTGAGCGCCGAAGCCTGCGCGCTGGTCTCGTGTGCGGTCATGGCAAGATGGAAGCAGGACGCGGTCTCCATGACCACGTTCGGCTAAAGATGCCCGAAGACACGGGGTGGTGCCAGCCGCGAAACCTTCAGCCGCTCGCGACGGCGGCCGATCCAGCGGCTGCTACAGCGGCTCGTTCCCCATGAGCGCCGCCATGATCGCTTTCTGAATGTGCAGCCGGTTCTCGGCTTCATCCCAGACGACACTCTGCGGTCCGTCGATCACCTCGGCCGTGACCTCTTCCCCCCGATGCGCCGGCAGACAATGCAGGAAGATGGCGTGGCGCGCGGCACGCCGCATGAGATCCGCGTCCACCTGATACAGGGCGAAAGCCATCGCCCGTTGCGCCTGCTCCTCTTCCTGCCCCATCGAGGCCCAGACATCAGTGGTCACCACATCGGCGCCCGCGACGGCCTCCCGCGGATCGCGGAGCAGTTGCACATCGCCACCGTTGGCCCGCGCCAGCTCCAGGAACCGGGCGTCGGGGTCGTACCCCTCTGGGCAAGCCAACCGGAGTGTGAATCCCAGATGCGCCGCGGCTTCCATCCAGGAATTGGCCATGTTGTTGCCATCGCCGATCCAGGCCACGGTCTTGCCGCGCACGCCGCCGAGGTGCTGCTGGATGGTGAGCACGTCGGCGAGCACCTGACACGGGTGCGACAGATCCGTGAGTCCGTTGATGACGGGGATGCTCGCATACTCCGCGAGATCGACCACATCCTGGTGGGCAAAGGTGCGGATCATGATCCCCTGCACGTAGCGCGAGAGCACGCGCGCCGTGTCGGGGATGGGCTCTCCCCGTCCGAGTTGCACGTCACGCGACGACAGGAAGTGCGCGGTGCCGCCGAGCTGACTGGCGCCCACCTCGAACGAAACCCGCGTCCGCGTGGACGACTTCATGAAGATCATCGCCAGCGCTTTGCCGGCGAGCGGTTTCCCCTCGTACGCGCCCGTGCGCATACGTTCGGCGAGATCGAGCAGGGCAAAGGTCTCGGCCGGGGAGAAATCGGCGATGTTCAGGAAATCGCGATGCGTGGACGGCATGGGTTCCTGCATGGTCGGGCCACGGTGGGGCTGGAATGCAGACGGCGCGGCTGGAGGGCCGCGCCGAGCGATGGATCACTTCGGAATATATCCCGACGATGTGGGGAATGGCAGCGTCGGGGTCGGGCGGGGGCGACGCAGATCAGTCCCGCAGGTTCCGCATGGCTTCCCATTCCCGAAGAAGCCCCAGTGCACGGACTTCGTTTTCGAGCGCATGTTGATCGACCGAGTCCCCCAACACCCGCAGCATCGTGCGAACGTCCCGGAGGTGACGGTCACTCGCGCCTTCGCGGCGGAATCGCAGTTTGTGCAGGATCACATGTTCCGGGGGAGCCACTGGAATATCCATATCGAACAATCGCACCCACCGCCGATGGGCCAGGCCACGATGTGCGAGCGCATCGTCGCCAGCCAGATACACATCGGCGCGTGCGTCGGTTTCGAGATGGAGCAAATTGAAATGACCAAAGACCGGTCGCTGGGCTTCTTCCTCGATGACCTCGATGGGAGGGCAGTAGAAGTCTTCATCGGGAAACGCGGCGACCAGACGCTGGGCATCGTGTGGCTGCATTTCCACCACGACGTCGATGTCCTGTGTGAAGCGCGGTTCACCGTAGAGAATCGCCGCGACACCGCCAGCCACCATCCACTCGATGCCTGCCACCGCAAAACGCGGCGCAAACACGGAAAGAACGTCAGTCGGCGGCAGCACGCAGGATCGCCCTCGCACGACGGCGCACTTCGGACTCGTCACATGCCGGCTCACGAAGACGAACGCCGGCGCACGTCATCTCCCAGGCGAGCCGATAGAGGTCGTCAGCCAGGCGCAGCTTCTCCTCGTACGACATCCGGCGATAGCGCTCGATCTGACGCGTCAGCACCTCAGGTTGAACGCCGGCGGGAACGAGATCTTGTGGGCAGGTGATCATATCTCGAATCATACTCTCGAAGTGTATCGCCCATCGAACACCGCGACAAACACCCCACAGGATCCTCCGGCCACATTCCTGGAATTCGGCGTCTGTTCGCATCGCTGGCAGCCCCGCCCCCAGCAACCGCCATACCCCACCCCTACAGAATGTACTTCCGCAGATCCTCGTCCTCACTCACCGCCCGCAGGCGTTCGCGCACCATGTCGGCGTCCACCATGATGGCGCCCTGGCCACGATCGGGAAGATCGTAGAGCACCTCCTCCAGCAACGTGGTCATCACCGTGTGCAGCCGACGCGCGCCGATGTTCTCCATGCGCTCGTTCACCCGCGCGGCCACGCGGGCCAGTTCGGCCACGCCATCGGCGGCAAACGACAGCGTCGCGCCCTCGGCCTCCACCAGCGCGGCGTACTGCCGCGTGAGCGCGCTCTCGGGCTCGGTCATGATGCGGACAAAATCCGCTTCGGTGAGCGCTTCGAGCTCCACGCGGATGGGGAAACGGCCCTGCAACTCGGGAATGAGGTCGCTGGGCTTCGACACATGAAACGCGCCCGCGGCGATGAAGAGAATGTGATCCGTCTTCACCATGCCGTACTTGGTCTGCACGTTCGAGCCTTCCACGATGGGCAGCAGATCACGCTGCACACCCTCACGGGAGACATCGGGGCCGGAGGTCTGCCCGCGTGAGCCGGCGATCTTGTCGACTTCGTCCAGAAACACGATGCCCATCGCTTCCGCACGTTCCACGGCGTCACCGGTGACGTCGTCGAGATCGATGAGTTTGTCGAGTTCCTCGTCGAGCAGGATGCGACGGGCTTCACTCACCTTCACCGTGCGCTTCTTCCGCTTCTTCGGCATCATGTCGCGAAACCACTCGGCCACGCCTTCCATGCCTTCCGGCGCACCGGGCATCGCGGCGCCCGGGAACCGGGGACCGGTCTGCGTGACTTCGATCTCCACTTCACGCGATTCGAGCTGCCCGTCCAGCAGCAACGCCTTGAGCTTCTCCCGGGTGCGCTTGTGACGATCGATCGCGGCGTCGTGATCGGCGCGCGCTTCCGGCGTGTCTCCGGTGGGCACGGGTGGCATGGGCAGCAGCAGTTCCAGCAGGCGCTCGTCGACTTTTTCGTTGGCCAGATCCTCGACCTCGGTCTCGCGCTCCGAACGCACCATGTCGATGGCGTTTTCGATCAGGTCGCGTACCATGCTCTCGACGTCGCGTCCGACATACCCGACCTCCGTGAACTTGGAGGCCTCGACTTTCACGAACGGCGCGCCGGACAGCCGGGCCAGGCGCCTGGCGATCTCGGTCTTTCCCACCCCGGTGGGTCCGATGAGGATGATGTTGTTGGGCGAGATCTCGTCGCGGATGGCTTCAGGGGCCCGCTGCCGGCGCCACCGATTCCGCAGGGCGATCGCGACGGACTTCTTGGCGTTGGCCTGACCCACGATATAGCGATCGAGTTCGGCGACGATCTGC
The DNA here is from genome assembly GCF_037190085.1 of Gemmatimonas aurantiaca. Classification (NCBI taxonomy): domain Bacteria; kingdom Pseudomonadati; phylum Gemmatimonadota; class Gemmatimonadia; order Gemmatimonadales; family Gemmatimonadaceae; genus Gemmatimonas; species Gemmatimonas aurantiaca. The sequence continues at coordinate 606,096 of NZ_JBBCJO010000012.1, forward strand.
CGCGGTGTGAGCTCCGCGAGTCTGGCGATCGCCTGTTGCGTACGTGCAGAGGGCATATACAACGCTAACAATTGCTCTAGCTTTGGGGGATGTCCCAGTCCCGCCGTTTCGTGGGGTGGGTCGCCGGTGTGCTGCTGGCGGCTCACAGCGCAGCCCTTGCGCAACCTGCCCCGTCCCCTCTGCACACCCCCAGGACCACGCCGTCCGCGGCCACCTCGCAGGTATTTCACGCCCGCAATGGCCAGACCGATATCCCACTCGGTGCCCCCCGTTCCGACTCCATCGAGATCGATGGTCGTCTGGACGAGCCCGTGTGGAGCACCGTGCCGATCCTCACCGGCTTCTCCCTCTACTCCCCCACCGATGGGGTGCCGTCACCCGATTCCACGGAGGTGCGGGTCTGGTATTCGGCACATGCGATCTACTTCGGCATCCGGGCATTCGAGCCGCACGGAGTCGTCCGTGCGACGCTCGCAGACCGTGACCGGCTCACGGCCGACGACTACATCGAGATCCATCTGGATCCGTTTCAGGAACGCCGTCGCGCCTTCGTGTTCGTCGTGAATCCGTTCGGCATCCAGGCGGACGGCATCAAGGCCGAAGGTGGTGGCTTCATTCCGGGGGCGAACGTGTCGCCGGGTCAGGTCGATCTGAGCGCCGACTTTCTGTGGCAGTCGCGTGGCCGTCTCACCGACGATGGCTACGAAGTGGAAGTCCGCATTCCCTACTCCAGCCTGCGCTTTCCCTCGCGCGCGGTGCAACGCTGGGGCCTGCAGTTCAACCGCAAGATGCAGCACAGTGGCTACGAAAGCACCTGGACACCGGTCGCGCGCGGCGCCGCGTCGTTCATCGCGCAGGAGGGGTACATCAGCGGCCTCTCCGGACTGCAGCGCGGAGTGGATGTGCTGCTCAATCCGGAGCTCACCAACACCACGGCTGGCGCACCGGCACCGCTGTCTCCCGGCGGCACGGGCAGCGACTGGCGGTACACCAACACGCCGCGGGTGGGCGGCAACGTCCGGGCCGGGCTGGGCAGCAACTTCGTGCTGAACGGCACCATCCGCCCCGACTTCTCGCAGGTGGAAGCCGACGCCACGCAGGTGGCCGCGGATCAGCGGTTCGCATTGTTCTACCCGGAACGCCGTCCCTTCTTCGTGGAAGGCGCGGATGCGTTCAACGTGCCGAACACGCTCGTGTACACGCGCCGTATCGTGCAGCCCACCGCCGCGGCCAAACTCACCGGACGCGTGGGGCGTGCGAACATCGCGGTGCTCTCGGCCTTCGATTCACCGCCCGGTGTGGCGGACGACGCCAAGGCGCTGGTCAACATCGTGCGCATCGCGCGTGACTTCAGCCTGCAATCGCAGAGTGGCCTGCTGTTCAGCGACCGCTCCAGCGATCAGCGGTCCAATCACGTCATCGGTGGCGACGTGCGCCATGTGTTCGGCGGCAAGTACTACGCGTCGGGCCAGTTCGCTTCGAGCAGCACGAGCGATCGTGGTGTCCGCTCTTCGGGTGCGTTGTGGGAAGCGGTCGTCGATCGCACCGGCAAGAGCTGGGGGTTCCACTACAATCTGCTGGGCATTCAACCCGGCTTCCGCTCGGACAACGGTTTCGTGGCGCGGACGGGATATGTGCAGCCGAGTGCGTCGAACCGGTTCACGGTGTTCGGCAAACCGGGCGAGCTCTTCGAACGGTATCAGTTGTTCCTGCAGAGCAACGCCATCTGGACGTACGCCGACTTCTTCGACGCCCAGCCTCTCCTGGAATCGAAGGCGAGCGCGGGCAGCACACTGACGCTGCGTCGTGGCTGGTCGGTGGGCTACACCCCCACCCTCTCCACGTATGCGTTCGATCCGGCAGCGTTCGGCGGCCTGCAGGTGCCGAACGGCTCGGGCACGCCGGTGCCGTTCACCCCATCGCCGCGCATCACGACGTTCTCGCAGCAGTTCTCGCTGGGCACGCCGCAGTTCCGCCGGTTCGCGGCCAACGCCACGTACATGCTGGCCAACGACGTCGACTTCAACGAAACGGCACGCGTGAACCGCACGGCGATCACGGGGTCGGTGGACTGGCGTCCGGACACGCGCCTGCGCGTGAATGCCACGTATGCGAGCAACGAGTTCATCCGCCGCATGGACGGCAGCTCGTCGTACAGCACGCAGATCCCGCGCATCAAGGCGGAGTATCAGATGACGCGCTCGGTCTTCGTGCGTCTGGTCACGCAGTACGAAGCCAGCCGCCGGGAGGCGTTGCGTGACTGGCGCACGGGTCAGGTGCTGGTCACGCAACTCTCCGACGGCACATTCCGTCCGCTCACGGCGACCCGCTCCAATCTGCTGCGGGCCGACTGGCTCTTTGCCTATCGTCCGAGCCCGGGCACGGTGTTCTTCGCGGGTTACGGAAGCAGCCTGACCGAACCCGATGCCCTGGCCTTCGATCGTCTGCGGCGTGTGGCCGACGGGGTGTTCGTGAAAGCGAGCTGGGTCATGCGGATGGGAGCAAAATAGCCCCCTCCGGACAGCGGATTATGGAGCCGGGCGCGCCGGCTCCAGCACCGTGATGTTGGTGTTCGTGTAGATGCAGATCTCGCCCGCAATGGTGAGCGCCTTCTCCACGATGTCCCGGGGCGCGAGCGTGGTCTCGCGCATCAGCGCGCGGGCGGCGGCCTGGGCGTAGGCGCCGCCCGAGCCGATGGCCAGGATGCCGTCATCGGGTTCGATCAGTTCCCCGTTGCCGCTCAACATGAAGCCGTGATCGACATCGGCGACGATGAGCATGGCCTCGAGTCGGCGCAGCACACGATCGCTGCGCCACTCCTTGGCCAGTTCGACGGCGGCGCGGGGCAGATTGCCCGGATGGCGTTCGAGTTTCTCCTCGAACTTCTCGAACAGCGTGAGCGCGTCGGCCACCGAGCCGGCAAAACCCGCCAGCACCCGGCCACCTTTCAGGGTGCGCACCTTCACGGCACGCTGCTTGGCCACCGTGTCGCCCACCGACACCTGACCGTCACCGCCGATGGCCACCTGTCCATTGCGCCGTACGGCAAGAATGGTGGTCGCCCGAACCTGTGGAAGAGACATATTTGTACAATGTATCCCATCGCCTACGCGGACGTGCTGGCGGCGCGCAACCGGCTGCTGCCCTTTCTCGATCCTTCGCCGGTCCGCCGCTATCCGGAACTCGATGCCCTCGTGGGACATGATGTCCGCGTCTGGGTGAAACACGAGAACCATCTCCCCACGGGGAGTTTCAAGGTGCGCAACGGCACCGCGTCCATCACCGCACTCTCCAGTGCGGACAGCGCCCGTGGCGTGATCGCCGCCAGCACCGGCAACCACGGACTCGGCCTGGCCTGGTCGGGCGCGCAGTGCGGCGTGCCGGTGACCATCTGCGTGCCCCGGGGCAACAACCCCGAGAAGAACGCGGCCATCCGCAGTTATGGCGCCACACTCATCGAGACGGGCGACCGATACGACGACGCGGCGCGCGCCTGCGCGGACCTCGCGGCGCGGGAGCAGAAAGCCCTGGTGCACTCCACCAACCATCGCGAGGTCATCGCCGGAGCGGGCACGATGACGCTCGAATTGCTCGAGCAGATCCCCGCTCTCGATGCGGTGGTGATCGCGCTGGGTGGTGGGTCGCAGGCCGTGGGTGCCGCCGTGGTGACCCACACACTCAAGCCGTCGCTCGAGATCTACGCCGTGCAGAGCGCCGGGGCGCCCGCACAACACGACGCCTGGCGTGATGGGCAGATGCGCACAGGCATGCCGGCTAGCACGTTCGCCGAGGGGATCGCGACGGGCAGCAGCTACACGATGACGTTCGACGCCTTGCGCGCCGGACTCGCCGACTTCGTGCTGGTGCAGGACGACGCCATCGCGCAGAGCATCCGCGATCTCTGGCGCATCACGCACAACCTGGCCGAAGGCGCGGGGGCGACCGGCCTGGCCGGCTTGCGCGCCCTGGCGCCGCGTCTCGCCGGCAAGACCGTGGCGATCATCATGTGCGGGGGCAATCTCGATGCCGCGCGGGCCGCGACCGTTCTGAGTGGCGGCACGCCGGGGTGACGTTCGCAACGCACGTCGCGCCTTGCGTTCCGGCGCGCGCTGTTACGCGCTGTTACGTGCGCCGCTACGCCCGCGGATGCGCCTGCCGATACACTTTCTTGAGACGATCCACGCTCGTATGCGTGTAGATCTGCGTGGTGCTGATGCTGGCGTGGCCAAGCAGTTCCTGCACGGCGCGCAGGTCGGCGCCGGCATCGACGAGATGCGTGGCGAACGTATGGCGCAGGGAGTGCGTGGTGAGATCGGCTCCTTCACTCACGGCGGCCATGAGGGTGACCATGGCATGCTGCACGGCCCGGACGCTGATGCGGGTGCCCCGTTCACTGAGAAACACGGCGCCACGGGAGAGCGGCGTGCCTGACTTGTTCGCGCGTCGCGTTTCCCCCACGCGTGCGAGCAGGGCGTCGCGTTTCAGCAGGTAGTTGCGCAGTGCGCGCTGCGCGTGATCGCCCAGTGGCACGATCCGCTCCTTGCGCCCCTTGCCACGCACCTTCACCTGCTGCGACACGAGATCGAGGTCGGCCAGATCCACGCCGCGCAACTCGGAAAGCCGCAGGCCGCTCGAGTAGAACAGCTCGAGCATGGCGAGATTGCGCACATCGGTGAACTCGAGACTCTGCGCGCGTGTGGCCGCGTGCTGCAGCAGCGTCTCCGCCTGCTGCCGGTCGAGCCAGGCCGGCAGGGTGCGCGGGAGTTTCGGCGAGCCTACCGCCCGCGCCGGATTGACGTCGACCCGTTCGTCGCGATGCATCCAGCGATAGAAACCGCGCACGGCCGAGAGCTGGCGGGCCACCGACCGTTTGGCCAGGCCGCGTCGCGTGAGATGCCCCATGTACCCACGGATGGTGGCGCGCGTGAGCTCGTTCCAGTCCCATCCGGCAATGCCGTGGGTGATCGCCAGCCACGTCGAGAACTCCCGCAAATCGCGCCGGTAGGCCTGCAACGTATTCACGGAGAGATCGCGTTCCTTTTCGAGATGCGTCAGGAACTCGCGGATCTCGACGGGTAGCGGAGCTTCGTCGGTCGCGCGATCCGGCGCTTCGTCCGGATTCCCGTGCAGGTCTTCACCCTCGTCAGGCGTGCGCGAGGAGTTCGTGTTCGTCACGCCAGGCCTCCATTGCCTGCAGGGCACGCTCGGCAAACAGTTCGCGCTTGCGGACCTTGTCCTTCAGCACCTTGGCCGGCACGCCCTCGAGCTCATCGAGCAGACCAAAGTTGGCGTTCATCGGCTGGAAGTGCTTCGGATCGGCTTCCCGCAGATAACGATACAGCGCGCCGAGCATGGATGCGACGGGGGGCACGACGGGCTCCTCACCACGCAGCATACGCGAGAGATTGATGCCGGCGATCAGTCCCGTCGCGCTGCTCTCGGTGTAGCCCTCCACACCGGTGATCTGCCCGGCGAAGAGCGTGGTCGGGGCATCCCGCAACGACAGGTGCGACGACAGGGCCGCCGGAGCGTTCACGTACGAATTGCGATGGATGCTGCCGTAGCGCAGAAACTCCGCCTCGGCGAGGCCCGGAATCATCCGGAAGACACGCGCCTGCTCAGGGATGCGCAGCCGCGTCTGGAATCCGACCAGATTCCACATGCGACCGCCGCGGTCCTCCATGCGGAGCTGCGCCACCGCCCAGGGCTTGCGATCGGTGCGCGGGTCGCGCAGCCCGATGGGCTTCATCGGACCGAAGCGCAACGTCTCCGGACCACGACGCGCCATCTCCTCCACGGGCATGCAGCCTTCGAAATACGGCACCGCGTCGAATTCGTGCGCCGTGAACTGATCGGCCGTCGTGAGCGCGGCGACGAACGCGTCGTATTCGTCCTTCGTGAATGGGCAGTTCAGGAACGCCCCTTCCTCACCCGCGCCTTCCATCGTCTCCTTGCCCCAGCGGGAAGCGCGGAATGCGATGCCCTGATCGATGGATTCCACCGACACCACCGGTGCGATCGCGTCGTAGAACGCGAGCGACTCCACTCCGAGTCGCGCGCGAATGCGTTCGGCCAGTGCGTCACTGGTGAGCGGACCGGTGGCGATCACACCCACGTCCGGCAATTCGGTGACTTCTTCGCGCGTGACCGTGATGCGCGGATGGGCGTGCAATCGCTCGTGCACGCCCTGCGAAAAGACGTCGCGGTCGACCGTCAGCGCACTGCCCCCCGGTACGCGGGCTTCGTCGGCACAGGTGAGAATGAGCGAACCCAGCGCGCGCATCTCGGCCTTGAGCAGGCCATGGGCGTTGGAGGTCTCCGTGCTCTTGAACGTGTTCGAGCACACCAGCTCACCGAGACGCTCCGTCCGATGCGCCGCCGTGCCCCGTACGGGGCGCATCTCGTGGACCACGACGTCGTGCCCACGCTCCGCCAGCTGCCACGCCGCCTCACTGCCGGCGAGACCACCACCGACGATGTGCACCGGTGACGTCGCACCGCGATTCGTGTCGGACCTCGTCTCGGATTTCGTGTCGCGCTGCAAAAGCGGTGTCGTCATCGGGGTGCTCACGCCACCTCAGCGACGTCCTCGGCCTCCGCGGGTGTGGCCACATCCCACTCGTTGCCACACTTGAGGCACTTCCGGTAGTTGCCGCGCGTCTTGTTGCTCTTGGCTTCGGCGCCCACGTACCCGCACTCGGGACAGGTTTCGGGCACGGGCTTGTCCCACACGACGAAGTCGCAGTTGGGATAGTTCTCGCAACCGTAGAACGCCTTGCCGCGCTTCTTGCTGCGCCGTTCGGCGATCTCACCGCCGTCCTTGGGACACTTCACGCCGGTGGGCATGGAACGCGTGCCGCGACACTTCGGGAATCGGCTGCACCCCAGGAAGTCGCCCGACCGTCCATGCCGGATGACCATGGGGGCACCACATTCCTGACAGAGATAGCTCGTGAGCTCCGCCGGCTTCTTCTCGCCCTTGATGGGGCGCGTGTACTTGCAGGCCTTGGGATGATTCTCACAGGCGATGAACGGTCCGAAGAAACCGCCTTTGGCCACCAGCTTGCCGCCGCACTCCGGGCAACGCTCGCTGGCCAGTCCGGAAAGATCGTACGCCTCCCCGATGAGCACATCGAGATCGTTGTCATTGAGCGTGCGCTGGAACGGCGTCCAGAAATCGCCCAGCGCATGCACCCAGTCGATCTCGCCGTCGGCGATCTTGTCGAGTTCCTCCTCCATCTGCGCGGTGAAGCCGACGTTGAACACATCGGGGAATTTCTTCACCATCACCTTCTCCACCGTTTCGCCCAGCGACGTGGGGAAGAACCGGCGCTGTTCGAGCGAGACGTAACGACGCTCGGCCAGCACGGAGATGATGGACGCATAGGTGGACGGCCGACCGATGCCTAGCCGCTCGAGTTCCTTCACGAGCGACGCTTCGGAGAAACGCGGTGGCGGCTCGGTGAAGTGCTGTGTGGGCGTGATGGCCTTCACGGGCACCTTCTCGTCCACGTCGAGCACCGGCAACGCCTGCTCGTCTTCGAGCGCCTTGGCGTCTCCCTCTTCGCGGGCTTCACGATAGAGCGCGAGGAAGCCCTGGAACTTCACGACGGAGCCCGTGGCGCGGAACAGATAGCGACGATCTCCCTCGGGTGTCTTCACCGGGATGTCGAAATCGACCGTGGTGGTGTCGAACACCGCGGGCGCCATCTGCGACGCCATGAAGCGCTGCCAGATGAGCTGATAGAGCTTGAACTGATCGGCCGTGAGATGCTTCTGCACATGCTCAGGACGACGCGATGGGTCGGTGGGACGCACGCCTTCGTGTGCATCCTGCGCATTGGCCTTGCCGCTCGGATAGAGCTGCGGGGCCGCCGCGAGGAAGTCGTCACCGAACTGCGCACGCAGAGTCTCGCGGGCGGCGTTGGCCGCATCTTCCGACACACGCGTGGAATCGGTACGCATGTACGTGATGAGGCCCGACGCGCCATCGATGCCGATGTCGATGCCTTCGTACAGATCCTGCGCGAGGCGCATCGTGCGCTTGGAACCGAAACCCAGCTTCTTCGCCGCTTCCTGCTGCAGTGTGGACGTGGTGAATGGCGCCGCCGGGTTCTTGCGACGTTCGCGCCGCTTCACTTCGGTGACCACGAACTCCTTGCGTCCCTTCAGATCGGCAAGAATGCGCTCGGCTTCCTCACCCTTGTGGATTTCGGGCTTCTTGCCGTCCACCTGATGGAGCTTGGCCGTGAACGCCTGCTGCCCCTTCTGCAGATCGGCGGCGATGCTCCAGTACTCGACGGGTGTGAACGCGCGGATCTCGCGCTCCCGTTCCACGATGAGTCGCAGCGCCACGGTCTGCACACGGCCGGCGGACAGTCCTTTTTTCACGGTCTTCCACAGAACCGGGCTGGCCTTGTATCCCACCAACCGGTCGAGCACCCGCCGGGCCTGCTGCGCTTCCACCTTGCGGTTGTCGATATCCGTGGGCTTCGCCATGGACTTGTGCACCGCGTCCTTGGTGATCTCATGGAACATCACGCGGCGGATGGGCGCCGAGACGGCGTGACGCCGGGGCTGCGTGAAATACTGCTCCACATGCCAGCCGATGGCTTCGCCTTCGCGATCAGGGTCGGTAGCGATGAAGATCTCGCGCGCACCCTTGGCGATCTTCTTCAGATCGGTGAGGATGTCTTCCTTGCCCTCGATGGTGACGTACTCGGGGGCAAAGCCGTGATCGATATCGATACCGAGCTTCTTGGCCGGCAGGTCGCGCACGTGGCCGACGGTGGCTTTCACCGTGTAGCCGCGGCCGAGGTACTTGCCGATGGTCTTGGCCTTGGCGGGCGACTCGACGATGACGAGCGACGTCCCGCCAGCCGGCGCCGGCTCGTCGTCCGGCAGATCGACCGGCTCGGCGCGCAGCGCGGCCTTGCGGGCGGTCGCCTTACCGGCGGTCGCCTTGCCGGACGTGGCCTTCCCAGCCGCGGTCTTGCGGGCTGCGGTTTTCGAAGCCGGTGTCTTCCGGGCCGGCGCTTTCCGTGCGGTTTTTGCGGACGACGTGGCAGGCGCCTTGGCGCCAGCAGCCTTTGTGGCCGCCGTCGTCGTCGCTTTTTTCGCCGTCTTCTTTGTCGCCGCCTTTTTGGCAGCCTTCTTGATTGGCATCAGCTCAGTGAATCAGGGGGCGCTCCCGGCCCATGGCGCCATCGTCGACTCCGATGTCTTCCGCGATGGCGCGGACATCCGTCAGAGTGATCCGGCCATCGACATGGATCAGCGCACGCTCCACGAGTTGCTCGAAGTCGATAAGGTTCACGGCGCCGGCCCGGTGGAGTGAAATCAGATATCCCCAGGCGTCGGCGGCGAACCGACCACGCTCGTGAGGACCCTGCACCCGCAGAGATGGTTCCCGAGCATCGTTCGCGCCGCCCCACATCGGAGACGGCACAGTATCGCTGAACAGCAGGGAAAGAATCTCACCAATTTGACGCCGATCGTATCCTTGTGACGAAAGGTACGCCTCCACCTCTATCACATCGGTGTCGGCGGAGAATCTCTCCCGCAATTCGGCCACAACCGGCATCCAGCGATCGTCCATTTCCTAACCTATCTCCGGCGTCCTGCCGTGGGCAAGCGCCACGATGGAATCCGTAATGCGTTGCGGTTCAACAACTTCCACATTCAGAACCATATCGGCTTTCCCGTAGAGCCCGGCACGAGCCTCCCAAAGTGCCTGCATTTTTATGGATGGGTCCGCCTGCGCCAGCAACGGGCGCACCACACGCGACCGCGAGAGACGACGCAGGGCTTCGGCTGGCGATACCAGGAGATGGATGAGGTAGCCGGGTGGTCTGAGCAGTTCGATCACCCCGGCATTGGTCACCCAGCCGCCGCCAGGCGAGAGCACCATGGGCGGAGCCGCGGCGAGTTCACGGGTCAATGCCACCTCCATCTCCCGGAACGCCACTTCCCCCCGCTCGGCGAAGATGCGGGCCACCGGCATCCCCGCCCGACGCTCGATCTCGACATCAAAATCGAGGAACGGACGACGCAGCGCTTTGGCCACGGCCCGCCCAACGGTGGTTTTACCCGCCCCCGGCAGGCCCACCAGAACGATATGTCCGTCGATCTGCCGGCCCGTCAGCCGGCCCGTGCGATCCTTGCGATTCGGGCGATCCGCGTGGTCAGGCACCGGCAGGCTCAGGACGCGGGCCCGTCGGCGTGGCGGTCGGCATGACCATCGACCCGGCTGTCGACCCGCGCGTCGAGCTGCCGGAGATAACCGTCGAGGTTGCGCCGGACTTCGTCCAGTGAATCACCGCCGAACTTCTCGAGCACCGCGTCTGCCAGCACCCAGGCGGCCATCGCCTCGGCGATCACGCCCATGGCCGGTACGGCAGTGACGTCACTGCGTTCCGCCACCGCCTGCGCCGCCTGCCCCGTGGCCATGTCGACCGTGCCCAGGGGCCGCATCAGCGTGGAAATGGGCTTCATGGCCACCCGGACGACCAGCGGCTCACCGGTGGTCATGCCGCCTTCGGTGCCGCCGGCGCGGTTGGTGCGACGCCGGACATGACCTGCCCGCGTACGACCGGGCGCGGCTTCGATTTCATCGTGCACCTCGGCGCCGGTCCGGCGGGCCGTTTCGAAGCCCAGGCCGATCTCCACGCCCTTCACCGCGGGAATGGAGAGCATGGCCTGCCCCAACCGTCCGTCGATCCGGCGATCCCAGGACACATGCGAGCCCAGGCCCACCGGCAGCCCCGTCACCACGACTTCGCAGATGCCGCCCAGGGTGTTGCCCTCCCGCTTCGTCGTGTCGATGAGGGCGATCATGCGCGCTTCGGCGTCCCTGTCGAGCGTACGCAATGGCGACGCATCGGACGCGGCATTGAGATCCTGCGGCAGGTCGTCCGGTCTCGCCGCGTCGATTCCGCCGAGGTGCACGAGATGCGAACCGATGTGGATGCCCAGTTCGCGCAGCAGGACCCGGCAGATGGCGGCTGCGGCAACGCGGGCGGTGGTCTCACGCGCCGACGCGCGCTCGAGAATGTCCCGCGCATCGTCGCGGTCGTACTTGAGGATGCCCGTGAGATCGGCGTGCCCCGGACGCACACGGGTCACATGCCGCTTGCGCAGGCCACCGGTGTCGCCCTCACGCGGCGCGGGATCCATGATCTCCTGCCAATTCTTCCAGTCGCTGTTGCGGATCATCATCGCGATCGGCGAACCGAGCGTCTCACCGGCGCGCACACCCGACAGGAATTCGATGCGATCGGTTTCGATCTGCATGCGGCGTCCGCGTCCATAGCCCTGCTGACGCCGCGCCAGTTCGGTATCGACATCGACGGCCAGCAGGGGAACGCCGGCCGGCATTCCCTCGAGCACGGAAATCAGCGCGGGTCCATGGGACTCGCCAGCGGTGGTGAAGCGGAGGTTCGACATATCCCGGAACGTAGACGGGAGGAGGGCCCGGCGTGTAGGGCGCGGACGCGGGAGCATGCTCCCGAATCCACCCACTCGCCGTGCGCCTCCTCCCGGAGTGCAGCGGAAGTCGATGGGAGCACCACGGTGCTCCCATCGTGTTCCAGACAGCTCGGTCTACTGGCAGCTCGTGGTGAACGAGTCCGGCAGGGCGACCATGGTCACACCACGGATGGTGGCACCCACCAGCACGAGCTGGCCGTTCGGGCGCACCGCGGCACGCACCGGACCGATGATCGGGTCGCGGATGGCCACCGAGGCGATCTTGCGATAGCAGTAGGTGTCGAACACATCGATCACGGGATCACTCGAGGCCACGAAAGCCAGGCGGGTGCGCAGCGTGGGTGAACGCGGCCCCGTGTTCAACGGATGGAAGTCGAGACCACCCGGGCTCGGTCGCGACTGCAGGATACCCTGCAGTCGGAGCGTGCTGTCGAACAGATAGGTGGAGTCGCCCTTCACCGCATTGAGTTCACCATCGAAGTTCACGCCCACCCCCTGAACCCGCGAGAAAGTGTTCGCGATGAAATCCGACACATCGAGCGGGCGCGAGATGCCGCGGTCGATCACGGGAAGCGGGGGCGTGAGATCGAAGCCCATCGTGGCGTCGTAGGTCATGGCCCGGCTGCCCAGCACCGGACCGCCTTCACCGAACACGGCCCGACGGAAGTTGCCCGAACCGCGCACGTAGGTGGTGTCACGGAACGCGAGCCGATCGATGCGGACCACGATGGAGTAGTCGTACGTGGAGCCGCCGGTGGTGACCTGCTGCTTGTACGGCACCAGCACCGAGTCCGATCCGACACCGCCCGCCGCGAAGCGCACGATTTCCAGGGTATCCGAGCGTCCCTGCGACTGTCCGATGGCCTGCTCGAAGAAGAAGTGCGTGGAGTGCTTCGAGAGGTTCTCCCAGCGGATCGACCCCATGCTCGGGAACGGTTCCGTCTGGCCCGGCGTGGGCGTGGTGGAGTACACCGCGATCACATCCTCGCAGGGCGACGCGGCCGTGAGTCCGCCCTTGCACGTGCTCGCCAGATACTGCGGGCGATCACTGAAGTCGTGCACGGTGCGCTGCGTGATGACCTGATCGGTGTTCTGCGACTTGGTGGACGTGATCGTGTAGACGATGATGTTGGGCAGGGGGTAGCGATACACCTCGCGCCCACTGGCTCCCGCCTTGAGATCGACGTAGCTGATGTTCGTACCGCCGGAATTGGCGACCATGAGCGTGTCGGCCATTTCGCCGGAGCGATTACGCGGCCAGGCAGCCAGTCCCCAGGGGCGTGAGCCCACGGCGATCGGCGTCCCGAACGTGGAATCCGCGAGACTGAACACCTCGAGCCAGTTGCGCTCGATGTTGCTCATGTAGAGGCGATCGTTGCGCTCGAAGTAGAGCGCATCGGCCAACTCGCCACCCTGCGGAAGGGCCCGGGTGTGACCGGCCACCACCATCACGGTGTCCTGCCGGAGCGCACCATTGCCGAAGCGGGCCACATCGCGGCGTCCGTTGGCGTTGCGCGCAAAGCCGTACACGGCCACCTGGGTGGGGAACACGCTGACCGGCACCCGCACGGTGAACGTGCGCACCAGGGTCGAGAACGTGCCGTCGGAGCTCACCGAATCGGCCGCGAGCAGCTGTCCCGTGGTGGAGCGCACTTCGTAGCCCAGCGTGGAGATACCCACCGGATCGGTGGCTTCCACGAAGACCGTGTCGCGCACTTCGATGCGCTTCGCCACGCCATTGCGCACGACCGGCACGGTGTTGGCGTTGGCAGGGCTCTGCACGGCATACGAGACCGGGTTGCCCGGCACACGCTGGTTCAGCGAGTCGATGATGAACGGCGTGACCTGGATGGTCGCACCCCGCACCGAATCGGGGATGACGAGTGTGTCGAGGATCGCCACCGAGTCCTTGAGCGGCGACGAGAACTGCACCGAGTCCCTGGTGTTGTATGCACCGGAGATCTGATAGCCCAGCGTCCGCACGCGATAGCGGGCCTTGCCGGACAGGGAGAGCACCAGCGCCTTGCCGCTCACCACCGGCGAATTGGCCACCGGACTGGTGATCACCGACACCGGCGGCTCGAGGTTGCCGATCGTGAGCGCTACCCGTGCGGTATCGGACATGTTGCCGGCGCCGTCCGTGGCCACGGCGCGTGCCGTGACGGTGGCGCCGATGGGTGCGTTGGACGGCACGCGGATGTTGACGTACAGCGTCAGCGAGGTCACCGCGCTCGTCATCACGGTGTCGTACGCCGCCGTGATGCCGCCTTCGAGCAGCAGGCGCACGCGCTTGAGCCCGATGTTGTCGTTGGCGTTGATGGTGACGGCCAGGAGCGAGTCCGCCGTGGGATTGCCCTTCGCCATCGCCACGGTGGGCTTGATGGTGTCGGCAAACGGCGGGTCGATGACCTCGTCGCCATCACAGGCCCCGAGGGCGGCCAGCGCCGCGAGGGCGACCAGCGATGCGAGACGACGTGGCATGGTGGGGCGCATCGAGGTGCGCCCGGAGGTATGTGCGATCATGGTGGAAAGATCCCCGTTCGCGTCAGCGGCCTGGCGGCGTGATGCCTTCGTCCAGGATGTGCGGCGTGACCAGGATCAGGAGGTCGCGCTTGGTCTCGTTCTTGGTGTTCTGCGAGAACAGCCGGCCGACGAACGGCAGATTCATGAGCACCGGAATCCCGCTGCGGAAGCGCGTGGTTTCGGTGACCGTGAGTCCGCCGATGACTGCCGCTTCGCCGTCCGCCACCAGCACCTGCGATTCCGCACGCTGCCGGTTGAAGATCACGCCCACATCGGTGGACGAGAGTTCCGCGCTGGAGTTCTCCGCCTTGATGTTGAGCATCACCATCTTGTTGTTGGTGATCTGCGGCGTGACGGAGAGCTTGATGCCGGCTTCTTCCTTGGAGACCGTGGCGCGGGGGAAGAACGCCGCCGCGTTGGGCTGACCATTCGCACCGCCGCCACCGCCCCCACCACCGCCGCCGCTGGCGCCACCGCCACCCGACGAGGCGTCGATCACCCGGATGGGGATCTCCTGACCGACGAAGATCTCGGCGCTGCGGTTGTTCAGGATCGTGATGCTGGGTTCCGACTGCACATCGGCCAGCGACGACGTCTGCAGCGCGTTGAGGAAGGCCGTGAGCTGATAGCGACCCAGCGCGGTGCTGTAGATCAGATTGAGCGCGTTCGGCTTGATGGCGTTGTTGGCGTTCGCGATGCCGGCGATGGCGTTGCCGCCGAGATTGATGCGGGCCGGGCCTTCGAAGGGCGACCCGCCACCCATCGCGTCGGGCACGCCGTCACCGTTGGTGTCCACCGGCTTGAGCGTGTTCGGATCGGTGCGCGGCACCAGCTGCTGGAAGAACTGCTTGTTGCCGGTGCCGAGGTCGTAGGCGAGACCGATGTCCTGGATGCCGGTGCGGTTGACGAAGACGATCTTCGCCTTGATCGCGACCTGCGGCGTGCGGATGTCGAGCTGCTGGATGCGGGCGACGATTTCCGGCAGACGCGAGGGGACTTCGGTGATGATGAGCTTGTTGGTGGCGCTGTCGGCGGCCACGGAGCCGCGTACCACGCAGCCCTGTCCGCCCATCTGATTCTGCTGGCCGCCGCTGCCGCTGCTCTGATTCACGTTCATGCCCATGTCACGACCGGTGGCGGCCGTGGTGAGGCCGGTGCAGTCGCGAGCCAGCAGAGATTGTACGGTGCCCTTCAGCACCGCCGCCTTCGCGTAGTTCACATCGAGGATCTGCGTGATCAGCGGCTCGAGCGCCTGGTTCTGCGCCAGATTGCGATAGCTGTCGATGGCGATGATGCCGCTGGCGTCTTCCGTGGCCGCCAGGCCCTGCGCCTGCAGGATGGCCTGCAGCGCGACGTCCCATGGCTTGTCGGAAATGTCGGCGGTGACGATGCCCTGGACGTCCTTGCCGACAACGATGGTGCGGCCGGAGAACGTGGCGAAAGCGGCGATGACGTCACGGATGTCCGTGCCATCGTAGCTGACGGTGATGCGCGGCTTGGGCTGCGGCTGACGGCGGGCCGAGCTGGCCGGTGCCGTGGGTACCACGGGGGCCGCGGTCGCCACAGCGGTCGTTTCGACCGCGGGAGGCGGCGTCACCTTCGGCGCTTCGGCCACAGGCACGTCGATCTTCGCGGGCTGCGCAACGACCGGCGTGGGCTCGACCGATGGAGCAACCGGCGTTGCGACCGGGCCGACATCGAGGCGGCCAGCCGCCGTCGCCATGGTCGTGCGCGTGACGTTCCCGGTGGTCCAGGGTGCAAACGCCACGGCCGGCGCGGCGAGTGCGATGCGGACACTGTTGCCTTCGCGTTCGACCGTGTAGCGACGCGAGGCGTCGAGATCGATCACGAGACGCACGGTATCGGCGCGGAACTGCGACAACCGCACATTGCGGATCGGGCCGCGGGCCTTGCCATCGTACGTCGACCGCACGGCGAGATTGGCTCCGCCCAGATCGATGACGATGCGCGACGGATTGTCGAGTGTGAAGTGCGCGAGCGTCAGCCCGGAGTCGGCGCCGATGAGCACATCGGCACCACCAGCCGACGGCGCCACCTCGATGGCATGCACGCGGCCACGAACGGGCGCGTCATCGTCGGATGCGGCACCGGTGGCCGGGTGATGCGTGATGGCCATCGCGGCCGTGGGGGCGGTGGCTGCCACCGGGGTGCCGGGCACAATACCGTACACCAGCAGGGCGGCGGTCACCGCAACGGTCATCGATCCCATCATGGGTTCCTCACTTTCGTCGTGTCGCTGCTCAGCGGCAGCGTCTCCTGCCGATTGAATCCGAATTCTTCGATGGTGAACTGCACCGCCTTCTGGCGGATGGCACTGACACGCAGGCGACCCAGCTGCTGGCCCACGCGGATGCGGTACTGCTCCTTGGAGTGACTGTCGCGCAGAATGGCCACGGAGTTGTTGCCATCGGGGTCGAAGGCCACGGCCGTGAGGCGTAGATCACTGAGGAGCGGGCGGACGGCATTGCTCGACATCAGCGAGGCGTAGGGATCGCGACGCCCACCGCTGCTGTACGAGAAGACTTCGCGATGCAGCGTGATTTCGCTGGCCGGTGCAATCGCGCCGGCTTTGTTCGCCGCCGCCGTCGCTGCCGCACCCACGGTTCCTGCGGCTTCCGACGACACCACGCGGGCACCGGCCGGTTTGGCGTCGGTCCGTGAGGTCTGGGCGGCCACGGTCCGGGGCGCGCCCGTGAGCACGGCAGCCAGCAGGCCGGCCGCGAGTGCTCGGGAGAGCGGGAATCGCGGCATCATGATGCACGCTCCTTGGCCTTCGGGGCCGGTGCCGTCTTCTCGACGTAAGTCTGCAGTGTGATCGTCGAGGCCAGCGCATTCTTCTCCGACGTGCGGATGCGGCTGGTGCGGTTCGCGGCGGTGCCCGTTGCCACGGAGAAGTTCACCGGTGCCACGATGCGCGGCAGCGATCCCACGTTGGCGAGGAACTCGCCGAACTGGTGATAACCGCCGATGATGGTGATGGTGTAGCGATAGGTGTCGAAGCGATCGCCCTGGATCACCGGTTCGGGTACGACACCGCCCACATCGAGACCGGCGCGGCGGGCCGCGGTGCTCACTTCCTCGAGCAGGGCCGGCACCTCGTTGCCCGTCGGCACGAGGCGACGCATCACCGTGAGCGCCGAACGATTCTCGGCCGCCTGCGCCCGCAGCACTTCGATGCTGCCACTGGCGAACTCGCGCGCCGCCCGCTGGTTGGCGTCTTCGAGTGTGGTGATACGCGACTCGTCGAGCGCGATCTGCGCGTTCTTCGACGAGTAGGGGTACATCCAATAGAGTACGGCGAGCGCGATCGCGACGAAGCCGATGAGCAGCTTGACCTGATCACGCTGATTGATGGGAGCGATAGCCATGGTGGACTCGGGTCAGCGCACGGGAACGACGAGCGGTGTCGTCTGCACGACGCCCGCGGGTGGCACTTCATAGGCGGCCGTCAGTTCGAACTGGGTGACGTCCTTGCCATCGACGATCACGATCTCGGACTTGGCCAGAGCCACCTGTTGCACGAACGGGGAGCTCTCCAGCTGGCGCATGAACATCGTGAGCGCCTGGATGTCGACGGTCTGACCGACGACGCGGAACGTGAGCGGCGGATGGACTTCGACCGTATCCCGCTTGGGTTCCTCGGTTTTCTTGCCGGCAGCCGCCTTGGCGGGCTTCGCCGCGGCCTTCACCACGCTGTCCACACCCGGCGGCAGGGGGGCCTTGCTGGTCTGCTCGATCGTGGTCAGCCAGGTGTAGGCCGGGAGGGCGCGGCTCACCTCATCGAGGATGTGCGCCCAGTTGTACCGGTTGTCGTCGATGGTACGGATGATCTGCAGCTGCCGGTGCACCGAATCCCGCTCGGCGGTCAGGCGCTGACGGGCATCGAGCACCTTGGCGTAGCGCGTCGAGTCACGCAGCGCCCGCTCGAGCCGCTGATCGAGTTCACCGGCCCGGGCATTCTGCGACGTGAACAGCACCCCGACGATGGCGACGGCGGCCACGACCGATGCCGCCGAGCCGATGAGCCACGGATCGCGGATATTGGCGGTGACCGCACTCAGGGCCGCGGGGAGCGCCAGCCCGGTGCCGGTACGGGCTCCCTTGCGGGCCCCGGGAGCGAGATTGATTTCAAGCATCATGGCGTTGGTCCTCAGGCCGCGGCACGCAAGGCAAGACCCACCGGCAACATCAGCAGCGGGGCCACTTCGTCGGTGGACAGGAATTCGAGCGCCCCCTCACGCACGGCGAGCTTGGCGAGCGCATTGGCGGGCTGCACGGGAATACGAAGACGCTCCGACAACCAGGGGAGCAGGCCCGGCACGCGGGCACCGCCGCCACAGGCATACACGGCGCGAATCTGCCCGAAGGTGCGGGAAGACGTGGCCAGGAACGTGGCGGCACGCTCGACACCGATGGCGAGTTCCTCGCCCCGCATGGCGATGGCGCTATCGAGAGCGGGTTGCCGGTCGAAGCTGCGCAGCAGCTCTTCGGCGTCGTCCGCGCTCACACCCTGCTCGCGCTGCAGATCTTCCCGGAACCGGCGCGTGCCGACCCCGAGATCGCGCGTGAGGATCGGCACACCGTCGTCGAGGATGTTGAGATTCGTGACTTCGTTTCCGATGTTGAGCAGCGCCACCGTGCCGTTCATCGCATCCGGATAGTTCGCTTCGAATGCGTTGTGCAGCGCGAAGGCGTCGACATCGATCACCGCGGGCGCGGCGCCGGCTTCCTGCAGCAGATGCTGCTTGGACTCGACGAGTTCGCGCTTGGCGGCCACGAGCAACACACTCATGTCGAGGCCATCGCCGTCCGGGTCGAGCACCTGGAAGTCGAGTTCGACGGAGTCCATGTCGAACGGCACGTGCTGTTCCGCTTCCCAGCGCATCAGTTCACGCGCCTGCGCTTCCTTCACGCGTTCCATGGAGATCTTCTTCACGATCACATCGCGACCACCCACCGCGGTGACGATCTGTTTCGTCTTCACGCCGGTGGCGGAGATCGTCTGGCGGATCGCGTCGGCGACGATGCCGTGGTCCATCACCTCCCCTTCGACGATCGCCGTGTCGTTGAGGGGCGTGATGACGACTTTGGCCAGTTCGGGCGTGCCGGTGCTGTGATCGATGACCACAGCCTTCACGAGTCCGGAGCCGACATCCAGTCCGACAGTCAGTTTCTTGCGGCCGAAGAGCGCCATGGGCGTAGGTGGTTGCAGCGTGAGTGCGTGCTTGCGCGCGCGGATGTCCCTTCGTGGGCCCTTCCGATGGGACAGATTGACCTGCCGAGTCCGGTCATGTCTCCCTTGAAACGACCCGAGCCTCACGAGGTAACGGCCCTTGCTGGGCGCATGGCCGGTACGACTGCCCACTCCGTGATAGTGCGGGCCTTTTTTGCGCGGATCGTCATTGGGGACCTTTCGACCGTTCGTCGCGGGTCATGGCATGCCCCGTACATCCCGGTTACATGCCGGTCCCCTGCCGATCGCCGGCAGGGGACATCGCGCCTTCACGGCGGACCGATGTTCCAGAGGGAAAACGGTGCGCTTCGCGGCTCGGCCACCGTGGCGAGCGCCATCTGGGCGAGACATCGATCGAAGCGTATGCGGGTCCGACCGCCCAGTCGCGCCACCGGTTGCGTGAGGGCGGGCTGCCCGGAAGCGGACTCTCCGAGCACGATGACCGTACCGGCGACGATGAGTTGTCCGTGTTGCACATCGAGGCGCCCGCGTACCCACAACAGGCCGTCCAGTTCGAGCGCACCTTCCACGACCAGATCCCCGTCGACTGCCAGCAGACCGCGATAACGCGAGAGGCCGGCGAGGTGCACGGCCGTACCGTACAGTGACAACAAATGCCATGGCTGTGACGTCGGTGTCACATCGAGTGGGGCCGGCATCGGTGTGCGTTGCTGCACGGTGCCCAGACGCGCGGCCGCGGCCCCGATACGCCGGAGGCCCCCACTGCTGTCACTCACCGGGATGGAGACACCGACGCCGATATCCAACGGTCGCAGCGTCCACGGCGTGCCACCTTCGAGATCCTCATGGATCGAATCGGCAACCAGCGCCAACACGCTGAGCGTGTCCCGGCGCTCTCCGCAGGGCGAGTCGGCCGTCCGGAGATCGACTCCGGAGATCAGCGTGGGGTCGACGGCCGACAGGGCACCTTGCACCGTCAGCGCCGCGGGCAATGCGGCGATCGGCGGCTCGAGCCAGACGGTGTGCAGCAGCTCGCGTCGTATGGGTGTGCCGCGTCGAGGGTCGCGATGCGTGACGATGGCACGCACCGAGGCGACCAGGGGGTGCGGTCTGATGATGGTGACCGTCTGCCGATCGTACGCGGAGAGCGTCTGATCCCGTGTGACCGGTGTGTCGAGCCCTCGCGCCCACAGCGAGTCCAGCTGCCAGCGTTGCAGCGACCGGGCGATAGCTTCATCGCCTGCCATGGACAGCCGCTGCGCTTCTGCGGTGTGTGATACGGCCATGCCATCCCGCAGCGTGACCGTGGTGAAGCTGAGCGCGAGCAAGCCGATCACGGTGAGTGCCGCGAGGACAAACGGGAGCACGAATCCCCGCCGATCTTTCCCGTCTTCCGCCCTGTGATTCATGGTGAGGATGCGCGGGATGCGCCGCGAAGGGTGATTTCGAAACGAAGGCTGTCTTCGCCGGCACCCGCTGACGCGGAGCCTTCGCGCGGTGCGCGCAGTTCGATGCGCAGGGCTTTCACGGAGTCACCAGCAGTGGCGTCAGCGCCTCCCATGTCGATGGTGCGGACGCGCATGCCCCGACGTGCCGCCGATTGCAGCGGACCGGCGAGGGGTTGCACGACATCCCATCCGGTCAGATCGCGCGAGCGTCGGCCAAGCCACCACTGCGTACCGCTGCGGTAGTGCGAATACCGTGTGAACCGTTGCAGACGGAATGGCGCGCCGCTCACGCGCGTTGAGGGAGGGAGTCCACCGATGTCGAGCTTCCAGCGTCGCTGATGAACCACTGGATCGGGCACCGGACCACAGGCGCCAGCAGGCATCGATACAGGCGCACTCCGGACCGTCGCCGTCGTCGCGGCCGGTATCGCACCGATCCCGGCAGGCCAGCTCCAGACGGTGAACTGATCGCCGGCCCGGGTTCCCCCCATCCAGCTCCCGCCGGAGTCGCCGGCGACAACGACCAGCGCTCCCGATGGATCGATGTCGCAGACGATGCCGATACCGAGCTGCGCGCGGAACTCCAGCAATGAATCGGAGACGATCAGCAGATCGTCGGCGTGCAACACGGCCAGATCGGTCTCGAGCACCAGACGGGCGTGACGCAGTTCGCGGACGACCTGTCCGCGGGCCTCTCCCCCGCGGATATGGCGCGCCTGCTGCACGAGCAGCAGCGCGGCCGATGCGGCCACCAGAGCGGCCAGCGGGAGTGCCACGAGCAGTTCCACGAGCGTGAAGCCGCGTTCGTGACGGGGACGTGGGTCACGGGAGCCTGTGCCACGAGACGGCCTGAACACGCGGGTTCTCAATCGCATCGCACCCCCGTGCTGGCCCGATGCGTGCGGACTGCGGGGGGTGCTCCGTCATCGGCCAGCGGGCTTTCCGTCCACGACGTGCGCACCACGAGCATTCGGAAAGCACCGTCCGTGGCACCGTCCACCTGATGGGCCAGGCGGGATCCCACCGCGAGTGGCCAGTCCTCCGCCAACGGGAGGGCGGACGAGCAGGCCTGGCGCAGCCAGATGTTGCGGGAGACATCGGTGGCCACGATGGCCGCGTCACGCTGGATGGCGCGATCGAGACCTGCCGCGGTGGTGACGGCGACCAGATGCAGCAACGCCGCTCCGCCGGCGAGCAGCACAAGCGCCACGAGGCTTTCGACGAGCACATAGCCCGTCCGGCGGTGGGTCTGGGCACCGATCCCGCCATGACCGCCGTTGCGAATACTGCGAAATGAAATCGGCATGGGGCCACGATAGGCCAGCCATGCCGATGATGTGTCATCAGAATATTGCGCGCACTACCCTGACAACGCAGAACCCGGTATTGCCGCGTGTTCGCTGGTCACGGCACGCATGCCGCCACCATGCAAGGGCAGGAGAATCACGAACGCAGCCCCTCCTTCGCGCGCCCGCTGCACCCAGATGGTGCCGCCCAGATTCTCGATGGTGCTGGCCACGATGGCGAGCCCGAGGCCGGTCCCTTTGCCCGGCTGCTTGGTGGAGAAGAACGGTTCGAAGATGCGCTCTTCGTCTTCGGGCGACACCCCGGTGCCGGAGTCGGCCATGACCACCTGTAGAAAACGCCGCGGCGACTCGGGACGGGCCAGCCAGGCCAGCGCCCGCTTGCTGGGGCGATGGGCCCATCGCTGCGGGGCCGGATCGGTGCGGCGCTTCTCGATGGATTCGCCGAAGGCGGTGGCTTCGTTGATGCGCGTGCGGATGACCACATCCCCTTCGCGGTCCATCGCATCGACGGCATTCAGCAGCAGATTGACGAACACCTGCTCGAGATCGTGGCGTTCGGCATACACGACCCCATCGGGCGCTTCGAGCTCGCGGCTGATGCGGAACCGGCGGGTCAGCCCCTGATCGGCGAGCAGTCGCAGCACATCCTCGATGATGTTGTCGACGACGATGGGCTTGGGCGTCAGCCGACGCGGCCGCGCATAGTCGAGCAGGCCGCGCATGATGCGATCGATGCGCGTGATCTCGCGTTCGAGGGCATCGATGGGTTCGGTGGTGCCCGGCACCTGCGCCGTGCGCATGCGCAGCACATGTGCGTAGTTGGCGATCGCGGCCACGGGATTGCCGATCTCGTGGGAGATGCCGGCGGCGATACGTCCCATCGTGGCCAGCTTCTCCACACGCATGCGCGACTGCGTGGCGGCCAGCATCTGCTCCGTCATGCGGTTGATGCTGGTGGCCAGCTGATCGAACTCCTGCGTCTCGGCGCGTGGCACGATCCGGTTGCTCTCCCCGCTGGCGATGGCTTCGGCCACCGCGACCGACTCGGCGAGCGGTCGTTCCACCAACTGGGCCACCTGCCGGCGCAGTACGCTGGCAAACACCCAGACCACGAGCAGCAGCAGCAGGGCGACGAGCGGCCAGCGCGTCGCCGAGGGGAGCCCCTCCGTGATCCACATCGTCACGATGATGGCGACGATGGTCAACCCGCACGCCACGGCGAGGACACGCTGGAGTCGGTCGTGGATGCGCGGGCGGGAGGGTTCGTTCACGCCGTTCACGATGCGCGGTGGTCGGCCGGGAAGCAACCGGGACTTTGGTTCTGGAAACGGCAAAGGGGCCGGGCATTCGCCCGACCCCCTCCCCCATCCGGTGCGGCCCGTTAGGCGGGC
The DNA here is from genome assembly GCF_037190085.1 of Gemmatimonas aurantiaca. NCBI lineage: Bacteria > Pseudomonadati > Gemmatimonadota > Gemmatimonadia > Gemmatimonadales > Gemmatimonadaceae > Gemmatimonas > Gemmatimonas aurantiaca. The sequence goes on from NZ_JBBCJO010000012.1 coordinate 629,467, forward strand.
CGGCCGTCGGTATTGCGTGGTGCGGTGGTGCTTACTGGCACTTCGGCTCGCCTTCCGCGGCACCGGTCGGAATGGGGCCGGTACCGACGCCGATGTCGCAGGTCACCGCAGTCGCGCCGTGGATCGCATGGGCGCTCCAGCCGGTGGCACCAGCCGGGGTGAACGTGAGCGTCACGCCCGAGGAACCCGTGGGCGTCGGGAAGCCTGCATACGTATTGTTATCCGAGTAGAACGCTTCAGCACCCGACACCATGTTCTTGAGGTCCGACTTCATGGCGGTGATGTAGGCCTTCTCCTTCGTCTCGGCGAACTTCGGGATCGCGATCGCGGCCAGGATGCCGATGATGACGACGACGATCAGGAGTTCGATGAGCGTAAAGCCCTTGCGCGTGCGGTTCATGTGATTCTCCAGTTGGGGGTTGCGGCGAGGTGACCCGTGGTGGCCGGCCTCGCGACACCGACGCATAGGGCAACTGCCTTGCCAGCGCGTCTGGCGTAATAGAAATCGTTGTCATTCAACGAGTTACATCATTTCATTGCCGCTGGGGTCATTTCATTTCACATAGTGTTTTGCAAGAAGCCTTGCAGCGTGCAAGTTGGGCCCGCACATCACCCGCCGATCCGATTTCCTGCGCCGTGACGCCGTGCGGTCATTTGTGACGGCACGGCGGTGCAAGGACGGCCATCACTGCTACTGGCAGTCGATCGCCGATGGCAGGTTGGGCGCGTACGTCATTGTGCACGTCACCCCAGGGAGCTTCGCATGATGCGCCGTCGCCGTCCACGTATTGATAGTGCCGACGAATGTCAGGGTGATGCCCGCTGATCCGGTGGGCGTAGTCATGTATTCGTAGCTGTTGTCCAGCGTGTATCGTGTTTCCGCTATGGTCGCCACGCCGTGTAGATCCGACTTCATCGCCGCCAGATAGGCGCGTCGCTTCGAGTCTCCGAACTTCGCCACCGCCAGCGTGGCCAGCAGGGCGATGATGGCCACCACGGCCAGCAACTCGATCAGGGTAAACCCCGTGCGGCGTCGCATCGTGGCATTCAGCATATGCATTCTGCGCATCATCAGGCCTCTCCGTAGCGGGCGAGTTTGCGGTACAAGGTGGACGGATCGATGCCGAGCATGTCGGCGGCGCGGGTCTTGTTGCCACCCTCGTTCTGCAGCACCCACTGGATGTAGGCCCGCTCGATGGCCTCCAGCGTGGGCGTGACCGGCGCGCGTTCACTCACCAGCGGCTCGGCCCGGCGCGCGGTGACCCGTTCGGGCAGGGCGTCCGGCGTGATCACACTCCCGGTGGAGAGAATCACCGCGCGTTCGAGCGCATTCTCGAGTTCACGCACATTCCCCGGCCAGGCATAGGCCATGAGCGCATCGAGGGCGCCTTCACTCAGCGTCTTCGGCGCCTCGCCGCGCAGCGCGCCCGACCGGGCGAGGAACCCCTCGGCCAGCAGCGGAATGTCTTCCGTTCGCCCGCGCAACGGCGGCAGATGTACCGCGATGACATTCAGACGATAGAAGAGGTCCGCCCGGAAACTGCCGCGCTTGATCTCCTCTTCCAGATCGCGATTGGTGGCCGCCAGCACGCGCGTGTCCACCGTGAGCGGCTCGGTGGCACCCACCGGAATGACTTCACGCTGCTGCAGCACGCGCAACAGCTTCACCTGGATGGACGGCGTGGTCTCGCCGATTTCGTCCAGAAAGAAAGTGCCCTGATTCGCTGCGGCAAACAGACCCGTCTTGTCCTTCACCGCGCCCGTGAAGGACCCCTTCACGTGACCGAACAGTTCGCTCTCCAGCAACGACTCCGGCAGCGCGCCGCAGTTGATCGACATGAAGCTGTGATCGGTGCGCGCGCTCAACTCGTGGATGTAGCGGGCAATGACTTCCTTGCCGGTGCCCGACTCACCGGTGATGAGCACCGTGGAGTCCGTGGGCGCCACGGTTTCCGCCAGCCGCAGCACATCGAGCCAGCTCTTGCTGCGACCGATGGGCCGTTGCGCCGTGTGACGATCGCGACGACGGATCTCCTGCTTGAGTACGTGGTTCTCCACCCGCAGACGACGGTGTTCCGCCGCCCGCCGGAGAATCGCGATCAATTCGTCGTTGCGGAACGGCTTCTGGATGTAGTAGAACGCGCCCTCGTTCACCGCCTGCACGGCAGACTGCAGCGTGGCCTGTGCGGTCATGAGAATGACCGGTACATCGGGATCGACCTGTCGCGAGGAACTCAACACCTGCACTCCGCTCACGTCGGGCATGCGCACGTCGGTGAGCACGATGTCGGGACGCAACTCGGGCAACCGTTCGAGTCCCTGCCTGCCGCCCTGCGCGGTGAACGGGGCAAACCCCTCTGTCTTGAGCAGGATGCGCAGGGAATCGAGAATGCTGGTCTCGTCATCGACGACGAGCACGCGGGGGGCGTCTTCCGAAAGCGCGTAGGTCACGCGGCCACTCCAATCTGGCTGGAACTCGATGAGGCGGTGGAGAGCGGCAGTACGATGGAGAAGCGCGTCCCCTGCGGCAGCGGGTCCACCAGGACCACGCCGCGGTGCGCTTCGACCGCACGATGCACGACGGGCAATCCGAGTCCGGAGCCGCCGCTCTTGCTGGTCACGAAAGGTTCGAAGAGCCGATCCCGCAGCTCTTCAGGGATACCGGGCCCGTCGTCCGTCACGCTGATCGCGACGAGTTCGCCGGTGATGGCGGTCGTGGAAACGCCATGCGACGCCGGATGGTAACGATCGACTTCCACGAACACGTGGCCCTGCTCGCCGAGCGCCTGGATGGCATTGAGCACGAGATTGAACACCGCGCGATGCAGCAGGTCTTCGTCGCCATGCGCGCGCGGAAGACCGGGCGCCGCGTCCACAGTCACCTGCACACCGGGTTGCCGATCGGGATGGGAAGCGGCCAGCATGGCCGCGGTGTGCGCGAGCGCGCCGAGATCGAGAGTTTCCATCCGCGCCACCCGGGCACGCGCAAAATCGAGGAAATCGGCGAGCAACCGGCTCAACCGGTCCGCCTCGCGCACGATGAGTCCATGCAGGATGCGTTCGTCCTCATCGGCATCGGCCCGCAACGAACGTCGATGGGCGAGCTGTTCGGTGGCGCTGCGAATGGACGCCAGCGGATTGCGGATTTCATGCGCCAGCGACGCACTGAGTTCCGCGACCGCCTGCAGACGTTCGGCGCGCACGTGCAGCGCCTGCAAACGTTTGCTGTCGGAGATGTCCTGGAAGATGGCCGTGGCACTGGTCGTGCCATCCCGGCGCACGGCGTCGGCGATGGTGGTGGTCACGCCGATCTCGATCTCTTCGCCGTCGCGGTGAATCACGCCCTCGGCGCGGGTGGTGCGCATCTGGTCACGCGCGCTCTGCTCGAGCAGTTCGGCCAGCCGCGGGGATATGCGCGCGAGCAGTGGCAACACCGGATGCCCGGTGTGTCCCCGAAGGTCCACCCCGAGCAGTTCGGAGGCCGCCGGATTCGCGTACAGCAGGAAGCCCCGGCCGTCGATGGTGAGAATGCCGGAGCGGATGGTGCGGAGAATGTCGGCGGCTTCGAGCTGGACCTCGATGAGCTGCGCCGCCAGCGCTTCGCGGCCCAGGCCGGCCTGCCGCAGTCGCTGCACCACGAACGCCGAACCGATGGCCACCACCCCGAACACGCCGATCTGCACGAGGACGCCGGCGTAGGGCGCCGCATTGCTCCGGAGCCAGAGTGCATCGAGGGCGTACAGCACGCAGGCAGCGGCCGCCATGGCCAGTCCGCCACGGAACGACAGCAGCAGCGCGCCACTGGCGATCACGGGGATATAGAGCGCCGCGAACTGCGAACTCCAACCGCCCGTGAGATGCACCACGGTGGTCACCAGCAGCAGATCGAGCAGGCATTGCCCGGCGTAGAAGACCGGGCCCACGGCCCGTCCTTCGCGGCCGAGGTACATCATGGACAGGCCCGTACCCAGAATCGCGCCCGCGAAAGCCAGCGTCGCGATCAGTGTCGAGCTGGCCTCCGCCCGGTTCCATACAAAAACGGCGGCCACGAGAATGGCGCAGGCCAGCACGGCACGCCCCAGCCAGACCCACCGCAACATGCGGGATGGGTCGAGCATCTCCTGGACCGGTGCCTGCGGCAGGGCGGGCGTATGGCGCACGATGGGGCGATCGAGGGACGGAAGTGTTGCTGAAGCGGTGCTGAATCGATGTCGTGCAGAATGCAAGAGGCGCGGAATGCCCGTCGGTCTTGCAGATTGCACTACTCTGACGAACCACCCGTCTCACCGTTTCCTTTCGGTATGATTGCCGACCCCGCGTTACCCGCCGACGCCGAACTCACCCTCGGAACGGCGACCGTGCGTCTCCTGCTGGTGCTGTTCCTGGTCCTGCTGAATGCGTTCTTCGTGGCCGCCGAGTTTGCCCTGGTGGCGGTGCGCCGAAGCCGCATCGACCAGATGGCCGCCGATGGCGACCGGAGCGCCGCCGTCGTCCAGCGGGCCCTCCATCAACTCGACCGGTACATCTCGGGCACGCAGCTCGGGATCACGCTGGCCTCCCTCGCGCTGGGCTGGATCGGCGAGCCGGCGGTGGCGGTCCTGGTCGACAAAGTCCTGCACCTGGTGGGGATCGCCCCCCGCCCGGGCGCGGCGCACACCGGGGCGGGCATCGCGGTGGCCTTCATGGTCATCACGTTCCTGCACATCGTGCTGGGAGAGCTGGCGCCCAAGTCCATCGCGCTCGCCAAGCCGGAAGGGGTGAGCCGCCTGATCGTGCGCCCGCTCATGATCTTCTCACAGGCCATGTCGCCGTTCATCGGGTTCCTGAACGGCACCGCCAACCGCATGCTGGGAGCGTTCGGCATCCAGCCGGTGTCGGAGGGCGGTCAGGTGCACAGCCCGGAAGAACTCCGCCTGCTCGTGATGCAGGCGCGCGCGCACGGGACACTCGACGAGTCCGACTCCGCCATGCTGGCCGGCGTGTTCGACTTTCACAACAAGCGCGCCGTCGATGTGATGCGTCCGCGCACCGAGATGGTGGCCATCGCCGAGAACGTGGACCGGAACGAACTCGCGGAGATCATGCGCCGCGAGCGGTACTCGCGGTATCCGGTGTACCGCGACACGCTCGACGATATCGTGGGTGTGTTTCTGGCCAAGGACTTCTGGCTCACGGAGCATCCGGAAACGTTCGAACTGCATCAGGTGTTGCGCGAACCGCTGTTCGTACCCGCCACCCGGGCAGCCGAACGTGTGCTCGACGATCTGCGTCGCACGCGGGCCCATCTGGCCGTGGTGCTCGACGAATTCGGCGGCACGGCGGGCATCGTGACCATGGAGGATCTCGTCGAAGAAGTGGTGGGTGACATTGCCGACGAATACGACCCGCTCTCCCGCGACGCGCTGCTCTTCGACGGTGTGCTGGAACTCGCCGGTTCGTTGTCGCTGGTGGACGTGCGCTCCGATCACAAGCTGCCCATTCCCGAAGGCGACTGGAGCACGCTGGGCGGTTATGCGTTCGCGACGCTGGGCCGCCTGCCGCACGTCGGCGACCGGGTCGCCTATCCCGGTGGTGAACTCGAGGTCGTGGCCATGGACGGACGTCGTGTGGCCGCGCTGCGTGTGCACAAGCGCGTCGAACCCACCGAAGGCACATCGTGATGGCCGCGTCGGACGCAACCGATGAAGGACGCCTGCCGATCGCGCCCGGCGTGGCGATTCCGCTGGACGAACTGGTCATCCGCGCCATTTCGGGCGGCGGCCCGGGCGGGCAGCACGTCAACAAGAGTGCCACCCGTGTGGCGGTGCAGTGGAACGTGCGCACTACGCGGGCGTTGCGCGAGGAACAGCGCACGCGTGTGCTCGAGAAACTGGCGTCGCGACTGGACGGGGAAGGCACGCTGCGCATCGTGGCCGGCGAATTCCGCAGTCAGCAGCAGAACCGCCGCGCGGCGCTGGAGCGGTTGCAGCAACTGCTGGCCCGCGCGCTCATCGTGCCGCGCACCCGCAAGGCCACGCGTCCGTCACGCGGTGCCGTTCAGGAGCGCCTGGACGAAAAACGTCGACGCTCCCGGACCAAGCAGCAGCGCCGACGCGATCATGACGATTGAAACGGAACCACCACGGCGAGCGCACGGGAGCGCGACTCGCCGGGGGATGTGTTTCAGAACGCGATGATGTTCACACCCAGGTAGTACGTGATAAAGTCCGCCCGGCCACGCAACGGAATCGCAGGGCGATTGTTTTCGAAGGCTTCCTTGACCCGCTGATCGTTGAGATAGCTGGCGTCGTCATGGCGGAGGAAACGTGCGCCGATATCGAGCCGCACCGGATTCCGTCCGTTGTACACGCGCACATACGCACCGACGGCACCGCCATAGGCCCACACGACATCATTGGAGTTGGTCGTGCTCGCGAAGGGGGTGTTGGTATTGTCGGACCCTTCGATGGTACTCTCCGTGGAGAACACCGAGAACCCGCCAAGCGCGGTCGCATACGGCGTGAACGTTCCGGTGGGGCCCAGCAACTGCGGGCCGGCGACGACCGAGAAAATGTTGCTCGACGTCCGCAGGTCGAGCTGAATGAGCCCACCCGTACCACTCAGTGGAATGCGCCGCCGGCTGTTCGCGTAGTTCACGAACGAGAAGTCACCGCGGATGTTGAAGATGCTGTTCTGATCCAGTCCCCCCAGGAAGTACGCGCCCAGCCCCCAGCCATTGCTGGTGTTGTTGGCAAAGTCGCCCTTAGGCTCGGAGACCTGGGCATGGATACCGAAGGATCCACGTCCCGACGGCGCATCGCGCTGCGTATCGCTCCGCGTATCTCTCTGCGCCTCGAGCGTGAGCGGGAACACCAGAGCCAGGGCCAGAGCGCCGAGCGCGGCATGCGACACGGCATGACGACGGCTCGAAGACGTCGCCGACGACATCGATGGGAAAGGACGCGGAAAATGACGCACGGGAAGTCGGGCAGAAGGAAACGAAGGGGAACAAGGACAACGCGCCGGATCATCGCCGGCTCTTCGGGACTCTCCATTGCATGTACGCCGCGAACCGGCAAAGGTGTCACGAAAGGTGTCACCAAAGGGGTCACCCGATCCGCCGCCGATCGGGCGATCAGGCGCTAAGTTGAGGCCATGATGGACATGTCTTCCCCCGATCGTTCTCTGCCGGCCGCCGACGTGCGTCGGCTGCTGCCCGGTGCGCTGACCCGGCCGGCCCAGGAAGGGGCGCGCCTGCTGGCCCTGCATTGGTTGCATCAGCTCATCGATGCCCGGGAGGCATGGCAGACGCTGCCGCAGACCGTGACCGGTGACGAAAGCGATCCGGCCCATCACGAGGCGACGCGCAGGGCCACCGCGGCGGATGTCCTGCACAAGGCCCGGGTGGCGCTCCGCCGGCTGCGGGCCACCCTGCGTGAACACGACAGTGTGCTCGACGGCGCCATCGATCGGCGGCTGGCACGCGCGCTACGGGCCCTGGGTCAGGCCACGAACGAGGTGCGGGATTCGGATGTGCAGCGCGCCTGGCTGGAAGCCGAACACGATCATCTCCCGGATGACGCCCGTGCCGAAGCCCAGCGACTGCGCGAACGACTCGAACGTCGCTCGCAGCGCGCCAGCACCGATGTCGAATCGGCATTCCGCCGTCATTTCGATCCCATCGTGGAACGTCTGCTCGGCCGGCTCAGCACCTATCGCCTCCTGAAGCGTGTGGGCGGCGGCAGCCCCCCCACGCCCTACGCGCGGCACCTGGCATCCCGACTGGCACGCAGCGAGGGCCGTCTGCGCAGGGACCTGGAACGGCTGCGCGACGCAGGGGCCGAAGTGGAGATGCATCGCCTGCGCATTCGCCTCAAGCGTCAGCGCGCGTTGCTCGCGCCGTTCGCCAGGACACATGCCGCGCTGGGCGCCTGGTTCGATCGCGCCACCCGCGGACAGGATCTCCTCGGCGCCATCCGCGATGCGCAGTTGCTGGCCCACCGTGCGCACAAGGCTGAATTGCCGGCGCTCGAACGGGCGCTGCACGACACGATGCTCGCGCATCATGCCGCGTTCGTGAGTGACTGGGTCGATCGCCCGTCGGATGTGGCCGAGTCGCTCGCCGCCGCGATCACTGAACTGCGGACCATGACGTCCCCCAAGGCAACCGGTGGCCTGCCCCTCGAGATCGAACGCAAGTTTCTGCTGCGTGAATGTCCACCCGTCGTGCGTGCGCTCCGGCCCACGCAGATCGATCAGGGATGGTTGCCGGGCAAGGCGCTCAAGGAACGTCTGCGCCGCCGCGTGGAGCCCGATGGCACGGTGTCGTGCTGGCGCACCATCAAACTCGGACCGGTGGAAGCGCGCATCGAAGTGGAGGAAGCCACCGCACCCGATCTCTTCGCGTCGTTGTGGCCACTCACGCGTCAGGCGCGGGTGCGCAAGGAGCGCTATACGATCGCCGAAGGTGTGCATCACTGGGAGATCGACGTGTTCCGCGATCGTCAGCTGGTGCTCGCGGAAATCGAGTTGCAGTCGATGGACGAAGCCTTCGACGTGCCGGGATGGCTGGCGCCCTACATCGTGCGCGACGTGACGGGCGAGACCGCGTACTTCAACTCCGAACTGGCCCGCCCCGAAGCATGAGCGCCGCGCCGTGCTGATCTCGATGATGGCGTTGCGCGACCGCCGCGCCCGCGTGGTCGGGTACGGCGTGTCGGGATGTCCGGACGACGTGCGCCACAGCGATGGCCCCGACGAGGAAGCACGGCGCATCGTCGAACGAGTGCCGATGCTGGCGCGTCTGGCCGGACGCAGCGTGATCGTTCCGGTCACGCCGGCACTGGTGCGCGACGGCGCGATCACGCGATTTGCGTCCGTCGACGCCGTGTGGCTCGTGGCCACCGAAGCGCTCGACGATCCGCCCACGCGCCGTGCCGTGGACCGTCTGATCGGGACGGGATTCCAGTTCGCGCTCCTGGGGTATCCCGAAGGTGAGCCGCTCCCCCCCTCGCTCACCGGCAGCACCATCGTACTCGATGCGGCGCGGACACCGGCAGCCGTTCTCGAAGGACGGATCCACGTGCTCAACGACGCGGGGCTGCGTCCGCTCGTGCGTGGTGTGGACGATCGGGTGACCCGTCAGCGTGTGCTGTCGGCTGGTGCACCGCTCTACTGTGGTCGACAGCTCACGCGGGGCGCGGCGGTGGCCCCCGATCGCACCACGGAAGACAGCATCATCCGCGCGATCACGATGCTCGCGGCCTTTGCCGACGGTCGTCCACCCGACGCCACGTTCGACGCATTCGTACGCGACGATCCGCATGTCGCGGCGTCGTTGCTCAAGGCCATGTCTTCTGCGTCGCTGGGAGTGCGGGGCCCACGATCGGTGTCGCACGCGCTCACGATGCTCGGACGCGATGCGATCATGGAGCGCATGGTCGCCGTCATCGCGCGTCTCATCGGCGACGCGGCGCAGGATCACGAGCTTGCATTCCTGACTCTGCGACGGGCGCGTCTCTGCGAGCGTGTGGGCACCGCGCTCGACACGGCGCCACATCCACGGGCGCGCGTCATCGCGGGCTTGTTGTCGACACTCGAATTTGCCCTGGGCGCGCCGGGTCCGGTCATCGCCCAGCGGCTGTCGCTGCCGCCTGCGCTCAAGGACGTACTGGTCGATCGTGCGCAGCCCCTGGGGCAGTTGCTGGATGTGGTCGATGCGATGGACTACGGCTGGTGGGACGACATGCTGTACCGATCGCAGCGGCTGGGCATCAGACCGCGGGTGATTGCCGAGGCCTGGCTGGACGCCTGGCGCGTGGCCCGGGATGAACTGGGTGTCGCGCGTGCCGAGGGATTCTGACGCGCGACGTGGTTCCTATTGATCTCCTCCCTGACCAGCTCCCCCCTGAAATATTGACGCCGTGGAATCGGCACCGGCCGGATGTCCCAATAGATTCACGGGTATGACCCTGACCGCCCGGGATTATCTCATCAACCGATTCACCGAAGACGCGCGCGCACTCCACGAACGCGTCTCGACCATGCGGCGCGGAACGAAAGTCCCGGGCCCTGATGCCGCCACATCGGAACGCATGGCCGATGCCTGCGAAGACGTCATCGATCTCCTCGAGGAAATCGGAACCGACGGCGAGGAGGAGCCAGACACGGCGACGCTGGCCGCCGCGCTCGTCCCGCAGTTGGAGGCGCGCATGAAGCAGCATCAGGCGCAGGCCGCCGTTCGCTCGGTATACGCCGGCGCCATCGCGCGGCTGCGGGAAGTGGAAGAGGCGGAGCGTCGCGATGAGTCGCGGTAAGAGTCAACCACAGCCGAACGACGACGACAACGACGGCCTGCCACCGGGACGTGTGCGTCTCGACAAATGGCTCTGGGCGGCGCGGTTCTTCAAAACGCGCGCCCTCGCCGCCGAGGCCGTCGATGGCGGCAAAGTCGACGTGAACGGTGAGCGTGCCAAGCGCGCCAAGCCGGTGCAGGTGAACGATGAAGTGCGACTGCGTCAGGGCCCCGTCGAATGGTGCCTCATCGTGCGTGACGTGGCCGAACGTCGCGGATCCGCCGAGATTGCCCGCCAGTTGTACGAAGAAACCGAGGAGGGTCGCATCCGGCGGGAACGGGTGGCCGAACAACTGCGTTCCATGCCCACGGCCTTCGCCTACGGAGACGGAAAGCCCGGCAAACGGGACCGCCGCGCGCTGCGTCGACTCAAGGGTGAGGATTGACCGACCACAGTGGCGCCGAAGTGCAAGAACGCGGGCCATTCGGCCTGCACCGGACAAATCCTGCAGGTATCCGGCTGTTCATCCTGCCGGTATCGCGCCCGAAGGGCGCCCCTCAATGCCAGCGGACTCCTCAGATGCGTGTGGGCCCGTGGCGGGAGTGGCGCGAGATTGCTGGCGCGAGGCGGTGGGATCTGGGCCGGCGGCGAGTGTTTGGGGGCGCCCCTGCGGGGCGCGATACCGGCGGGATGAACAGCCGGATACCAGCAGGATGAGTCCTCAGTGGCGACGGGAACTCCGCGCCATGACAGATCGGGGAAACCTATGTGGAGCCATTTGCAGATGGCCATGTAGCGCGCAGTGCACTCAACCGACCACCCCACGCAACTGCGTCAGGATCTCGTCCGCCGCAACATCAGCCGAGATCACCAGCAACTGCGGGTCAGGTGATGTGCTACCCGCGAGAACCGCGCCGATCTGCACACGGGTGTGCGGGTCACAGATCACCGCGCGCGCACGACCGTCGGCCAACGCCTTGGCCAGTTCCGCTGGCCGCGACGCGAGCCGCACCGTCAACCCGGCCGCGCGCAGTGTGCGGTCCAATGCCAGCCGCTGCGCGCGGTCGGTGAGATACACCACCGTCACCGGATCACCGGGACCTCCCTCACCCTGACGCACCGGATCAGCGCACCACCGCGATGGCCGAGATCTCGACCAGGATGCCACGCAACGAGGCGCCCACCACGGCGCGCGTGGGAAACGGCGCCGAGAACACCGTGCGGTAGATCTGATCGAACGTGCCCCAGTCGTTTTCGTCGGCGAGATACACGGTGACACTCACGATATCGGCCAGCGTGGCGCCACCCGTCCGCACCACCCGTTCGAGATTGGCCAGCGTGAGACGCGTCTGCTCTTCGAAGGTCGTGCCCACGATCTGGCCCGTGGCCGGGTCGCGCGGCGTCTGTCCGGACACGAACAGCAACGACGTCCCATTTGCGGTGCGCACGCCCGGCGAGTAGGCTCCCGCAGGCGGTGGGACATCGGGAAGCATGACCGACGTCCAGGCACGGCTGGTCTGTTCGGTCGAAGCGGAGGACGCAGATGACTGGGGGGACGATTCAGCGGACATCTCTTGAGTGGCAGGAGGAAGCACGGTGGCAACGTATCTCGAACAGCTCGAGACCCCGGTTCCGGTCGTCGATCTCGACCGGCTTGCACACAATCTGGACCGGATGGCCGCCTACGTCACCCTGCACGGACTGAAACTCCGTCCGCATGTGAAGACGCACAAATCGCCGCGCATTGCCGCGGAACAGCTGCGACTGGGTGCCGTGGGTCTCTCCTGCGCCACGCTGCGCGAAGCCGAAGTCATGGCGGAGGTATGTGACGATCTGCTCATCGCCTACCCGCCCGTGGGCGCCGCGCGCCTCGAACGGCTGGCCCGTCTGCCCCGGGACGTGCGCGTATCGGTGGCCGCCGACGACATCCAGTCGCTCGATGCCCTCTCCGTGGCGGCGCGGCTCGGGCAACGCACGTTCGACGTGCGCGTGGAAGTGGACCTCGGCATGCACCGCGTGGGCGTCACCACACCCGAGAAGGCGGTCGCCATCGCGCGGCATATCGATCGGACATCGGGGCTCGAATTTGCCGGCCTGCAGTTCTACCCCGGCCATATCCGCTCTCCCGTGGGTGAACAGGATGCGCTGCTGCGCAAAGTCGGCGCCGATCTCGGTGTTTTCATCGACGCCCTCACCGAAGCGGGACTGCCGCCGGCCGTCGTGAGTGGTGGCTCCACGCCGGCGGCGTGGCGCATGCACGAGATTCCCGGCGTGACCGAAGTGCGTCCCGGAACCTACGTCTACAACGACCGCACCACCGCCAGCATCGGCGCCTGCGACTGGGACGACTGTGCGCTCACGGTGCTCGCCACGGTGGTCAGTGTCGCGGTGAAGGGGCAGGCCGTGATCGATGCCGGCACCAAGACGCTGGGGCGCGAACCGCTGCGCGCCGACGGCGACGGATTCGCGATGGTGCAGGATCACCCCGAGGTGTTCGTGACGCGGATGTCGGAAGAACACGGCATCCTCGATCTCTCGAACACCTCCTGGCGTCCGCGACTCGGCGATCAGGTGCGTCTGATCCCCAACCACGTCTGCATCGTGGTGCATCTGTTCGACGAGATCATCGGTGTGCGCGGCCATGCCGTGGAAACACGCTGGCCCGTGGCCGCGCGCGGACGGGAGTCCAATCAGGACTTCGACATCGCCCCGAGCAAACCGCGAGCGGTGTGAGCAGAGCGTATCCGACGGGATGATCGTCTCCCCGCGTGAGCGAGGGAGCGCGATGCCGGAGACGAAGTCAGTCCCGTCCGATCGGTGCCAGTCGCCCCTTCGTGAGTGTGAGCAGGTCCGCCGGGGCCAACGCGATCTCGAGTCCGCGACGTCCGGCGCTCACGTGAATGCGATCGAAGCCGCTGGCGCTGGCATCGAGCACGATGGGCAGCGCCTTCTTCTGCGCCAGCGGACTGATGCCGCCCACGATGTATCCCGTGGCGCGCTCGGCGGCCGCCTGGTCGGCCATCTTCGCCTTGCGTCCACCCACCGCATCGGCCATGGCCTTGAGATCCAGCATGCCCTGCACCGGCACCACGGCGCAGCAGAGCCCCACACCCTCGACATCGACCACCAATGTCTTGAAGACCGTCCGTGGATCGAGTCCCAACACTTCGGCCGCCTCCTTGCCGTACGACTCGGCGGACGGATCGTGTGTGTAACTCAGCACCTCGTGTGGTATCCTGGCCTTGCGGGCAAGCAGAATGGCTGGTGTCACCGATATTCCCGGACCGGGTGATTCCCGTGGTTTTCATGTCTGGCTTCACACCTGATCTCAGGTCGAAGCCGATTGCAGCATAGCGGCTAGATTTGGGGTGTGTCCACATCCGCGACCATGCCTCCGTCCGGTGATACCGGTGGTGATGCGCCCCATCACCCACCCACACCGCCGCGCCGCATCCTGCTCATCGACGCGGATGCGTTTTTTGTCGCGGTCGCCCGACAGGAAGATCCGGAAGGCGCCGGTAAGGCCACGCTGCTGATCGTGGGCGGCAGGCCCGGTTCCCGCGGTGTGGTGTGCTCTGCGTCGTACGAATGCCGCGCCTATGGCGTGCGATCGGCCATGCCCATCTCCCGGGCACTCAAGCTCTGTCCGCAGGCCACATGCGTACCAGTGCCCCGCCATGTGTGTGGACAGCGCAGCCGGGAGATTCAGGCCGTGCTCGCGCAGTTTGCCCCCGTCATTCAGCCATCGAGCATCGACGAGTGGTATTGCGACCTCGGCGGGACGGAGGCGCTATACGGTCACGAGCCACTCGAGATGACCGCACATCGCATGCGCGAGGCGGTGTTCGCGGCCACGGGACTTCGGGTGTCCATTGGTGGTGGCAGCTCGCGCCTGGTGGCGAAGATGGCCGTCGAGATGGCGAAGCCCAAGCCGGGAACGGGTGCGACCGGTGTGTGTTGTGTGCCCCCCGGCAGTGAGGAGGAGTTCCTGCGGGGCTTCCGTCTTGGCGACCTGCCCATGGTGGGGCCGCGTTTCGCCGCACGGCTCGAGCGCATGGGACTGGAGACGGTGGAGCAGGCGCAGCGGTGGCCGGAGGAGGCCCTCGTCCACCGGTTGGGTGAACGGGCGGGCCGTTGGCTGGCCCGACGGATCAGGGGGCGCGACGAGAGCGTCGTGGTGCCGCGCGATCGGCAGAAGCAGGTGAGTCGGGAGACGACGTTCGGCCGCAACCTGCACGACGATGACGTGGTGGAACGTGAACTGCTGCGCCTGGCCGTGCGGGTGAGCACCGACCTGCGCCGACAGGCACTGCGGGCCCGCACGGTCACCGTGAAGTTGCGGGACGCCGATTTCCGTACACGTTCGGCGCAACGCACCCTGAGCACCTATATCGAGTCGGAGCGTTCGGTGGTGCGTGCCGCGCAACCGCTGCTCCGGCAGATGCGGGCGTCCCGCCGGGCCCCGGTCCGGCTGCTGGGCATCGCGCTGTCGCACTTCGAAGACGAGGGAGACCCACTGCCGGCGGTGCAGTTGGGCCTCTTTTCCGGGGCTGGCGATCCGGCCAGGGCGCCCGAGGACCCCCGGGAGACGCCGCGCGACCGGGCGCTGGTGCAGGCGCTCGACCGGATCCGCGGACGGTTCGGGGCCGACGCGATCGTCCCGGCCCGCCTGGTCGACTCCAGCCGCGACACCGGCCCGAGGGTGGAAGAATGACCGGCGCCCGTATAGTTTCTGCCCTGAACTTCGTGATGTCCCATTCCGGGGCATCCTCCCGCTGTCCACGCGCCGGCACCAGCCGGATCGCGCTATCCGTCAGGGTGTTTTCATGAGTGCCTCGTACGATCCGAACAAGCAGGGTTGGGGTGCAGCCGTCGTCACGTGCGTGTTCACGGGTGCGCTGCTCTTCGGAGCCTGGACGATCCACAAGAACACCTATCGGCACCCGCGCGACCCGATGGCCACGCAGGTGTATCACGAACGCGATGCGGGCGGGCATGGTGCGGGTGCAGCCGCCGAGCACGGCGCGGCCGAACAGCCGGCTGCCGCGAAGCACTGAGCGCGTTCGCGTCCGCACGATGAAAAGGCCGTGTCCTTCGGGGCGCGGCCTTTCTTTATTGAGGGTGCCGCAGGGAATGGGGGGGCGCCCTTCGGGCGCGATACCAGCAGGATGAACAGCCGGATACCTGCAGGATTCGTCCGGTGCGGGCGGTGAGGATGTCGTGGGAATGGCCCGGGCACGGCCACCAAATCCACCCCAAAAAATGAAGTGAAAATCGAATCTTGTTTATTGGTGTGCCCGATCTGTCTTGACGCGACATGCCGGCCGCAACGGAGGACTCATCCTGCAGGTATCCAGCAGTTCATCCTGCTGGTATCGCGTCCCGCAGGGGCGCCCCCAAACACTCTCCGCCCGCCCCGATCCCCGCGCCCCGATCCCG
This sequence comes from Gemmatimonas aurantiaca, assembly GCF_037190085.1. Taxonomy (NCBI): domain Bacteria; kingdom Pseudomonadati; phylum Gemmatimonadota; class Gemmatimonadia; order Gemmatimonadales; family Gemmatimonadaceae; genus Gemmatimonas; species Gemmatimonas aurantiaca. The sequence goes on from NZ_JBBCJO010000012.1 coordinate 645,180, forward strand.
GCGCCCTCACGCCACCGGAATCGTGAACCAGAACTCGCTGCCTTTACCGACCTGACTGACGACACCGATCTCGCCGTCGTGGGCCTCCACGATGCCCTTGGAGATGAACAGGCCGAGCCCCGAGCCCGCACGCAGCAGACGCGGCGCCTGCCAATAGCGTTCGAACAGCCGTGGCACATCCTCCTCGGCCACGCCGGGTCCCGTGTCGCGCACCGCGATACGCAGGGTGTCCTCCTCGCGCTGCGTCGAAAGGATCACCTGTCCTCCCTGCGGCGTGAACCGTGCGGCATTCCCCAGCAGGTTCGACAACACCTGCAGAATGCGATGACGATCGGCCAGCAGCACCAGACCCTCGTCGTCGAATTCCCGGATGAATTGCAGACCCGCATCCTGCATTGCGGGCTCGAACACATCGGCCGCCTCCTTCAGGATCTCGCCGGCCGGTACGGCCCGCCGCTCCACGCGCAGACGACCGGCCGAGATCCGTGAGACATCCTGCAGATCCTGGATGAGACCATCCACCTGCCGGGCGGCACCGCGGATCGCCTCCACCTCCTCACGTCCCATCAACGCCGGCTCGACACCCTCCGTCGATACCTCGCGGGACAGCACCGCCCCCGTGAGCATCACGATGGCATTCACCGGATTGCGCAGGTCGTGCGACACGATGGCCAGCATCTCGTCGCGTTCCCGCACGGCGCGACGCGATTCCTGATAGAGCCGGGCATTTTCGAGTGCGAGCGCGGCCAGTCCCGCGAATTGATCGGCCACATGCACTTCCTCCTTCGCATGCGACGCCCCGGGGCGCGTGCGCACCAGATGCAATGCGCCGATCGCCCGTCCGCCGGCACGCAGCGGCACCAGCAGCACCGCACTGGCTCCGAGAGATTCGGCGCGGGCCCGTGAATGCGTGTCGGGAAAATTCGCGTCCAGCCAGGCGGAGATGTCGGTGATGCGCTGCGCCTCCGATTCGTGCGCCACGCGCAGCGCACTCGTGAGCGGCAGATCGGGGCTCGACTGATCGGGCGCCCGGATCACCAGCGCCGCCGTGTCGTCGTGCCGATGCGGGTCCATATGCGTGGCCGCCGCGCGCCGGATGCAGCCATCAGGCGTCAACAGCTCCAGCAGACTCCATTCCCCCAGCAGCGGCACGGGCAGCTCCGCGATCGTGGCCAGCGTGGAATCCACGTCGAGTGACGCCGCGAGCACCCAGCCCGCCGTGGCCAGCAGCTTCTGGCGCTCCTCGCTCCGGCGTCGCTCGCTGACATCGCGCAGCATTACCATGAACGTGCGTTCCCCGTCGATGGTCACCCGGGCGATCGACGCTTCCGCAGGAAATTGCTCGCCATTCTTGCGCATGCCCGCGATCTCACGGCGATCGGCCATGATGCGCGCATCCACGTGCCCCTCGGCGAAGGTACGCATGTGACCGCGATGCACCGCGCGCGCCGCCATCGGCAGCATGCGGTCGAGCGGTTGCCCCAGCATTTCCGCCTCGGACCACCCGAAGATGTGCTCTGCACCGCGATTGAATCGCACGATGCGGAAATTGTCATCCAGCGCGATGATGGCGTCGGATGCGATATTCACGACAGCGGCGAGCGCGGCGTGGGAGTGCGTGTCAGCCATGATCGACAATAGCGAAGGGGACTTCAACATGGCCAGACAGGTGCCGCCAGCGCATATCGCCCCAGTTCAAACCGGATGATCAGCTCCATTTTGCGCAGAGTGTCTCCCCTCCCGCTAGTGACACTCGCATTTCTCGTGGCGGGAGCACTCACCCCTCTCGTCACACCGGCCGGGTCCTGGCGTCAGCAGGTCTGGTTGACCGGTCTGCTGGTGACCGGTGCGCCGGTGGCGTGGAGAACACTGCGCGGGATGTTGCGTGGCAATTTTGCCGCCGACGTGGTGGCCATGCTGGCCATCGTGGGAGCCGTGTTGTTGCAGGAGCCGCTCGCGGGACTCGTGGTCGTCCTCATGCAGACCGGCGGGGAGGCGCTCGACGCCTATGCGGTGGCCCGTGCGTCTGACGCCGTGGAGGCGCTGGAAGCCGACGCTCCGCGCATGGCACATCGTGTGGAAGGCGAACGGATCACCGACATCGCCGCCGAGGACATCGCACCGGATGACATGCTGCTGATCCGTCCCGGCGAACTCGTTCCCGCCGACGGTGTCGTGATCGATGGACATTCTCATGTGGACACCTCGCGGCTGACCGGTGAACCGATGCCCAGACGGGTATCGATGGGTGCGACGCTGCAATCGGGCAGCATCAATCAGGAAGGGGCGCTGCGATTGCGTGCGGTCCGGCGTGCACAGGAAAGTCAGTATGCGCGCATCGTCGATCTGGTACGGCGCGCGCAGGCCTCCAAGAGTCCACTGCAACGCACGGCCGATCGATGGGCCATCTGGTTCACCCCATTGACGTTGGTGCTGTGCGGCCTGGCCTGGCTGATGGCGCATGACTGGACGCGCGTGCTGGCGGTGCTGGTGGTGGCGACCCCCTGCCCGCTCATTCTGGCCGCGCCCGTGGCCATCATCGGCGGCATCAATCGCGCGGCCCGCCGTGGCATCATCGTCCGCACCGGCCAGGCTCTCGAAGGGCTGGCACGCGTGAACACGGTGGTGTTCGACAAAACGGGCACGCTCACCACGGGTATGCCGCACGTCGCGACCATGGCGGTTGCTCCGCTCACCGACGCCACACAGGCGCTGGCCCGTATCGCCGCCATCGAGCAGGGCTCCGGTCATCTGCTGGCCCGCGTACTGGTGAATGAAGCCGAAGCACGCGGTGTGCCGGTACTCGCCGCCACGGCGCTCACCGAAACCCCCGGTCGTGGAGTGGAGGGTGACGTGGCAGGTGTCACCGTGGCCGTGGGATCCGCCAGCTACGTGCGGGATCGTTTTGCCCATCGTCCCGACGTGCAGTCCGCAATGCAGACACTGGACGATGGATCGGAAAGTCTGCGCGCCTGGGCGCTCATGAGCGACGGCGTCGCGGCCCGCTTCGATTTTGCCGAAACGCTGCGGCCGGATCTGTCATCGATGTTCCGCAAGCTGGCGGATCTCGGTCTGGGCGCGCCGCACCTGCTGAGTGGCGACAATACCGCCAACGTGCAGCGCATTGCCCACGCCACCGGCATCACGAGTTGCGCCGGCGATCTCTCAGCCGAGGACAAGGCACATCGTGTTGCCGCCCTGGAAGCGTCAGGCCAACGTGTGCTGATGGTGGGCGATGGCACCAACGATGCCCCCGCGTTGTCCGCGGCCACGGTGGGTGTGGCCCTCGCCGGTCACGGCGGTGGTGTGGTGGCCGAAGCCGCGGATGTGGTCTTGCTGGTGGACGATCCGCAGTGCATTCCGGAGGCGGTGCACATCGGCCGGCGTTCGCTGGCCATAGCGCGTCAATCGATCGCCGTGGGACTCGGCCTCTCGTTGATCGGTATGGGCTTCGCCGCAGCCGGACAGCTCTCACCGGTTGCCGGTGCGGTCACGCAGGAAATCATCGATGTGGCGGTGATTCTCAACGCGCTGCGGGCGGCGGGACCGGGGCGCGGGGATCGGGGCAGGCGGCGAGTGTTTGGGGGCGCCCCTGCGGGGCGCGATACCAGCAGGATGAACAGCCGGATACCAGCAGGATGAGTCCTCCGTTGCGGCCGGCACGTCGCGTCGTGACAGATCGGGAACATCAATAGACAAGATTCGATTTTTACTTGATTTTTTTGGTGGATTTGGTGGCCGGGCCCGAACCATTCCCACGACCTCCTCACCGCCCGCACCAGACAAATCCTGCAGGTATCCGGCTGTTCATCCTGCTGGTATCGCGCCCGAAGGGCGCCCCACAAATCCCGGCGGCCCCCTCAAATCCCGGCGGCAAAAAGAAAGCCGCGCCCCGGAGGACACGGCCTCACCATCATGCCGACTTGAGCAGCAGCGTCTCTGCCACACACACTCGGTCCCGGCCATTCTGCTTGGCCTTGTAGAGTGCCTTGTCCGCGCGCGCCAGCCACTCGTCGACTTCTTCGTGCATGTCGAGTTGCGCGACGCCCACCGACGCACCGATGGAGAACTCCATTGCCGGATGCGGTGCGGGCATAGCCGCCACCTGCTCCTGCAGACGACGCGCCAGTGTCTGGGCCATCTTCCAGTCGGTGTTGTGCAGGATCGCCGCGAACTCGTCGCCACCAAAACGGCACAGCACGTCCGACTGCCGGAGGAACACCCGCCCCAGCGCGTTGGCGAGCGTCTGGATGGCCATGTCGCCGGCCTGATGCCCGTACATGTCGTTGACGAGCTTCAGCTTGTCCAGATCGATCATGAGCAGCACCACGGGCTGACGGCCCAGCGAGAACATCTGCACGGCCCGCGGCGCCATCATGTCGAACAGCTTGCGGTTGCCGAGTCCCGTGAGCGGATCCGTCGTGCTCTCCCGGCGCGCTTCCTCGAGCTGACGGCCAAGCCGGTCGAGACGCGTGGCCAGCGACACATACTGCTCCTGCTGCTGCTCACGACGCGTCTGCAGCGCCGATTCGATGGCCAGCACGGCGCCGAGCACTTCCTGCTTGATCGAACCCGTCTGCATGCGCTTGAGCGCATTCTTGGCGCGCTCCATCTGCTCGTCGGTCGCATGGTCGGCGGTGTGGTCCACCTTCACCGCATTGTGCACCGTTTCGACGCAGGCCCAGAGCGCTTCGCGCAGTTCATTGATGGACGCATCCACATACCGATGCTCGTCGCGGCGCTGTTCGGTGACGGCGCGGACCACACCGTCCCAGTCGCGATCCTGGATGCCCACGGATCCCTGGCCACTGCCCTCCTGCAGCGCGTAGCCGAGCGTGGCATGCCGATGCCACAAACCAATCTGCCGTGCGCTTTCCTCGCCGGGACGGTCCGGCAGGTCTATGGGATAGCGCGAGAGCGCCGTCAGGACGCCACCCAGGGCATCGAGGACGAGGCCCAGATGACCTTCCGGCGACATGGATGATTGCGCCACGACGATCTCCGCCGCGCTTCCGGCGGAACCGGGAGCAGCTTTCAGCACAGTGGTGCCGATCGCGCTGTTCGAACTTCCTCGTTCGGACGCAGGGCGGGGCTCGGCCAGGAGCTTCTTGAAGAACATGAGCAGGGAGTTGGGTTGCCTTAGAGATCGGCAGCACCTGCTCACAGGTTGAGTGCTCAGCTATCTATTTGCCCGCATCGCTCTGCGAACGTCACGCGGCTGGCACTTCCGTCACACTCCCGGCCCCCGCATCAGCCCTTCGACCTATCCGCTCCGATCAGAAGTCGGTCGCGTCCATGGCCATGATCGGCCCCGACCCCGACTGGATGGCCGCCAGCAACGTCGCGGTCTCGGGCAACAGGCGCATGAAGTAGAAACGCGCCGTCTTCTGCTTGGCTTCCAGGAACCGGCGGTCTCCGGTGCCCGCGGCCAGCTTCTCGTCCGCGACCGTGGCGATGCGCAGCCACTGCCAACCCACCGCCACGTATCCCATCAGATGCAGATACTCGGTGGCCGCCGCCCCCACTTCATCCGGGTTGGCAAACCCGCGCTCGGCCAGCAGCATCGTGGCCTTCTGCAGTTGATACAGACTCGCGCCCAGGGCCTTCGCATGATCCTCGAGCCCATCCACCGCCGCGGCCGCATCGATCTCGCGCTTGACGATCTCGAAGAACCGCCGCACCAGGCGCCCTCCCTCCATCGGCAACTTGCGCCCCACCAGGTCGAGCGCCTGCACGGCATTGGTGCCCTCGTAGATCTGCGCGATGCGCGCGTCACGCACGTATTGCTCGACACCGTACTCCCGGATGTATCCGTGACCACCGAGTGTCTGCAGCGCGATGTTCGTGTTGTCGAAACCCTTGTCGGTGAGGAAGGCTTTGATGACCGGCGTCATGAGCGCCACCATGTCCTCGGCCTCCTCTCTCACCGCGGCATCGGCATGCCGGTGTTCGAGATCGATGCGGATGCCCACGGCGTACGCCAGCGAGCGCATCCCTTCGTTGAGCGCCTTGATGCGCAGCAGTCCCTTGCGCACGTCGGGGTGCACGAGAATGGGATCGGCCGGACCAGCCGGGTTCGTGGGGCCCGTGAGCGCGCGTCCCTGCAGACGCTCCTTGGCATAGGCCAGTGCGTTCTGGTACGCGACTTCGGACAGTCCCAGCCCCTGCAGGCCCACGGCCAGACGCGCGCCATTCATCATGACGAACATCGCCCGCATGCCCTTGTGCGGCTCACCCACCATCCAGCCCGTGGCGTTGTCGAAATCGAGCACACAGGTGGCCGATGCCTTGATCCCCATCTTGTGCTCGACACTGCCACACGTCACGCCATTGCGCGCCCCGAGGCCCCCATCGGCGGTGGGGATGAACTTGGGCACCAGGAAGAGCGAGATGCCCTTGGTGCCACCCGGAGCATCGGGCAGTTTGGCCAGCACCAGATGCACGATGTTCTCGGTGAGATCGTGCTCACCCGCCGAAATGAAAATCTTCTGACCGGTGATGCGATACGTACCATCCTCGGCAGGAACCGCTTTGGTGGTGATGATGCCCAGATCGGTGCCCGCCTGCGCCTCGGTGAGACACATGGTGCCGCCCCACGAGCCGTCGATGAGTCTGGGCAGGAAGCGCTGCTTGAGTTCTTCCGACCCATGGCTCATGAGCGCGCTGACCGCTCCATGGGAGAGGCCGGGATACATGCTGAAGGAGAGATTGGCCGAACAGAGCATCTCCTCCATCACGAAACGCACCATTTCCGGCAGCCCCTGCCCGCCGTAGTTGGCGTCGGCCGACACGGCAGTCCAGCCATCGGCGGCATACCGGGTGTAGGCCTCCCTGAAGCCCGACGGTGTGCGTACGGCGCCGTGCTCGAAGTGCACGCCTTCGGCGTCCCCGCTCTGATTGATCGGAAAGAGCACGTCCTCGCAGAACGTGGCACCGCCGGCCAGCACCTCGTCGATCATCTCCGGCGTGGCGTCCTCGTATCCCGGCAACTGCGCGAGCTGGCCGATATCGTGGACGTCGTGCAGCAGAAAACGGATCTCGTCGAGTGGAGCCTTGTATGCGGGCATGAGCGATCATCCTCGTGGCGGGGTGACATTGCACTGACTCTCTGGAAGCTGCCCGTCTCCGCCGCTTCCGGCAAGGGGAAATTGCGACGGAATCGTCATGTTTTTGCCGGCCGGATGGAGCACGACGGGCGTCCTCCGGGCCCTGACCGGCCCCCGGCTGCACCTCGGCTGCACCTCGGGGGCGGTTCCGGGTAGAATCCTCCAGCGGATCGGGGGGCACTGCCCGGTCTCTTCTCTCTGAGTGGAGCAGGACATGAAGCAGTTCTTCACGGCGCTCGCCGCCAATCTCGTGACGATCGCCGTGTGTGTGGTCGCCCTCATCCTCCTCGTGCTGGGCGTGGCCGCATCGGCCGGCTCGCGGGGAGCGGTGGAGGTGCGTCCGGGGTCGATTCTCGTGGTCGATCTCGATCAGCCGCTCGCCGATCAGGCATCGCGCACCGATCCGCCGGGACTGTTCGACGAGGCGCTTTCCGCCGGTGTGACCGCGCTGCCGCTGCGATCGGCCACGCTGGCCATTCGCGCCGCCGCCGACGACGACCGCATCAGCGGCATCCTGTTGCGCGGCACCGTGGCGAGTGATGGAGTGCGTTCGGGCTACGCCGCGCTGCGCGAACTCCGTGGCGCGCTGCAGGACTTCAAGGCTTCGAAAAAGCCGGTGCACGCCTACCTCGTCACGCCGGACGTCTCCACGTACTACGTGGCCTCCGCAGCCGATTCCATCACGCTTGATCCGTTCGGCTCTCTGCTGTTTCCGGGCATGGCCTCCGAACAGGTGTTTCTCTCGGGGCTGTTCGAGAAATACGGCATCGGCGTGCAGGTCAGCCGGGTGGGCCGTTTCAAGGCCGCGGTGGAGCCGCTCACGCGACGTGACATGAGTCCGGAGAACCGGCTGCAAGTGGCGGGCTATCTGGGGGATCTCTGGAGCGAAGTGAAACGCGGGGTGGCGGACAGCCGCTCCGTGGACACGCTCACGCTGCAGCAGCAGGCCGATGCGCAGGGCATCATCCTACCCCCCGATGCGCAGGCTGCCCGTCTGGTGGACCGGGTGGGCTATTTCGATACGGTGCTCGACGATCTGCAGCGCATCGCGAACGAAGCCAATACGGCCTCGGGCAACGCGGTCAGTTCGCGGGACAGTGCCCGCACCGCCGAACTCGCGACGCTGCTGGACCGTCCCGCATTGCCGCAGATCGCGCTTGCCCAATACGCCCCGCTCGCCGTCACCAAGGCGCGACTGCTCGGCGCCAGCCAGGTGGTGGCCGTGGTGTATGCCCAGGGTGACATCGTGGACGGCGAAGGCACCGAAGGACAGATCGGGGGCGACGCGCTGGCGCGTGAACTGCGGCGCTTGCGCACCGATGCCCGGGTGAAAGCCGTCGTCCTGCGCGTGAACAGCCCCGGTGGCAGCGTGATCGCGTCGGAACGCATTCAACGTGAACTCACGCTCATCAACGCGAAGAAGCCCGTGGTCGTGTCGATGGGATCGCTGGCGGCGAGCGGGGGTTACTGGATCAGCACGGCCTCGCGTCAGATCTTCGCGCAACCCAACACCATCACCGGTTCCATCGGCGTGTTCGCCATCGTGCCGAACGTGAAGGGCCTCGCCAACAGCCACGGCGTGACCTTCGACACGGTGAAGACCGGCCGCTACGCCGATGTGTTCACGATCACGCGGCCGCGCACCGACGCCGAGCTGGCGGTGATCCAGCGTGGCACCGATGTCGTGTACGATGCCTTCATCGATCGGGTCGCCGAGGCCCGCGGACTGTCCACCGACTCCGTGCGCGCGATCGCGGAAGGCCGGGTGTGGTCGGGCGCACGGGCGCTGCGACTGGGGCTCGTCGACTCCCTCGGTGGACTGGACGATGCGTTGCGCACGGCGGCCCGTCTCGCGGCCATCACCGGTGACTATGATGTGCGGGAGTATCCGCGCGTGAAATCCGCCACCGAGCGCATCACCGAACTGCTCGAGGGCGGACCGACGCCGGTGGCCGCACGCGCCTCGGCCCCCCGCACATCCGAGGCCGTGACCAGGGTCACCGGTCAGAGCGCCGCGGGCGCACTGGCCCGCGATGTGGTGCGTGAGTTGTCGTTACTGTCGTCGTACAACGATCCGCGCGGACTCTACGCGCGACTGCCGTTCATCCTCCGTATCCGGTGACTCGCACCTTGCATTTTCAGCGACTTCAGAAGCCTCGGCAATTTCAGCCACGAATTGGACGTGTCGTCCGTGGAATCGGTGCGGCATGTTGTGTGATCGGCCTGGGCGCCGGTGCGTCGCTTGCCGCACAACCGGCCGCGCCTTCGAAACCCGCAACGAAATCGACCGCGAAACCCGCCGCGCAGCCGCAGAACGAGCACGCCTATTCCACCGCCGGTTCGTCGGCCGCGGCACGCGCGCTGGCGGGCAAGCCGGCGCCGGTGTGGCCCGTGCCCGGTCCTACACCGCTGCCGGGCAGTGTGCTGCCAGCCAAGCGCATCGTCGCGTACTACGGCAATCCGTTCTCCAAACGCATGGGCGTGCTGGGCGAGTATCCCAAGGAGGAGATGCTGGCCCGTCTCGATCGGGAAGTCGCCGCCTGGACACGCGCCGATCCCTCCACACCGGTGCAGCCTGCGTTGCATCTCATCACGACCGTGGCGCAGGGGGATTCGGGCAAGGACGGCCGGTATCGCATGCGGCACGGCGATGCACTCACGGAGCGGGTGTACGGATGGGCCAAAGAGAAGAACGCCCTGCTCTTCCTGGATGTGCAGGTGGGGTTGAGCACCATCCAGCAGGAGTTCCCGCGTCTCGAGCCATTTCTCTCGCGGCCCGATGTGCACTTCGGCATGGACCCCGAGTTCTCCATGAAGGACGGCACGCGGCCCGGCAAGAAGATCGGCACGTACGACGCCGCCGATGTGAACTGGGTGATCGATCAGCTCGCGCGCATCGTCACGGAGCACAAACTGCCGCCGAAGATCCTCGTGGTGCATCGCTTCACGCGCCCGATGCTCACCAACGCGGATAGAATCAAACGCGATCCGCGCGTGCAGGTCGTGATTCACATGGACGGCTGGGGTCCGCCAAGCCTCAAGCGCGACTCGTACGCGGCCTATGTGTATGCCGAACCGGTGCAGTTCACGGGATTCAAGCTGTTCTACAAGAACGACACGCGGTACGGCGGCCCGATGATGACGCCGGCGCAGTTGTTGGCGCTGACACCGAAGCCGCTCTACATCCAGTACCAGTGATCGGATTGCCGGTGGGTGCGGGGCGAACGTCGCCCCGTCACTCCCACCGCACCTGCATCGTCACCGTCACGCGCCTCGGCAAGCCCGGTTCGAAATAGCGGTTCCGCGTCGCATTCACGACCAGTGAACCCGCGTAATGCCGATCGAAGAGATTGTCGACGCCGAGTGTGGGTGACAGACGCAGACGCGTGAGGCCGCCGCGGGCGGAAGTCGGTACGTCGTAGCCCGCCCGCAGATTCCACACGGCATAACCCGACGCGTACACGGTGGCGGCGTCGGTGGCGCTGGCCCGCGATGCCGCGGTGAGTTCGATGACGCTCCACAGCCCCGCCATCCGCGCGGTCGCGAACGATTGCCAGTAGTGCTCCGGCACACCGGGGATGGGCTTGCCCGCGTATGACACCGTTCCCACATCGTACCGGTCGAAACGGAAGCGCGACCACGTGTAGGCGCCCCCCACGTCGAACCGGCTGCCGGCGAATCGCACACTGGTTTCGGCGCCCCGACGCGATGTGCGTCCGGCATTGCGATACGCGCGACGGCCGACCTGATTGGGCACGTCGAAGGGCACCAGTTCGTCGCGCACCGTGGCCTGGAACACCGCCGCCTCGAGACGCACACGCCCCGCGAACACGCCTTGTGTGCCCAGCTCCACCGTGCGCGTCCGCTGTGGATCGAGCGTGACGTTCAGACCGGCGGCACCATCCTCCTGATTGGTGAGTTCGGTGACCGTGGGCGTCTCGAACGCCGACGACAGATTGGCATAGAGACTCCACAGCGGCCGCGCGCGCCAGGTCAGTCCGACCATGGGACTGGCTGCCCGCAGCGTGCGTTCGCCCGAATCGTCGGCGTTGGTGGCCGTGATGAATCGATCGTGCACGCGGAACCGCACCACATCCGCGCGCAGGGCCGCGCTCACGAACAGACCGTGCGGCGCTTCCATTTCGGCGCGCGCATAACTGCCCACACTGCCGGCCCGCTCCTGCTGATCCAGTCGCACCGCTCCCCGCTCCACACGCGCGGGGCATCGCGCGGAGAGCGGTGCGGTGGGCGCGAGATCGACACAGTTCTCGTAGTTGTAACGATCGTCCACCTGTCGCTGGGCGTCGATCCCCACGCCCATGCGCAGCGGCCACGGCGTGGCCTCCGTGCGCCAGTTGCCGTGCAGACTGCCACCCAGCACGGCGCGATCCACCGCCACGATGGCAAACGGCAGCGGATTGTCGAGCGTGCGGGTGCCAGCGAAGAGTGCACCACGCACGCCGCCGTTCCGACCGTCATCACCGAAGGGCCGATCGGCGATGAATGCCACCTGTGTCTGCCGGGCGGCCTTGCGGGACTGCTTCGTGATGTTGAGCGAATCGGGAAGCCGCGGATCGTGTGCAAGCTCCGCCGCGGTCAGGGCGCCGGTGTTTTCGGCCCGCGGCGCCTCGTAGCGGGTGCCCTGCACTTCGAGCGTGGTCCCTTTGACGGTGGCCAGTCCACGTACGAACGCACTGGTGGCATCGAGACGTGACCAGGCTCGTGGTCCATTGCCGGACGTGCGGGTGAACGCCCCGAGCCACTGGGGGTCGCGCCAGGCGCCCTCGTGATCGTCCACGCGTCCCGACAGCGTCACATTCGCGCGCCGCAGTCCGCCGCCATCCCAGAAACGGGCGTCCATGCCGAATGGCGCACGCGCCGGCGCGCGCGAGCGCATGTCGATGACACCACCGGCCGCATTGCCATAGAGCGCCGCGGCGGTTCCGCGCACGATGTCCACCCGATCGATGGTCTCGAGGTCGAGCCAGTCCACCGGCGTCTGTCCATCGGGCAACGACAGTGGCACGCCATCCCGCAGCACCCGCACGCCACGCACCCCGAAGGCCGAGCGCGCGCCGAATCCGCGGACGGCAATGCGGGGATCCTGGGAGGGATTGGCACGGTCCTGCACCTGCACGCCCGGTACCCCCAGCAGCAGATCACCCACGCCCGTGCGACGCTGTGCCGGACGCGCACTCAGCGGTGCCGACGTCAGCGCAAAAGGCAGTTCGAACGGCGAACGCGCATCGTCCCGGGTCACCGACACCCGCACCGACTGCAGACTCTGCACCCGCGCGGAATCCTCGCGTACGACGGTATCGCGCTGCTGGGCGAACAGATCCCGCGGCAGGCCGGCCAGCAGGACGCCAGCCAACGCCAAGGACCAGGCGGCCGCGACACACCGGGATCGACGCATGGACCGATGCATGGACCGATGCATGGATCGACGCGGCGCGCGAGTGATCGAAGGGGAGGAAATGGAGGGCACGCTGCGATCTACCGCACCGTACCACGATGCGGAACCCTGCTCCCGCCGGTGAGGCGTTACCGTCGCCTACGGTCCACGATCGACGCAGGCCGCCCGGCGATCGCTGGCGCTGTCGTCGAACAGCTCGCCCGTGCGCGAGCAGATCACCCCGGTGCTGCTGTCCCGCACCGAGAGAAACCAGTGATAGGATGTCGCATTCGAGGCGACCACCACCTGACGCGGTCCGAGCTTCATGCCACGATCTTCCAGCTCATTCCAGGTGGCATAGCGCTGATTGAGCGTGCGGAACGTGGACTGCTGCTGGTGTACGGTCGCGAGCGTCGCCGTGATGGCCGACTTGCTGCGCTCCACCGTCATGCCACCACGCACACGCACGGAACCGATGCCCAGGGTCAGCAACACGAAGGCCACGATGAGACTGGTGACCAGAATGTTGTCCTGCCGTTCGCGGGCGGCGCCGGCAACACCAGGACGGGCATTGGCAGCCCGGGCATCACGCGCGCCACGCGATGTCGGACGTGGAGGTGCGCTTGCCGTTGCCGCAGTGGTTGCCGCGGACGTTGCCGCACCGCCCGCGCTCCGGAACGACGCGGAAGGCATGCTGAATGCGCTTGCGCCCGGAATGAGCGGACTGGGGCGCGCCGCCGCCGCACGCGCGGACGTCGTCATGTTCGCCGTCGCCAATGACCGACCGGCGCCCGTCTTCGGGGCTGGCTCGGAGCGCGAAGCCTCGCGCGGGTCGGGTGTCGCTCCCAATGGGCGCTGCGCCGCGACGAATTTCGTCGCGGCCAGCGTGGAGGGGCGACGCTTGGGCGTGGAAGACATGCGTACATGCTAGGAGCATCGGCAGGCAATGGGCATAGCCAGCATGGCACGCCTGTCACCCAGCGGGAAAAGGTGCGAACTTTCTCCGGATGAGCCGTTCGACACCTCTCCTTGCATAGACGCTTCGCATGTTCTTTCGTCAGTTCTATGACACGGCGCTCGCCCAGGCGAGCTACCTGATCGGCTGTCAGGCGACGGGTGAAGCCATCGTGGTCGACCCGTTGCGGGACATCGCGGCCTATCTCGATGTGGCGCAGTCCGAGGGGCTGCGCATCACGCACATCACCGAAACGCACATTCACGCCGACTTCGTGTCGGGTGCCCGCGAACTGCATGCGGCCACCGGCGCGCAGCTCTTTCTGTCCGCCGAAGGCGGTCACGACTGGCAGTACGGCTACGCCGCCGCCGATGGCGCCACGTTGCTCCGCGATGGCGCCGGGATCATGGTGGGCAACATCCGTCTGGACGTGATGCACACGCCCGGACACACGCCCGAACATCTGTCGTTCATCGTCACCGACACGCCGCGGGCCGCGGGCGCGATGGGCATTCTCACGGGCGATTTCGTGTTCGTGGGTGATGTCGGCCGGCCGGATCTGCTGGAGCGCGCCGCGAAGGTGGCCAACACGATGGAAGCGGGCGCCCGCACCCTCTTCCGTTCCCTGGCGCGTTTTCGCGCCCTTCCCGACCATCTGCAGGTCTGGCCCGGTCACGGGGCCGGTTCTGCGTGCGGCAAGGCCCTCGGCGCCGTGCCCTCCAGCACGGTGGGCTACGAGAAGCTCGCGAACTGGGGTGTCGCCGCAACGGACGAAGAGACGTTCGTGGAACAGGTGCTCGCCGGACAGCCCGAACCGCCACGCTATTTCGCGGACATGAAACGCATCAACCGCGATGGCCCGGCGCTGCTGACCACCCGGATGCCGTTCACGGTGCTCCAGGTGGACGAGGTGCTCGATCGGCTTGCCGACCGCACCGATACCTGGGTCATCGACATGCGACCCGCCGCCGCGTTTGCCGCCGCGCATGTCCCGGGCACCCTCTCCGTGCCACGCAATCGTTCGTTCAGCACCTGGGTGGGATCACTCATTCCCATCGACCGCGAGATCATCCTGCTGTCGGGCATGGAGCAGTCCACCGAGCCGTCCGCCTCATCCACGGCACCGGTGGATGTTCCCGACGATCTCCTGCAGGCGATGCACGATCTGACGGCCATCGGATACGATCGCCTGCGCGGATGGAGCCGAGCCACCGACGTCCTCGCCACCTGGCAGCAGCGGGGCCAGGCGCCGGCGCACATTCCGCAGATCACGGCCGCGCAGTTCGCCGCCGCGCGACTCGCCGCACAGCCGGAGCCCATCATCGACGTGCGCGGACTGTCGGAGTGGGATGCCGGTCATATTCCCGACGCGCGGCACATCCCCCTGGGCAACCTGCCCGAGGCGATGGCCGATCTGCCGGCGGGCCCGTTCGTCGTACAGTGCCAGTCGGGAACCCGTTCGGCGATCGCCACCAGCCTGCTGCACCGCGCCGGTCGTACCGACGCGGTGAATCTCACGGGCGGGTATCAGGCGTGGCGCAGCGCGGGATTCGCCCCGGCCGCATTACCCACCCCCGACGCGGTCAGTCGATAGCCGTCAGTCGATAGCCAACTGACGGGTGAGCAGCGTGCCGGCCGCGGCGCGCTGCTCGGCTGTTCCCACCCGCAGCAGGTCCACGGTGGCGAGCATCTCGTGCATGCGGCCGTCCCGCTGCACCACACGTGTCATGCCGCTGAACAGCGGCGTCAACGACTCCGCGCGGCTCGGCCCGCCTTCCATCGGCCACACGAGCTGTGGACCGGCGTTCTCTCCCAGAGCAGCCACGAGGGCGGGGTGTGCCCCCGCGGTCGGCAGTCCCGCGCGCTCCGGCCCGTGCACCGGCGGAAAAGCGTACCGCAGCCCGTGCACGAGAAACTCATGCAGGGCCGCCTTGTTGACCGTGCGCGACCCGCTGCCACAGATCCCCGCATGCTGGAGACGCGCCACCGCGCGATGCACCGCGCTGGTACTGGTGGCCAGTGCGTTCGCCAGCGGCTCGTAGCGGTCTTCGGGGATGAGAATCAGACGCAGGGCAACGGCGACGTCGAAGGGACGCAGCGAGGGCTGGGAGGGCACAGACAGTTCGGGCTGGGTGGAACCGCGAGTCAGAGACGGGTGAGTTGAGGGGGAGTCTAGTCTTTCGTCCCTTTTTCACACGGTCCGAAGACCGAGTCATCCGTCCCTCACTGCACACGACTCACAACATATAATAACCTGAAAACGTATTCCGGAATACGGCTTGTCACCTGCGCGTTAAGCAAGGCTTAAGCTCCGCGCAGGTGACCGGGCCGCAGGGCCGCCGTCTCAGGGCTGGATGGGCGGCGTGCCCCAGACGTTGTTCTTCCGATCGATGTCCACCAGACGGGCGTCCGGATCGAGCTCGATGCGGGCCACCTGCTTCTTCACGAAGCGGTAGGTGCGCACATAGCGGCGGGTGTTCGTGCTCCACACCTCGGCGGGGTAGTCGAACTCCTGCGCCGTGCCATCGGTGAATGTGAACCGGGCACGGAGGGGCAGCACGCCCCGTTCCCGGTTGCCGTAGATCACCCCGACGAACGTCGTGTCGCCCTTGGTCTGCGTGACCACACTGTCCACGCTCTGATCGTAGCGGGCATTCTCCACGAACCAGGCCCGCCAGAACCAGTCGAGCCGCCGGCCGCCCACGTCCTCCATGGCGCGGAAGAAATCGGCCGGCGTGGGATGCTTGTAGGCCCACCGCGCCGTGTACACACGGAAGGCGTCGTCGAACGCGGCGGGGCCGAGGATCTCCTGTCGCAGCAACTGCAGCCCCACACTCGGCTTCACGTACGCCGCCTCGCCCAGCAGACGCGGATCGATGCGATCCGGGTTGATGTTCACCGGCTTGTCCACGCCGGCCGTCATGTACTGCTCCACCAACCGGCGCTCCTCGGCCGCGCGCGCCATCTGATCGCCCTTCTCCGGATACCGGCGCCCTTCGGAGAACGTGTTGATGAACGTATTGAAGCCTTCGTCCTGCCACATGTAGACACGTTCGTTGCTGCCCACGATCATGGGGAACCACATGTGGCCGATCTCGTGCGTGATCACGTTGTACAGGTCGTACACATCACGGCTCTTGTTCTCCATCGCGATCATCGGATACTCCATGCCGCTGATGGGACCTTCCACGGCCGAGATGTGCGGCCATGGGTAGGGGAACCACCGTTCGGAGTATTCCATGATGGACATGCGTGACTGATCGGCCGCATCGTACCAGTTCACCGCGGCCGACGGGCGATAGTACGCATAGGCCATGATGCCCTTCCAGCTCGATGCATCCCACTGGAAGTCGGGCGACGCGGCCCACACGGCATCACGCACATTCTTCGCGAGGAAACGCCAGGTCATCGTGCCCGTGGTGCGCGGCCGTGCGGTGCCCTTTTCCAATTCCTCCGCCGTGATGAGACGGATGACCGTGTCCGACTTCGCGGCGAGCGCGTGTCGGGCGATCTGCGTGGGCGTGAGCACCTCACGCGGATTCTGCAGGGCGCCGGTGGCCGCCACCGTGTATCCAGACGGCACGGTGACCGAAAGGTCGAAGTCCCCGTACTCGAGATAGAACTCACCCTGTCCAAGATAGGGTTCGATGTTCCAGCCGCGGACGTCATCGTACACCGCCACGCGCGGATACCACTGCGCGATCTCGTAGAGCGCGCCATCACGGCCCATGCGATCGGCACCGTGCTCGGGCACGACGAACGTCCACGCGGCCTCGATGGTGGCCGTGCGTCCGGGAGCGAGCGGTTCCGCGAGATCCACCTTCATCATCGTTTCGTTCGGACGACGGGCGAGATCGACCTTGCGTACCGCAGCACCGCCCGCACGCGCCGGCAACACCTGCGCCAGTTGCGTGAAGGTGTAGCCGCCATCGAATCCGCGCGCCCCGAAGCGGGAATTCTCGGGGAAGATGAACGAATTGAGCGAGTTGTTGCGGAATGCGTTCTGCTCCACCTGCAGCCAGAGGAACCGCAGCGTGTCCGGCGACCGGTTGGCATACCGCAGCACCATGCTGCCGCGCAGCGTGCGGGCGGCGGTGTCGAGCGTGGCGCGCAGCGTGTAGTCGGCGCGGTTCTGCCAGTAGCGGGCGCCAGGTGCGCCACTGCCCGAGCGCATCTCGTTGGCGGTGGGCAGCAGGAGGGGCGCGAAGATGGACGTATCGGCGACGGCACGCGGCCGCGCATCCTGCGCCGACAGATCACCGGGGACCGTGGCAAGGATCGTGGCACCGAGCAGCAGGGCGGCGATGGTGGCGGGTCGCGGAACGTGATGCGGAAAGTGCTGCGGGAGACGACGCATGGCACATTGGGAAGAAGACATGACTGCGCACCGCCGGCCGGGCGGCCGCAGGAAGAAATGTAGACGGCCCAAGGTGAATGGCAGCTAAACGACGGGCCACCGACGCGGGCGTGGGCGGTCACTGGCGTGCCAGGTCCACGGCTTTCAGCTTTCAGGGATGTCCGAGACTCCTGCTTTTCACGCCACGCCGGTGTTTCCCCGTGGCTTCCACTGTGCCAGCCGCAACGTCGGCCTCAAGCCGGCCGCACGCGATCTCACCCTGTTCGTGAGTGACGTGGACGCGGCCGCGGCCGCCGTGTTCACGCGCAATCACTTTCCCGGTGCTCCGGTCATTCTGGGGCGGGAGACGATCGGTGCCGGCACGGGCGGCACGCTGCGGGCGATCATCGCCAACAGCAAGGTGAGCAACGTCGCCACGGGCGCCCCGGGTGTGGAGAACGCGCGGCGCATGGCGCGTGCCGCCGCGCAGGAGATCGGCACCACGGCAAACCGGGTGCTGGTGAGCTCCACCGGCGTGATCGGCGTGCCACTGCCCATCGAAAAGATCGAAGCGGGCGTGGTGGGCATGGCGGGCGATCTGCAGGACGATCCCATGATCGGCGCCGAGGGCATCATGACCACCGACACGCACCCCAAGGCCCTGTCCGCGTCGGTGGGTGATGCCATCATCACGTGGGTGGCGAAGGGATCGGGCATGATCGAGCCCAACATGGCCACGATGCTGTCCTACATCTTCACCGATGCCGCGATCGACGCTCCCACGCTCGACCGTCTGCTGCGCGCCGCCGTGAAGCCCACCTTCAACATGTTGTCGGTGGATACGGACACGAGCACATCGGACACCTGCGCGATCCTCGCCAACGGTCTGGCTGGTGCCGTTGACGAAGCCGAGTTCCTGGCCGTGCTCACGGCCGGCTGCACACGCATGACCGAGATTCTCGCCCGCGATGGCGAAGGTGCGGAGCATCTGCTGCGCGTGACCGTGCGCGGCGCGCTCGACGAAGCGGAAGCCTATACCGTGGCCAAGAGCGTGCTCAACTCCCCGCTCGTGAAGACCATGGTGCACGGCGCCGATCCCAATGTCGGTCGCCTGCTCATGGCCGTGGGCAAGTGTTTCTCCTGCACCATCCGGCCTTCCACCACCGACGCCTGGATCAACGGCTATCAGGTGGTGGGCAAGGGCGAGCGTCTCGCTTTCGACGATGCCGTGGTGCGGGAAACGCTGTCACGCGAAGTCGTGGATCTCGAGATCGCGCTGGGTGTGGGCGACGCCTCGGCGCGCGCGTTTGGATGCGATCTCACCAAGGGATATGTCGAGGAGAACGCGGCGTACTATTCGTCGTGATCGCGTCGCGTTTTCGATGAAGCGGCAGTGAGGGGCATCCCCGGATCCACGATCGTGCCGGCCTTCTCCCGGGCACTACTTCTGCAATGAGGAACCCATCAACGCTTCGGCACGCAAACGACTCGCCTCCGCCGTGCGTCCCGCCTGCGCGAGCACCTTCGCATAGGTCATCTGGTCGGCCGCCACATCGGGATGCGCGAGGCCCAGCAAACGCCGCTTGGTCTCCACACCCGCGCGCAACAATGGCAGCGCCGCGTCCAGGTTCCCTTCGAGCGCGTAGGCGTAGCCGAGGTTGACCGCGCTGTTCGCGGACTCCGGATGGTCGGTGCCCAGCACATCGACGTGATGCGCATACGCTTCGCGATAGAGTTGCACCGCTTCGGCATAGCGCCCTTCATCACGCCGCACATGCGCGAGATTGCGCGCGAACTGCGCGAGACGCATCGGATCGGCCGGACGGCGGCTCCGCTCCACGTCGAGCAATGACGCCAGCACGTCACCGGCGTCGTGATACCGTTGCTGCTTCTGCAACGCCGCGCCCAATGCGGCCAGCGCCGACAGTGAATCGTTTCCCGTGCCCGATCGCAGGGTCCGCATGATGCTCAAGGCCTCGCGCGCCCGCGCTTCGGCTTCACCGGCCCGCCCCTGATTGAGGCGTACCGAAGCGAGATACACGAGGGCGCCCGCCAGGTCGGTGCTGTCCGGTGACGGAGCCCCGCGCCTGAGAGCGACGGCTTCCGCCGCGAGATCGCCGGCCCGCGACCAGTCGCCCAGTCCGAAGTACGCGGGCGCGATGGCGCTGTAGAGCTGCGCCCGAATCTCGGGACGCGCGGACAGGCGACGCTCCATGTCGACCGTACCGCGATCGAGGACCTCACGCAGCGTCGGTACCGTGCCGCCCGACTTGTAGGGATCGGCGCTGGACAACACGTCCTTGAGGAACTGCGTCACTTCCATGGCTTTGTCCCGCTCGAGCCGCAGCGTGGCCGCCTGCTCCTGCAGCGCGAGCGCCTGCAGACGCAACAGACGCGATTGTGCGGCCGTGAACAGCGTGAATGCCGCCACGAGACAGACCGCAAACATCGAGCTGCTCACCGCGACCGGATGCCGTGAGATGAACTTGCGCAGACGGTAGGTCGCGGAATCGCGACGCGCGAGCACGGGCAATCCGCGGAGATGCCGGCGGAGATCGGCCGCCAGCGCATCGGCCGTGGCATACCGCCTGGCCGGCAGCTCGTCGATGGCCCGCGCGATGATGGTGTCGAGATCGCCGCGCAGACGACGGGCCAGGCGCGCAACGTCAGTCATGGTCGTTCCCCGACGGCGCACCACCGACGATGCCGGTTCGCCCGTCTCGGGCAGATGACCGGTGAGCAATTCGTGCAGCACGACGCCCAGCGCGTACACATCACTCGCCGTGGACGGCGCCTCGCCATCCCGCTGTTCCGGTGATGCATAGGCGGGTGTCATGGGCTGCGCGCCGGGACGCGTGCGATCATCCGCGAATCCCGGCCTGTCGTGCCCCTGTTCACTGCCCGCATCGAGCAGCTTGGCGATGCCGAAGTCGAGCAGCACGGGCCGGCCGCTCTCCGACACCAGAATATTCGCCGGCTTGAGATCGCGATGCACCACGAGACGCGCATGGGCGTGCTGCACCGCGTCCACCACCTCGCAGAACAGCGTGAGGCGGGCGTCCACATCGAGCGCGCGTGACACACACCATTCGTCGATCGGCACGCCATCGACGTATTCGGTGGCCAGCCAGGGCGTGTCATGATCCACGCCGACGTCGATCAGCCGTGCAATGGACGGATGCGCCAGCGTGGCCAGAATGCGTCGTTCGTCGCGAAACCGGCGCAACCCCAGCGCGTCCAGGACGTCCACCTGACGCATGAACTTGAGCGCCACCTGCATGGCCACATCGCCATCCATACGCTCGGCGAGATAGACCACGCCCATGCCGCCGCGACCGATCTCCCGGACCAGTCGCCATGGTCCGACGATGGTGCCTTCGCAACGGGCGCGTTCGTCGTCGGAGTCAGAGCCGAAGTCAGGCGCGGTATCGAGCGCGGTCAGGGCCCCCTGATGCACCCGCTCCACGTCCGTGTCGCCTGTATCGCTCGCGGCATGCCGCGAGGTCTCGAGCGCCGCGGCCAATGCGGCCTGCACGGTGGACGGATGCGGCGGTGTATCGAGTACCGATTCTGCGTCCCCCTCACACCCGCGCACCCAGCGCATGACGGCGTCGTACAACGCCAGGTCGTCACCACAGCGCGCGCGCACCGCGGCTTCGCGTTCGGCCAGCGTGGCCCGGGGCGTCTCGTCGAGGACTTCGTCGAGAATGCGTTCGAGCCGCTGCCAGTCGCGCGTCATGCGCCCCTCACCCGCCGTGATCGAGGGCGTCGTGCAGCCAACCGCGGGCTTTCACCCAATCGCGCCGCACCGTCCGCTCGGTCACGCCAAGCGCCTCGGCGATCTCCGCTTCGGTCATACCACCGAAGTACCGGCACTCCACCACGCGCGCCAGACGCGGCGCCACACGGGCCAGTCGATCGAGCGCGTCATCGAGTGCGACGAGGTGGGCGTCGCGCCCCGGGTCGGCATCGAGATCCTCATTCAGCGCCAGCGGTGCCTCACCATGCCCGCGCTTCTCAGCGCGCCGGCGACGCAGATGATCCACCAGCACACGCCGCATCATGCCCGACGCCGCGGCCATGAATCGGGGGCGATCGACCCACACCGTCTGTCGCTGCGTGGCCAGACGGAGAAAGGCCTCATGCAGCACGGCGCGCGTGTCCAACGTGGCAATGTCCCGGACGCGACGCCGCTGACGCCGAGCGATGCGCAGGAGCTCGGCATAGTGCGCGGAAGCGAGTTGCTCGAGATGGCTGAGGTCGGCGGATATGTCGGACTGCGGCAACGTTTCGGAGGCCATTTCGACCGAATGTCCGGTTTGACGGTGCGGCGACGCGATTCCATCGAGCGGGACGCGAGTCACGGAGATGTCTGCGAGGTGTTGTCTGCGCCACCACGGGCGTATGGGCCAACATGAACCACACGTGCATGTGGGGCAATAGGTCGATACCGCCTCTCAACTCCTCAGCAGAATGACCCGGGAGCACCCGTGACCGCCATCACCTTCACGCCCTCTCCTTCACCCCCCGACGCTCACGCGATAGCTGGGCTTCTTCCAGTGTTTCGTGCTCTGCTCGTAGTCGTACACGAGCTGGATGAGTCGGTATTCACTCCACGCCCGGCCGAAAAAACTGATCCCGGCCGGCAGCACACCGCCCCGGGTGTATCCCATGGGCACCGTGATCGCGGGAAATCCCGTGGTCGGTGAAAAGAGCTGACTGTTGTCACCATGCGGCGTGTTGAGATCGCCGATCAACCGCGGCGGATTGCCCCACGTGGGATAGATCATGGCATCGAGCCGCAGCGAATCCATGAGCGTCGTCACGGCGACACGCACGGCGGCTCGCACCTGCTCCCGGCTCTGGCATCCGGGGGTCTGCTC
This sequence comes from Gemmatimonas aurantiaca, assembly GCF_037190085.1. Lineage (NCBI taxonomy): Bacteria > Pseudomonadati > Gemmatimonadota > Gemmatimonadia > Gemmatimonadales > Gemmatimonadaceae > Gemmatimonas > Gemmatimonas aurantiaca. The sequence goes on from NZ_JBBCJO010000012.1 coordinate 667,855, forward strand.
GGGCGGGGTCGTGGCGGTGGCCGCATCACGCAGGCGCTGTTCCACGGTGGGATGAAAACGCCGGCTGCGGATGATGTCGTCGATGGTCTTGATGGGGGCATTGGGCGCCCGTGCCGCCAGGTACCGTTCGAGATCGGCCTTGAAACGATTGCAACCGCCCTGCTGGCGACGCTGAATGACGTCGAGTGAATCGACGCGCACGGTATCGAGTACGATCGCGCCGGCCTTGCGCAGGTCGGCGATCGCCCGCTCGAACACGGCGGTCACTTCCGCATCAAGACCGGGACGCTCATAGGCCTGCCGCAACACGCCGATACGCGCGCCCTTGAGCGCTCCCCGCTGCAGGGCGTCGGTGTACCGCGCCGCACGACGATTGTCGGCCTGACTGGTGACCGTGTCGGCGGGATCGCTGTGCGCGACGACATCGAACACCGCCACGGCATCGGCCACACTGCGGGCCATCGGTCCCGCGACATCGGCGCTTTCATTGAGCGGGATCACGCCGGCACGCGATGTGAGGCCCATCGTGGAGCGAATGCCCACCAGCGCCTGATGCGAGGAGGGCCCGCGAATGGAATTCCCGGTGTCGGTGCCAAGCCCCAGTGTGCCGAATCCGGCCGCCACTGCGGCCGCCGTACCACCGCTCGACCCCGCGGTCACCCGATCGAGTGCATACGGATTGCGTGTGTATCCCGGCAGGATCGAACTCACCGTTTCGTAGGGTGTGAACGCCCATTCGGCGAGATTGCTCTTGGCCAGCACGATGGCACCGGCGTCCTTCACCAGCCTGACCATCGTCGCATCCTGTGGGGGCTTCCAGCCTTCGAGCGCGAGCGAGCCGCCGCTGGTCTGCAGTCCGAGCGTCTCGAAGTTGTCCTTCACGATGAGCGGGATGCAGTGCAGCGGACCCACCGGCCCCCGCGCCGCATACGTGGCGTCGAGCAATTCGGCCGTGGCCAGCGCCTGCGGATTCACCGTGACGATGGCGTTAATGGCCGGCCCTTTCCTGTCCAGCGAATCGATGCGCGCAAGATACCGTGTCACCAGCGCCCGGCACGTCAGACGGCCCGACTTGAACGCGGCGTGGATGGTGGTGATCGACGCGGTGTCGATGGGAAAGGGGCGCGGCTGCGCCTGACGCGGCTGTGCCGCGAGTGGCATGGCACTCGCGACACCGGACAGCACGAATGCGGGCAGGAAACGGAAACGGGACATCCGGGAAATATGGTGTCGTCGGTGCCCCGATGGAGCACCCTATGCCGCCACGCGCGCGCCTCGCTCGGGACGCGGTGTCGACACAGCGATCAGGCGTTCGCTCCGGCGGACACCAGCCCTGCACGCACCTCGAGATAGTCCACGAGCTTCGCGAACGGATCGAAGCCCACCACGTTGACCGCGTCGGCCACGAAATTCGACAGCGCATTCACATCGTAGAAGTAATGCCGGCCATCGCGATCGTCCACGAGATACTCGATGCCACCCACGTCGATGCCGGCGGCCTGCGAGATACGTTCCACCTGCGCGATGATCTTCGCCGGCGGGTCCGCACGTTCCACACGCATCCCGCTCTTCGGCGCATCGACGGCGCAGGCACCACGCACGAGTTCCGTACCGCCGGTGGTCTGACAGGCGTCGGCGGGGCAGAGATCGAACGACCCCACGGCGGGATACACGTTGATGGCATAGAGATACCTGCCGTTCAGCGTTTCCACGCGGGTGATGTGCCCGTTGCGCAGCGGCGCGGCCTCCTGCACCAACGCGGTGCCATCGACGCCGAGATCCACCGTGCCCGCGGCCACCGCGGCTTCGAGTGCCTCACGGGTTTCGTACTTCACGATGCCGGCACCACTGCCGCCCACATTGGCCTTCACCAGCACCGGATAACGCAGGCCCTCAGCCGCGGCCACCGCCTGCGACGCATGGTTGATCACACGTGAAGTGGGATAGGGCAATCCCAGCGACTGCAGCAGGTCGAGCTGCGTGGCCTTGGACAGCTCGTTGCCGTACGCCTGCACACCGTTCACGACCGGAATGCCCAGTCGTTCGATGTGCCGGAGCCAGTGCAGCGTGTAGAACGTGGTCTGCCCGTGTCCGCGGAGATAGGCCGATGGGCTCGCGCGATTGAACACCAGCGACCAGCGGGCTTCGGTTTCCGACGGATCGAAGACATGCGCCGCTGCGTCGAGCCGCTCGTAGGGGATGCCGCGGGCCTCGAGTTCGGCGAAGAGCGGCCGGAACCAGTCCGGGTGCTCGTGATAGATCGCGATCGGCCGGATGTCGGTGGACGAGGAAGACATGGAGCACTCCTGCACTGCGCGGTGGCGCCGTCCCGACACGACAAAGCCCGGGCAGCTGGGCCGCCCGGGCATCGCGTTTTAGCTCGTTGTTTTACGTGGCGGCAATTGGCGGCAAATGACCACGGATCGGTTGTTCCCGAACCATGACTGCCTACACTGATTTAGTCAAGCAGTAAGATTCTCAACAGTTGAGGACACAATAATTCACGGGCAGTCAGACATCACACACGATTGGCGTCCATTGCAGTGCAATTCACAGTAGACCACGGCGACCCATTTCGATTCGCTTCGATTCGATTCCCTCCTCTGCGGGAAGTGGCCAGGAGATCAGGCCACCGCCCGCCGACGTGCGTCCAGTGACTGGCCGTCGGGGAGGCGATGACGCAGATCCCGGGTCTTGAATCCTTTCACGACGGCTGCCAGGTGAGCAGCCTGCCCCAGCAGTTCCTCCGACGAAGCCGCTCCTTCATCGGCATTGCTGGCCACCTGCTGCGTGATGTTCGCCATCACGGCCACGCCGCTGGAGATCTCGCTCGTTGCCGCGGACTGCTGCCGTGCGGCCTCGACGATCTCCGTGATCGCACCGGTCATGTGCTCGACATGTCCACGCGCGGCCAGCAGTTGTTCGCGCACCTGCTCTTCCCGCACCACACCGCCGTTGACGTTCTGAATCTCTTCGTCGATGAGCGCCGCGGTCTGCCGGGCCGCTTCCGCCGAACGGATGGCGAGGGCGCGCACCTCTTCGGCGACGACCGCGAAACCGCGGCCCGCTTCGCCGGCGCGAGCGGCTTCCACCGCCGCGTTGAGCGCCAGCAGATTGGTCTGGAACGCGATCTCGTCGATGGTCTTCACGATGCGCTGCGTGGCGTCGGCCGACTGCTTGATCCGCTGCATGTCGGTGTTGAGCGCGAGCATGGTTTCCGTACCGCGCTGCACACTGTCGCGCGCCTGTTCGGCGCTGTCCTTCATCTCCGCGGCCTGCTCCGCCGAGCGGGTCGCGGTGGATGCCAGCGCATTGATGGCAACTTCCACACGATCGGCGTTCTGTGCCTGCGTGGACGCACCGATGGCCAGTTGCTGACTGTTGTCCGCCAACTGTTTTGCGGCCCCGTCCACCTGAATCGACGCGGCACGCACCTGCCCCACCGTTTCCGCCAGTTGTTCAATGGCGTCGTTGAGTGCGTCCTGCATGCGGGCAAATTCGCCGCGGAACACACCTTCCATACGCACTTCCAGATCGCGCGCGGCCACCGCTTCGAGAACCCGACGGGCTTCGGCCAGGGGTGCGGCCACAGCCGTCATGACCCCTTCCACGCCGAGCAACACTTCGGCATAACGTCCCCGCACTTCATCGTGGGCGGCCTGGCCGGTGAGTACCCCATCCCGCGCTTCCGCGGCGAGGCGATCGATCTCGCGCACCGTGTGCGCCACCGCGTCCTGCGCCCGCAGGCAACCGCGGAACGATTCGTCGCACTCGTCGGTCATGCGATCGAGCGCATTGGCCACCGCACCGAGTTCGTCGCCTTCGGCGTCGGCGAGCCGCGGAATATCGTGACGCTGCAAGGCGATCTGTTCACCGCGAGCCAGTGCGGAGAGGGCTCGCCGCACGCCTTCCACGCCGAATCGATGCAACGTGGCCACCTGCTCCGTGATACGCTGCAGGCGCTGTTCCAGCGACCGCGCCAGACGCCAGGTGTAGATAGTCCCCGCGATGAGGAACAGTGCGAAGATCGCCCACAGGGCGGTGACCGCGTTCTGCACCTGAGCTGCCGTTCCCGTGCGGGCGACACCGAGTGCAATCTGTCCGGCAACGGTCACCGCCAGCATTCCGGCGGCACCAAGAAGAGCGACAACGCGCAACCGTGCGCGCAGTGTGCGTGGAGCGAACATTTCGGACAGAGACGTGAGGGCGTCGAGCGCGCCGACTCCGTCGTCAGCACAAGAGCGCGCACCGTACCCAGCGCGCGCTCCTATCTGTATCGGACTTCCCCGCCGGGGACTTTAACGCTGGGGGGTGGCGGGTGTGGCTTGAGCCGCGGCCGGCCATTCGTTGTCGGCCGGGTTCCGGTCGGGGAACCGCCGGTTCGGATCCAGCACGATCTTCTCGATGGCGCGACCACCGAAGGTGAGGTCGACGTTCACTGAGCGCGCGCCGCCGAACCAGACATCGACGGGAAGGGTCACCAGTGCCGTCGTGGCGTCCAGCATCACCGCGTTCTTCATGGGCCGGATGGGCGCGCCCTTGGCCGCGAAACTGACTTTCAGCACGACGGGCGCCGGCATGTCTCCATCCTGCGCCACTGTCACCGTCGTGCGACCGGCAGCACTCTTCACACCGGCAATGCGGCCGTCCACGCTGGCCGTGGTGAACAGCCACGAATACCAGAACCATCCCAGGTCGCGACCGAGCGCCTTGTTCATGAAGAACATCCAGTCCCACGGCGAGGGATGTTTGAACAGCCACGCGTCGGCAAACTGCCGATGCGCACGCTGCACCGCGCTGTCTCCCACGATACCACCCAGCATGGAAAGCATGAGCGGCGTCTTGCTGTACGTGGTGAAGCCATAGAAGCCCGGGCCGCCGTAGTTGGCGTTCCACATCATCGGCGCCTCGGCTTCGTTTCCGGCCGTCTGTCCGTACTTCTGTCCTTCGCCATCGAGCACGGCCGGTCGACCGGCCGCGTCGGCCGCCGAGAGGATGTTCATGTACTGATTGAATCCCTCGTCCATCCAGCCGTACCAGGTCTCGTTGGTGCCCACCACCATGGGCCACCATTGATGACCGGCCTCGTGATCGGCCGCGCCCTGGTTGGAGTTGATGACCATCGGATACTCCATGCCGGCGCTCGGCCCGTCCTGCATGGTCAGTTGCGGGAACTGATAGGGGAACCAGAGCTTCGAGTAGAACTCGAGCGCGTGGCGCGTGATTCCCGGCGCACGGGCAAAGAGATTGGCCCGTCCCGGCAGATAGAGCATGTGAATGGGCACCGGGCCTTTCCCGGGAATCATCGCCCGCGTGGACTGCCAGACGTACTTCCGCGCCGTCGCCCAGGCGAAATCGTTCACCGTGTCGGCATGGAAACGCCACACGAGACGCCCATTGGAGCTCGTCGCCGTCGCCTGTCCGGGGCCCACTTCGTCGGGTCCGACGATCATGGTGAGATCGTCGGACTGCGTGACTTTGGCCAACTGTTCCCGCGCACGCGCCGTCAGCACCTGCTCGGGATTCTGCAGCGTGCCGGTGCCACTCACGAGCCACCCCGCCGGCACATCGATATTCACATCGAACGTGCCGAAGTTGTTGAAGAACTCCGACGGCCCGAGGTAGATCTCGGTGTCCCATCCGCGCAGATCGTCGTACATGGCCACACGCGGAAACCACTGCGTGGGCTGGAACAATGAATCCGCCCACCGCTGTGTCATGCGATGTCCGGTACCCGGTCCACCCGGCAACTTGTGCGACCAGTCCACTTCCAGTACGGCGCGTGTGCCCGGCGCGATGGGGGAGTTGAGACGGATGCGCGCGTTGGTGGACCGTCCATTCAGCAACGTGTTTTCGGTGGCCGCATTCGCCGCGGCCTGCTGCTGATTCTGAATGGCCCGGGCGCCTTCGGCACCGGCCGCCTGCGGCGCCTCGTTCGACGCGATGTTCACCGGCGCACCATCCACGGTCATGCGTGCGATGCGCATGCCGTCGGTGACCTCGGCCGGTGACCACGGCGCAGCGTGCGGCGCGGTGCCGATGAAGTGGTTGGGATCGAGGCGCAGACCGATCTCGCGGAGCGCATCCGGACTGGTGTTGTGGATGGTGATGCGCGCCTTGCCGGTGAGACGGGCCGAGGCCGGATCGAGCGAAACGTCGATGTGATAGTCGGTGCGCAACTGCCAGTATTTTGCGCCCGGGCGCCCCGTCGAATCCCGCGTGCCCGCGGCGAACGCGCGACGGATGGCATTGGTCATCGGAATGTCGCGGCGCACGGCGCGCGGCGGCATGCGGTTGGCCGTCTGGGCATGGATCGCCGCCGGGACGGCCAGCGACAGTGCGAGAGGAGCTGCCAGCGACAATAGCCGCAGCGGAACGAAGGAGCGTGACATGGTCATGGAGAATGAGCGGAGGGAACCGATCTCCGATAACTAGCGTCTCAAAGCCACTCCCGTCAGGGTCACCCGTTCAGGGTCACCCGTCCTCGTGGAGCGGGTCAGCCCGAAATCGCACCTGGAGTCGTGCCTGAACCTGTGTCTGAACCTGCGCCTGAAATCGCACCGGCGCCTGCGCTCGTGATGACGTCGGTCAATGCGGCGGCGGTCACGCGACGGTGCGACGCATGCCAGAGCACCTCGCCGCGCTGCACCACGATCGCCTGCGGCGACTCATGCCGCACCCGAAGCAGTTCTTCGAGCGCATTGGACAGCGGGCGTTCGTTCTGCACCGTGATGACGCGCGTGGGCACATCGGGGTGCTCCGCCGTGAACGCATCGTATTCACGCTTCACCGCGATGGAAATGGAACAGGTGGCGCTGTGCTTGAACAACACGGCCGGACGATCGGAGGCGACGAGCGCCTGAGCTTCCGCCCAGGCGGCATCACGCGCATTCGCGGGAACGGGGTGCGTGCCAGCCTCGGCAACCGGTCCCGGTGCGCTCTCGAACCCCGGATCGAGGACACGATCGAGCAGCGCGGCATAGGTCCCGAAGGCCTGCGCGCCCGACTGCCGGGCCACCAGCGCCCCATCGCGGAAGACCAGCACCGTGGGCAGTGCCCGCACGTCATACCGGACCACGGTCTCCACATTGCTGTCGGCCTCGAGGGTGAGCACCCGGACCCGGTCGCGATACGCCCCGGCAAGGCGCTCCATCACGGGCGCCAGTGTCAGACAGGGGACACACCACGCGGCCCACACATCCACCAGCACCACACCCGCGGCAACCTGGCGGGCAAAATCGGCGTCGGTCACCGCCATCGTTCCCGTATCTGAACTCATACGTGGAAAGTTAGCCCATTGTCGCGGGCTACCGGGCCCCGAACCCCGCATTGCGCGCGTGCTCGTAAATGAGTGAGGTCTCGACGTGCACCACTTCGGGACGTCCCGTGAACGCCCGCAGAATGAGGTCCCGCAGTTCATCGGAATCCCGCACCGCGACATGCACGAGGAAGTCGTTGGCGCCGGCCACGTGAAACACAGCCAGGGCTTCCGGAAGATCGAGCATGGCCTGCCGGAAGGAGGTCACCGCGGCGCGCGTGTGCCGCGCCAGGCGCACGGCCACCAGCGCCTGAAGTCCGGTGCCCAGCACCCGCGGGTCGACATCGGCGTGGAAGCCCCGCAACACCCCACCCTGCATGAGCCGTTTGACGCGCTCGTGGCAGCTCGACTCGGCCAGCCCGACCCGCGCCGCGAGCTCCTTGTTGGTGAGCCGCGCATTCTGCTGGAGAGCCGCCAGAATGGCGCGATCGATTCGGTCCAGTGCCTCCGGCTCCAGCACCGGACGAATATTCTTCGGATTTTTCTCTGTCATAGAAATCTCATTCTAACATTTTCATTCCCACCCGAACACTCCACGCCATCCGCGCGCTTCCGGAGGCCCCGTGATCCGTCCCGCCCAGTCCGATCTCCAGACCCTCGCCGTGCATGCCGGCCGGGAAGACTTCCTCGCCCTGGGGATCCACGCGCCGCTCATCGACCTCTCGTCCACCTATCCGGTGCCCGACCCCGAGGCCGGTACCGCCAGCTACGACGCCATGGCGGCCGGTGGCACGCCGCAGGGCAGCGCGATCTACGCCCGGTTGCACAACCCCACCGTGGCGCGCGCCGAGCAGGCCATCGCGACGCTGGAAGGCGCGGAGGCCTGCGTGGCCTTCGCCTCGGGTATGGCGGCCACCACCGCCGTTCTGCTGGCGGCAGCCATGGACGGCCGGCACGTGGTGGCGGTGCGTCCCCTGTATGGCGGCACCGATCATCTGCTCGAGAGTGGCCTGCTGCCCATCGAAGTCACCTTCGCGGAGCCGCACGAGGTGGCCGACGCCATCCGCCCGGATACGGGGCTGGTGCTGATCGAAACGCCCGCCAATCCGACACTGACGCTGCTCGACATCGAAGCCATCGTGCGGGCCGCAGGCAAGGTGCCGGTGGTGGTGGACAGCACGTTCGCCACGCCGGTGCTGCAGCGTCCACTGGCGCATGGCGCCACCATGGTTCTGCACAGCGCCACCAAGTTCCTCGGCGGACACGGTGATGTCGTGGCCGGCGTGGTGGCCACCAGCGAGGCGTGGGCGCGTCGTCTGCGACAGGTGCGCATTCTCACCGGGGGCATTCTCCATCCGCTCGCGGCGTTCCTGCTGCTGCGTGGTCTTCCCACGTTGCCGATGCGCGTGCAACTCGCACAGAAAACGGCGCAGGATCTGGTCGCGCGACTGGCCGCGCATCCGATGGTGTCGGCGGTGCATTTCCCCGGTCACGCAGGGAGCGACCCGATGGGATTGATCGGCCGGCAGATGGCGGGGCCGGGCACGCTCATTGCTTTCGAAGTGCACGGCGGGGTGACCGCGGCCAATGCACTCATGCGCGCACTCACGCTCATCACACCGGCTGTCAGTCTCGGCTCCACCGATTCGCTCATTCAGCACCCGGCCGGGCTCACGCATCGCCTGCTCGATCCTGCGGTGCGTGAAGCCGAAGGCATCACCGATGGACTGCTGCGATTGTCGGTGGGTCTCGAATCCGCCGACGCGTTGTGGAGTGATCTCTCCGCGGGCCTGGATGCGGCAGCGGAAACGATCGATGGGGCAATCATGAGTCCCCTCCAACACTCGTAGCCCCTCGCGGGATAGCTTTCGGCAGACCTCAACGCCGGACGTTCCGCATGCAGGGAGAGAAGACCGAACTGGAAGCGATGGCACGCACCCTCGAGACCTCGGGAGACTATCAGGTCCTCCGCCGTCTCGAGGTGCCCGCGTTCTACACAGAGCCGTCTGCGAGCCCGACTGCGGTGCCGACGATGCGCGGGCTCATCGTGGACGTCGAAACGACGGGACTCGACACGGCCCGTGATGCCATCATCGAGTTCGGCGCGGTGCCATTCGATTTTGACGCCGAGGGTCGCGTGTACGCCGTGCACCCCGCCCTGTCGTACCTCGAAGACCCCGGGCGTCCCATTCCCGCGGAGGCCGCGGCAATCACTGGCATTACCGACGACGACGTGCGCGGCGAACGCATCGATGATGCTGCCGTGCACGCCGCCCTCGAACCTGCTGTCCTCGTCATTGCACACAATGCAGGATTCGACCGACGAATGATCGAACGCCGATTTCCGGCATTCGCGGACAAACATTGGGCCTGCTCACAACAAGAGGTGCCATGGGTACGATTCGGCAGCCGCAGCGCGAAGCTCGACTACCTGCTCTATTGTGTCACTCATGCATTTCACACCGGCCATCGGGCCGCCGACGATTGTTTCGCCACGCTTCACTTGCTCGCCGTTCCGCGCGACGGCGATGCCACGCCCCTGCAACTGCTCCTGCAGAACGCACGACGCCGGACCTGGCGTCTCTGGGCCACGGGCACACCCATCGAGGTGAAGGACGTGCTCAAGAGCCGTGGATATCGCTGGTTCCCCGGCAATGATCAGAAACAGAAAGGGTGGTATCGCGATCTGTTCAGCGACGAATCGCTGGCCGAGGAACAGCAGTGGTTGCAGCAACATGGCTACGGCGGTCGCGCCAATCCCAACTGGAAGCTCGAGAAATTCACGGCACTCGAGCGATACTCCGAACGCATGGGATAGGTGTGGGATGGGCGCGGCCGCCGTCATCCATTCGTTCGCCCATTCGTTCAGCGACGCGCTTCGAGATTGGCCAGCGCGATGCGGTACTCGCGACGTTCCGCGTCCCACAGGATGCGATAGGCGGTGGGATACGCGCCCGGCTTCTCGTACGCCTCGGGAACCGGCAGTGGGATCACTTCGTCACGCACGGCGGCATCGGTGGCCATCTTCTTCGCGAGAATGTGCGCGCGCGTGATCATCGGCTCCCAGAAATGGAAACGGCCATTCCACGAGCCCAGGATGAAGGTGCTCGTGAAGGGTTTGAACTGATCGGGTTTCCCCAGCAGTCCCTGCAGTTCGGCCGAGCGGATGTCTGCCCAGTGCACGCCCATCTTCGGTACCGCAGCGTCCACCGGTTTCGAGCCCGGAGGGCTGAGCTGCACCATGAAGGGCGGCACCACATCCCCACTCGGCAACAGATTCGCCTGCGCGGCGTACTGCGGATTGGCCGGTACGATCTCGTCGCGTTCGGCCTTGTTGACGATGTAGAAGTGGAAGTCGAAGTGCGGCGCATCGTAGACACCGGCCGGCTCGTGTCCCGAAGGGTTCCAGTTCACATCGATGAACCGGAAGGGCGTGGCGAACGGCTCCGGCAGTGCGAGCGACCATTCATGCACGACACCGGGTTGCCCGTGATGACCGGCGCCGTCGGTGGGCAGGCCTTCGAGCGCACGCTCGGAGAACGCCACACCGACTTCGAGGGGCGCCATGGTCTTCGAGTCGAGCATGACGTAGCTGCGCACTTCACCATTGCCCACGGTCGCACGCTGACCGTACTGCATGGTCACGGCCGACTGCACCGGCCGCCCGGAAGACGGTGCGCGCTGTGCATCGGCCGGCGCGACCAGCAGACTGGTGGCCAGAGGCAGCGACACGGCAGCCGGAACGACGGCGCTCAGAAAATTGGACATGGAAAACATGGGGATTCTCATCGTCGAGGCCGCGCAGGGCGGCGGTACGGTGTCGCCGGCACCCACGGCACCCTGCAGCGGGCGGCGACGCCCATACCTACGTCCGGCCTTCTTACGGCCTGCGTGGAGCGCGCTGTCAGTGTCCCCGTCCACGCATCGGTAAGCGGCCGGTAAGCAGGCCGGACGAATGTTGGTCCATGACTGATATGCAGAATTCCCCGCCAGCGGCGCTCCCTGCCGCCCCATGGGCGGAAGTACGGGTGGCCGAACGTGTGATCCGTTACAGGCGGGCCGGCCGCGGTCGGGGTCGGGTGATCCTGCTCCTGATGGCCCCGTCCGCAGCCGAGGCCGATGGGAACTGGCCCGAAATGTCCGGAACGCTGGCGCAATGGTTCCGTGTGCTGCAACCCGAGCCCCCCGCCACCACGCCGTCAACCGCGGTCGACGCGGACTGGCTCGACGCCCTGCTCGATGGACTCGGCATTCCCGACGTGGCATTGGTGGCCGGCGAACCCTTTCATGACGTCGCACGGTCGCTGCTCACGCGGGAGGACATTGCCGCGGCCATTCTCGTGACGACCGGCATGCCGTCCATCGAGAGCCCCCGTCCACTGCTCCTGCTCGACCCGACGCTCAGCACCGAGGCGGCCTGTCGACACATTCGCGAATTCCTGGAGCGCGTGCCATGAACCGCCTGTCCGATGTGTCCGACGGCTCCGGTCGGCTGAAACGCCTGCGTCTCCGGCTCGTACGGGTTCCCGGAATTTGAATGGAATGGCCGGACCCCATATCGTAGAACATTCGCAGGATCTTCACAGCACGTTCGCCGCACGTCACAGCATCTCGGTCTCTCTCCTTCGGCCGTCCGCCACCCCTTTCTTCGATGACTGCCACGTCCGCTGACGTTCCCGCGCCTCTGACACGCTTCGTGGGCCGCGAGCGGGAACTCGACGATCTGGCGCGTCTTCTGCCAGCCACACGACTGCTCACTCTCACCGGAGCCGGCGGCAGCGGCAAAACGCGACTGGCCCGCGAAACGGCACAACGGGTGGGGAGAAGTTTCGAGCGGGTCTCGTGGGTGGATCTCACGCCGCTCGCCGATCCCACGCTCATCGACGACCGCATCGCGACGGCGCTGCGCATTCCCGAACGCACCGGAGGCGCACCGCTGGATGCCGTGATCGGGGCCATCGGCGATTCGCGGACGTTGCTGGTGGTCGACAACTGCGAGCATCTGGTCGATGCGTGCGCGACCGTCACTGAAACGTTACTGCAGAGATGCCCGCACTTGGTGGTGCTGGCCACGAGCCGCGAAGCACTCGGCGTCATGAGCGAGACCGCGTGGCTCGTGCCGGCCATGAGCCTGACCGAAGCGGTGCAGTTGTTCGTCGACCGCGCACAATCGAGTCTGCCGAGCTTCACGCTCACCGAGGCCAATCGTCCGGCGGTGGAGGAGATCTGCCGACGACTGGATGGTATTCCTCTCGCCATCGAGTTCGCCGCGGCGCGGGTGCGGGTCCTTCCTCCGGAACAGATTGCCCGGCGCCTCGACGATGCCTTCCGTCTGCTGAGCAGCGGCAATCGCACCGCCATGCCGCGTCACCGCACACTGCGCGCGACGATGGAATGGAGCCATGCGCTGCTGGGAGCGCGTGAGCAGGCACTGTTGCGACGATTGTCGGTGTTTGCCGGCTCGTTCTCGCTCGATGCCGCCGAAACCGTCTGTCAGGGCACCATGCTCGAGGCGGACGACATTCTCGACGGCATCGCCGCGCTCGTCGACAAATCGCTGCTCGTACTGGTGACCAGTGAAGGCGATGCGCGCTATCGCCTGCTGGAAACGGTGCGTCAGTACGGTCTGGAACGTCTGGCCGAAGCCGACGAACAGACACACTTCGCGCACCGTCATGCGGAGTACTTCCTCAGTCTGCTGGAAGGCCCCGGTCTTCATGTGTACGAGGGCGAACTGTCGGCGGCGCAACTCGCACGGCTCGCGGAGGAGGATGACAATCTGCGCGCGGTGATGGCCTGGGCCATTGCCGAACCTTCGCGGGCGGAGCATGCGCTGCGTCTGGCCGACGGACTGTTCTGGTACTGGTATGGTTCGTCCATGGCTTTTCCCGGCGGGCAATACCGGGAAGGGAAGCGATTCGTCGAAGCGGCACTGGCCAACGGACACGATCAGGACAGTGTGCTGCGCGCCAACGCGCTGTCCGCCCTCGGCCTTATCGCCCTCGCCACGGGTGAATGGGAGTTGAGTGCCCGATGTCTGGCCGACGCGCTGGACATCGCGCGCGCGACGCACAATCGCGCGCACGAAACGTTCGCCGTGACCAAACTGGGCGCCACGCACTTCATGCGTGGCCATATAGGGGAAGCACGCCAGCTGCTTGCCGAGGCTCAGGTGTTGATCGCCGGGCGGAGTCCTTCGGTACTGCACGCATTCGTGTATTTCTGGGATTCGTGGCTGGCCCTCGTCACGGGGGATCTCCAGCGCGCCCGCGAAGTGGCCACGATGCAGATCGGCCTGGGGCATCAGACCCGTCATCACAGTGTGCGTGGGCACTCCAATACGATCATGGGCATGCTCGAGACGGCGGAAGGCCACCTCGACGAAGCCTACACGTACTACATCACCGCCATCACCCATCATCTCGATCCCGAAGATGCATGGGGACTGATGCTCGACGTGGAAGGACTGGCGCGCCTCGCGGTCGCACGCCGCCGGTACAGCGACGCCGCGCGTATCCTGGGCGGCTGCGATGCGCTGCGGGAACGGGCGATGATCGTGTCTCCGCCGATGGCTCATGAACAACTCGAGCGCCTGGTGACGTTGCTCCAGGAAAAGCTGGGTGCGGATGCCGTCGCGCGCCTGCGGGCGGAAGGCCGCACACTGCCGCTGTCCGAGATCGTGCAGATCGCCTGCGATCAGACGCTCGGGCACACCACCGAATTCGCCGTGGTCGCGCCCGAAGCGACGATGGCCGCCACTCCGGAAAAAGCACCTGCGGTGGCGATATCAGCGACGATGTCAGCGACGATATCAGCAGCGATGTCGGCGGCGGATTCCATCACGCCCCAGCCGGACGCGGTATCGGAACCGGCGCGACTTCGTGTGCTGACGCTCGGGCCGCTGCAGACGTTCGTGGGAACGCGCCTCATCGAAGCATCGATGTGGGGATCGGCCCGTCCGCGCGAACTGCTGGTGTATCTCCTGCTGCATCCTCAGGGTCGCACGAAGGAGCAGGCCGGGCTGGCACTCTGGCCCGACGCCAGTCCCGCACAGCTCCGCAACAACTTTCACGTCACCCTCCATCGCCTGCGCAAAGCCCTCGGCGGCTCCGGATGGATCGCCCTGGATGGGGATCGCTACCGCGTGGATGCGGCGCTGCTGGAGGAGTTCGACGCCACCCGCTTCGAACACGAGGTGACGCAGGCCCGTCGGGCTCTCAAGCGCAAACAGGAGGGCGCCACGCAGGCGCTCGATCAGGTGCTCGCTCTCTACCGGGGGGATTTTCTCGACGGTGAACCGGTGGGCGACTGGCATGTGGAGTATCGCGACCGGCTGCAGATCCTCTATCTCGACGGTCTCATGGAACTCGGCCAGCAGTACCTGCAGGAAGAGCGGCATCGCCGCGCCGTCGAGGCCTTCCGTCGTGTGCTGGCGCGTGACGAGTTTCACGAGAGCGCCCTGCAGTATCTGCTGCGTTGTCATGCGGCGCTGGGCGAACGGGCGCAGGGGGTGCGGGTGTATCGCAGCTTCGTCGAACGTCTCCGACAGGAACTCGAGACTGAACCCGAACCGCAGACCGTGCGGGTGTTCGAGCAGTTGTTGCAGGGGGCCGAGGTACCAGCCTGATCAGCGTGCGCGACGGGAATGGGGCGCCCGCGTCCCTGCAGGGCGATACGCCGGATCGCGCGTGGCGAGCAGGTACGCCAGACTGGCCGTCCCATCCATGATGTGCTCGTTGGTGGAGTAGTCCCCGAGATCATCGTGATACACGATGAACCCGGTGTTGAATCGTGCGAAACGATCGGGACCGGTGAGTTGGATGCCGCGCAGATTTTCGTAGATGGACCGATAGACGGGACCATCCACGAGACCACCCGTCAATCCATGCAGTAAGGAGTCCGGCAGTTCCGTGTGCGGATGCCGGGGCCATACGCCGTCGCCCGGTATGCCGATGATCATGGACGTGCCCCACGGGTTGGTGCCGAACAGCCAGTCGAGTGCGCCCTGCTCGAGATGGCGGAATCGATCGTCACCGGACATCTCGCGGTAGAACGTGGCCTGAATGGCCACCGAGACCATGAGATCGTTGGAGCACCAGATGAACGGGACGCCCACGGCGAAGGCACTGTTCACGCGCCGGTCCACGCGCGCCAATCCCTCCCGATAGAACCCCAGCAACTCGGCCTGCGTGGTCCTGCCCGCACGGCGCCACGTTTCGTAGTGACCCGCATTGTGAAAGGGATACCACTGATAGTGACTCGCCGTATCGGCACCCATCCACGGTGTGACCGGTTCCTGCCGTGCATACCGCAGCGCCGCCTGCTGAAAGGCCGCCTCGCCGGTGAGTTGGTACAGCAGCGACGCGCCGAGTTCCATGTCGTCGACCCAGTTGTCTTCCTCGTAGAAATAAGGTGAACGGCCGGGCGCGGTCTGACACACACCGGGGAATCGCTCTCCCAGAGCAAACGCCGCGCGGGCTCGGCGTGTGAGCGAATCGGCCAGCACCGCATCGATGTCACGCAATTGCCCGGCGCCCAGCGCAAACGCCGCGGCCATCTTGCCCGCCGTGGAGGCATACCCGGTGGATCGGTTCTTCGCGGTGAACAAGCCCTGCGGCTTTCCGGTGCAGGGATAGACCGGACGTTCCCGACCCTTGCCCCATCCGTAGTCGGAGCTGTCGGTGGTGATGAGGTCCCAGTAGACGTGATCCCGATCGTCGCCGAGCTGATTGAAGATCGTGCTGTCGTCGGGAAACATGCGCAGCAGCCACGACAGGCCATGACGCGCTTCGTCGAGGATATCGGGCACACCATTGCGTCCCGGCAATCCCCGCGCGTCGTGCGCATCGGCAAATGCCGCGGGAGCATCACGATAGGCCGCGAGCAGTTGATAGGTGGCCGTCGCGGACGTGGTGACGTACTGCAGATAGTCCGCGGCGTCGGCCCATCCGCCGCCCACCGCGATGAAGCTGCCGCTACGGGTGGGATGATCGACCACGATGCCGTCGTACCGATGTGCGGTGTCGCGCAGAAACGGATTGTAGCCCGAGCGCTGCTGCCGCATGTAGCCCATGAGCGTGTCGGCGAGGCCGGCATAGACCCGCGTGCCGATGGAAACGGCGGGAGAGGTGGCCAGGATCGCACCGCGCGCATCGTGCACCCGCACCACCACGCGTCCCGCCGTCCGGATCGTACTGAAGTCGAGACGCCAGGTTTCGCGACACGGGCCGAATGCCCCAGCCGGCACCACGCGCCGCCCCGCGAGCAGTCGTTTGCCGGCGGCATCGATCACGGAGAAGGTGACCGGCTTCGCGGGTTCGAGCGCACAGAGCACGGCAACCTTGGGCGCCTGCGGGAGATATCCCACCTGATTCACGCGGACGAACAGGGTGCTGTCGGCGCCGCCGGGTGGCACACCCAGCCAGGCGCTTCCCAACAGGGACATGCTCATGGACATGCTCATAACGACGATGCCGGTCATGACGGCAATTGTACGTTCGCGAAAAACAGATGTCACGCAGTGGACAGCTCCTGCCCGAGCCACCAGCTTCCCTGCATGATCAGCCGGATCCTCATTGCGGATGACGAACCTCTGGCGCGTGAACGTCTGGTCGCGCTCACGAGGTCCTACGCTCCCCAGGCGGCGTTGCGGGAGGCCCGTAACGGAACCGACGCCATCGCACTCATCGGCTCGTGGAAGCCGGACGTCGTCCTGCTGGACATCCAGATGCCGGGCGGCAGCGGCTTCGATGTCATCAGCGCCGTGGGCGTGGAGCACATGCCGGTCACCCTGTTCATCTCGGCGCACGACGAATTCGCCCTGCGTGCGTTCGAAGTGGCGGCCCTCGATTACCTGCTCAAGCCGTTCGACGATGTCCGGTTCGCGGCCGCCTGGCGGCGTGTGACCGAGCGTCTGGCCACGGGCGCCGTGCTCGAACAGGCGCGCATCCTGGGCACGCTGCTGCAGCAGCGTGATCCGGCAAGCGACAGTGCTGCTCCCACCAACGCACGTGCGGCCCATCTGGCGGCGAAGGCACCGCACTGGGCCGATCGCATCGTGGTGAAACACGACCAGCGCACCTTCGTGGTGATGCTCTCCGACGTGCAGTGGATCGAATCGGACGGCAACTACATCGTGCTGCACGCCGGACGGGAACGGTATCAGGTGCGGGAGACGCTCACGAGCCTCGAATCGCGTCTCGATCCCCGCCGGTTCCTGCGCATCCACCGGCGCACCATCGTGGACATGCGCGCCATGAAGGAATTGCAGCCGTGGTTCGGCGGCGATCAGATCATGATTCTGCGCGACGGCACGCGACTCAAGGTCAGTCGCAACTACCGCGCCGAAGTGGCCCGTCGTCTGGCTGGCGAACCGTGAACGCCGGCCCCGCGACTGGCCGTCTGGTCAGTGGTCGTTCGGAATGGCCGCTCCGTGCGGCGTTGGCCGGGTTCTGGCTGCTTCCTGCGATCATGGGCACCATCGGATTCCGATTGGTGCCCTCCAGACTCAATCCGGAACTGCCCACCTGGGCGTTGTTCCTCTCGCAGCTCGCCATGTGGGGCACGTGGGGAGTCTGGACGGCGCTCATCTGGTACGTGGGCGACCGCGTCCCGTTTCGGGCCGGTGAACGGCTGCGTGCACTGGCAATTCACATCCTGCTCGCCGCCGTGGTGGTGGTGGTGCAGATCTTCGTGCAGGCCAGAGTCTCGGTGGCGTTCGGGCTCGCCGAGCCCCGCGGCTTCGAGAGCACACTGGTCGTCGGCATCCGCTCCGCCGGTGATGTGTTCCTGGTGATCTTCTGTGCCATCGTCATCGCACAGATGGCGCTGCGCTGGTACGGCCAGTGGCAGACCGAACGCCTGCTGGCCGCGCGCATGGGTGAGGATCTCGCGCAGGCGCAGTTGCGGGCACTGCAGGCCCAGCTCAATCCGCACTTTCTCTTCAACGCCCTCAATTCGATCGTCACGCTCATCGGTCGGGATCCGGCACTGGCGCAACAGCTCGTGGTGCGTCTGGCGGATCTGCTGCGCGCGGCGCTCAAGGCCGGCGACGGCCAGGAGATTCCGCTCGCCCAGGAGCTGGAGTTCACGCGTCGGTATCTCGATATCGAACTCGTGCGCTTCGCCGACCGACTGCAGGTGGAATGGCCCGATGAACCCTTGCCGGCGGCCATCGTGCCGGCATTCGCCCTGCAGCCACTCGTGGAGAATGCGTTGCTGCACGGCATCGCGCGTCAGACCACGCCGGGCATCGTCTCGATCGACGCCCGGCATGACGGTGGTGTGCTGATGCTTCGTGTACGCGATACCGGGCCCGGTCTGGTCACGGAAGGGAATGGCGCCCTGAGGTCACGTGGCACCGGCACCGGCCTCGCCAATCTGCGGACCCGCCTCGAACGTCTCTATGGTGCCGCGGCGGCACTCACCGTGCAGGGCGGCGTCGAGGGCGGCGTGGAGGCCACATTGCGCATTCCCTTTCGTGCGGTGGACGCCGCCGTCAGCGTGGCCGCCGATGCAGGCAACGGCACACAGAGGATGACCGTGGGCGCGAGTGGCATGCCGGCGATGCGCTGACCGTTGGCATCGTACTGCGACCACTGACTGTTGGCCACATACGCGAACCCCCCGCGCCAGAATGTCCCGATGGTGGGATCGGTGGCAATGGACGGTTGACGGTCAAGCACCTGGACGCTGTCCACGCGCGTGCGTGCCGAATCGAACGTGATGCGCACGACACGCGCGGGCGTCACGCCGTTCTGCACGGCGATGACGGCTCCGTCATGCCAGAGCAATCCATCGAGTCCGAGCACCGTGGTGCCGGGAGCATCCTGCAGGCGTTGCACGCGAGACACGGCTGCGGCTGCGGATGCGGACTTCGACGCGCGGGCCGGCTCGGAGAAGTCGACGAGAAACAACCCGTGCGCATAGTCGGCCACCACCGCCGTGCGCGTTCCCGGAATGGGCGCCACCCCCTGCAGCGAGCGAAACCAGGGATCACGGATGGTGAACAAGGTGCCACCTGTGGGCAGTACATGCAGACAGGCGGCCTCTGAATCGGAGACGATGACGGTGCCATCGGACGCAATCGCCAGGTCGCCGGCGATATGCACGATGTCGTCGGGCGGCAGTGCCCAGTACCCGAGCACCTTGCCGTCGGAGATGCGAACCTGCAATAGCGCACTGGGCAGACGGAACTTCGCGGACGCCTGCCCCGCCTCGTCGAGCATCGCCGCATGCGATCCCGTCGTGAGCCAGAGTGAACGACCGTCATGAGCCACCCGCACGCCGAAGATGGCCCCCACGCGTGGATCGCGGTGCACACCGAGGTCGCGTATGCGCCCATCGGCCGCATACTCGAAGACGGTGCGATGGCGGATGCTCGCGATGTACAACGCCTCGGTGCGTGGGTGTGCGTCGATTCCTTCGGCGAACACGGTGCTGTCCGCCAACGTCGCCGCGCGGCGGGCTTCCTGCGTGGGCCCGGTGAGCGTCCGCAACGTCGCATGTTCGGCCGATAACGCCGGCCAGGTCCACCAGCGTGAGAATGTCGTATCCGTGAGCAACGGGGCGGCGATCTGCATGCCGGTGAGCGTCCTGACGGAACGCAGCACCAGTGCACTGTCGCCGAGTCGGGCGGCCACACGTGCGAGAGACACCCAGTAGCTCGGTTGTGCGGGCCAGGCCGTGGTGGCCCGCAACAGATGGCCGCGCGCATCGGTGAGCGAACGCGTGCGCAGCGCTTCCCCATAGGCCGTGCGCGCCACCGTGGCGGAATCGGGTGACGGAGCGGACGATGGCAACTGCGCCGCCAGCGATGTCGCGCCAGACATCAGGGCCGTGAGCACGCATACGCCACTGGCACGGGCGACCGGCGAACGAGCCATCGACAAGCGGATCATTGCGGCTGCGGATACGCCGCATTGCGATCGAGCGCGGTGATCGCCGCACGCTGTAACGCCCGCACGGTGGCACTGTCCGCCGCACTGCCCGGGATGCTGGGCGGGAGTCGATCGGGACGGATGCCCCGCAAGCGCTCCAGCAGCGTCAGTGCCGCGAGATAGGTGCCTCTCGAAGTCGGGTGCAATCCGTCGCTGTAGAGCGGATCATAGGCCCCATACGCCGTCCACGCATCACCGGCCGGCACGAACAGGCCGCCCACACTCGCGGCCGCGTTGCGGTATGACGTCAGCACGTTCGGGAAATCGAAGAGGCGCGTCTGGAAGGGCCACACCATGAGCAACACCGGTTCGGCTCCGGCGGCGCGGATGAGTGGCGCAAACCGATTGGTCCACGCGCGCAGATGGTCCTGGCTGGCCGGCAGCGCCGACGACCCCTGCTGCAGCACGACGTACTCCCATGGACGTTCCTGCAGCCAGCGTGCCACCTGACCGTCATTCCAGTGCTCTTCCAGTGAATAGTCCGGCTCCGCGATGGAAGCCACGGAGATCGTGGTGTCGCCGGCGAGGCGCGCCAATCGGAGCAGCATCGACGGCAGGTCGTTCGTGTAGGTGAGCGAATTGCCGACAAAAAGGATGCGGGTACGGCCCGCACCAAAATCGGGCGCCGTGGCGACACTGCCGCAGGCGCCGAGCCCAACGAGTACGATGAGCGCGTACCGGGTGGCCGCGCGGAGAAGCAGGGGTGCAGAAGGCATGCCGCAGGCTATCCCCGTGTGCACGCGGTGTCGCGGTGTTCAGGGCCAACGGCGTGTCCCTACGGGCCGATGGTGGCTGCCGGGTGACGAACCGGACCACCACACACCTCATCAGCCATCAGATGCCTGGCATCCGGTCGAGCCCGGTATCGACTCATCGATGTCCGGCGATGTCCGGTATCCATGCGCGTTTTCGCGATATGACAATACGGTCACGGTCGTGACGACTCGTGACATCTGTCTCGTTTTCACCTTTCGATGCAGGACGGGAAGCGATGGAGCGCACTTCGCGATGGCTGACGACCGCGGTGACCATGGTGCTGGCGGTCTCAGTGACGGGTACACCGACCACCACTTCGGCGCAAACGCCGGTGGATCTCTCCGCCTGGCAGGCGCAGTCGTATCCGGTGATCTCCGGTTTCCTTCCCGGCAAGTGGACTGTGGCGGCCGACCACAATTCAGTGACGCAGAGCGTCAATGGACAACCCACCATGTACGCCAGCGATTTCATGGCGCAGGGCACGGAGGTCACCGGAAAGATCCGGGTCAACGGCAACCCCTGGGACGACGACTTCATCGGATTCGCCCTCGGCTACAACATCGGTGACATCGCGAATCCGGCCGCCAACTATCTGCTCGTCGATTGGAAGAGAGAGACGCAGAGCGGCGATTCCAAGGAATACCCAACCACCGCCAAGAAGGGTCTCGCGGTGTCACGCGTGACCGGCATCCCCATGGCCGACGAATTCTGGGGCCACATCGACTTCGCGGGTCACACCGGCGGAGGGCTCGAGGAACTGGCCCGTGGTCTGACGCTGGGCAATACCGGGTGGAGCCCCAACACCTGGTACTCGTTCCGCTTCGTGTTTCTGCCGGATCTGCTGGAGGTCTTCGTCGACGATGTCAAGCAGGTGTCGGTGAGCGGTGCCTTCAGCAATGGCAGTATGGCCTTCTACAATTATTCGCAGGAGGGCGTGACCTACAGCGCCTTCACGGTGCGTCAGGTGAGCACGGTGCCGGAACCATCCACCGTCCTGCTGCTGGCGACGGGGTTGCTGGCCACCGTCTTCGTGGCCAGGCGGAGACGCGCCAACTGATTCCGGCGCGGCGCGACGCCTGATGTGACAGAAGCCGCATCAGGCGTCGTCGTGTGTACGTCGTGTGAGTGGAACGTTTGTCGGCGGGGCCGGTGACGCTCAGGTTCAGTAGTGATAGCGGGCCTGCAGAAAGTCGATGGTCTCATCGTGGACTCTGTAAACCAGTCGATCCACACCCGTGATACGACGTGACCAGAGATCGGGACCCAGATGTTTGAGTGGTTCGGGCTTTCCGATTCCGTCGAAGGGGTCCCGCAGCGTTGCCTCGATCAGCTCGGGCACGCGCCGAGCAGTCTTTCGATTGGTGTCCACCCAGTATAGCAGATCCTCGAGGCACTCCGGCTGCACGATCATCTGCCTTTTGTCGCGCTGTTTGCCGCGCGACGGTCCCGGACCCCTTCTGGCAGGCCCCATTGCCGATCGGCCCTACTCGTCAATCTCGAGACCGAGCTGACGGCGCAATTCCGCCAACTCCACGGGCGGCGCCGTGCTCCCGGTCGAACGTGTGAGCGCCGCGAGCAGTCGCGCCGCATTCTTCGGTGAACGCAGGAGATGCGCCGTCTCCTGAAGACTTGCCAGTTCGTCTGCCGGGATCAGCGCCATATCCTGATGCCCCCGACGCTGGATACGCACTGGCGCCTGGCTGCTCTCGACCTCGTTCCACACCTCGGCGAGGTTGTTCCGGACGTAGCTGTACGTGGTGATGCTCACGTGCCCTCGATGTATTGTACAGGACTATTGTACAACACCTGAAGCCTTCGCCATACGGAAGATCATTCGCCGGGAAATCCGCGGGTATCAAGCCCGCGGCATCGCCGAACGCCGACGGCTGCCCCACCAACCGTCAGCGCTGCCCACAACATGACTTCGTTGACGGCCCACATGGCGAGCGGTGGCGACACCACCAAGGCATCGGCCAGTGAGCCGCGAACGAAGTCATGTTGCGAGTCTCATCCCTCGCGTCCTGAAGGACGAACTGGAACGTCCTCTTACGCGGCCCAGGGATCGATGACCGGAAGCCCTGCCGCCTCGAAGGGCGTCGTATCCCGGGTGGCCACGGCGAAACCATGCGAAGCCGCAATGGCCGCGATATACCCGTTCGGCACCGGCAACCCAGGACCGCTCTTTCTCGCCCGCAACGCGAGCTCGGCGTGATGCCGCGCGGCAGCGAGATCGAACGGCAACGCCCGATGTTCCTGCGACTGCAGCAGTTCGTCCACGAACGCGGTCAATCGTGTCTTGCGCTGTCCGGCTGGCATGGCGGCCACACCGAAGTACAGTTCGGCCAGCGTCACGCTGGTCAGAAAAAGCGCTTCGGCCGACTGGGCATTCAACCAACGCAGCACCCGCTCATCGGGCGCCGGTCGCATGGCTTCCGAAACCACGTTGGTGTCGAGAACGATCATGCCAGGGCGCGTCAGTCGAGCCGCATCGGTTCGTGCGGACCCTGACCATGAAGGATGGCCATACTCTCTTCCACGGCCGAAACATCCGCGTTGGTCAGCCCGACGCGCCGGCTCATGTCCGTGAGCAGCGTGCCAAGCCCGACGCGCTCGCGGGGGGCCACGGTCTCCTGGAGAATGGTCCGCACCTCGGCTTCCATGCTGCGCCCATGCTGGGCCTCCCGAAGCCGCAGAGCCCGGTGGATCTCCTCGGGAAGGTTCCGGATGGTCAGGACCGCCATATTTGCCTCCAGTGAAGTCAGTGAAAGCAATGATAGCAAAATGCCGTCATTGATGAATCACCCTGAAGACTCTGCCGAGGGCCAGTCCCCCACTCCATCCGGGAATAGCCGTCTTCCATGGTGCTGTTTACTGTCCAACTGGCACTATGAGCGGGAAGCACAGGGGCTACTGAATCTCAGCCACACTCGAGCGCGAGCAATGAGCGCAATACCGTCCTTCGATACTTCTCCCCAGTGGCGCGACGGTCGGTTCCGGAATCGCCTGCCGCGCATCGACGGCCCCATGTCGAAGATCCTGCGCGAGTTCTTCTTCGGCGGCTCGAAGCACCGGAAGCCCCGCGCGCCGATTGTCACCGAACATCGCATGTCCGCGGACTATGCGGCGGCGCCCACGACCGGCTTGCGCGTGACATGGCTCGGGCACTCCACCACGCTGCTGGAAATCGACGGCGTTCAACTGCTCATCGACCCGGTGTGGTGTGAGCGCGTGTCGCCGTTCTCATTCGCCGGCCCGAAGCGATTTTTCGCTCCGCCGTTGCCGCTCGACCAGCTTCCCGATGTCGACGCGGTGGTGCTGTCGCACGACCACTACGACCACCTCGACGCATCGTTCGTCCGGGCCATGGCCGCCCGTGTGCAACGCTGGATCACGCCCCTCGGTGTCGGCCGTCATCTCCGACAATGGGGTGTCCCGTCCGCGAAGATCGAGGAGCTGGACTGGTGGGACACCACGCGCCTTCGCGACGTGACACTCACCGCCACACCGGCGCGCCACTTCTCAGGTCGGGGACTTGGCACCACCGACCGCACACTCTGGTCGGGGTGGGCGATCACCGGTCCCGCGCATCGTGTGTACTACGCCGGCGATACGGCGATGCAGCGGGAGTTCGAGGAGATCGGTCAGCGACTCGGTCCGTTCGATCTCACCATGATCGAAGTGGGCGCCTACGACCCACTCTGGCCGGACGTACACATCGGTCCGGAGCAGGCGGTGCGTGCGCACACACTGGTGCGCGGCGGCGCGTTCCTGCCGTTGCATTGGGGGACATTCGATCTGGCGCTGCATCCATGGACCGAGCCGATGGAGCGCGTGCTGGCGGCAGGAGCGCGCGAAGGCGTGCGGGTACTCACGCCGCGCCCGGGTCAGATGATCGAACCCACGAATGCCGGCCCCGTCGAGCGCTGGTGGCCGGAGGTGCCATGGCGGTCAGCGAATGACGCCCCGATCGTGTCGACGGGGATGGAGGATGGGACGGGGAGTGACGATCACGCGTGATGCTTCGATTCGACGATCCGACGAATGGGCCCATGGACTCAGGCCAGCACGATGCCGCCTTTCACTGCGGCCATCGTTCGAGCTCACCCGTCACGGGGTCTTCCACTTCGTACCGCCCTCCCGTCGCCACCAGATGGTCGGTGAAGATCACGAGGTTCTTTCCGCCACTTCCTGCCGCTCGTGACGGTGCAGAGGAACACAGAAAGGCTCCGATTCCCAGGTCATTGGCCAACTCGCCGAGACATTGGGGCAATTCATAGCCGGTGAATCGGCCCAGAACATCGCGTTTCAATGGCAAGAACTCCTCGGTCAAATCATCCTCGGAAACAGCCAGTGCATCCAGAGTCGCCGCGTCGGTCAGGTCCACCACATCCGGCAAATCAACCATGACTGGTAGCGTCAGTCGACTCTCGCTGGGTGGCCCCAGCGGGCCACGTCGGACCGTTTTCGCTCCGAACACCTCCGCCTGCACGGTCGTGATGCCGTCTGAAAGGTAGAGAGACGGAAATCCCTTCAAGCGTGTATACCGATTGTGCTGGAAGAGATGCCCGATCGGCGCCAGCAACTTCGCGGCCGGTGCCAGTGCTCCCCGTCGCAGCCGATTCGCTGGCACTTCACGCGTCCACGCTCCGTGAACAGCAATACGTGCTACCGCATGGAGCGTAGCGTGCCACTCCTCGGCACGATGCGCGAACCGAGGATAGTACCGCTCGTATTTGGCGCGGTCCGGCCGCGTCACTCGCCCTCGCCGAGCCATAACCCCGCAACCCACTGCTCCACGGCAGTCGCCTGGCCCGGCACACACATGGCAGCGAGTGCCGACGTGTTGCCAAGCTTCGCCTGCGGCAACAGGAGCCACTTCCTGGCACGGGTGTCGTCCTTCCCATAGATGTCCCGCACCATGGCGAACACATTCGCAAACGGCGCCAGTCGCTCCTGCAGCGCGGGGCTATCGGGCGTCTTGTGTACGGTGGAGTAATTGACCCCCAGAGCCCGGGCGATTTCGGTCAGCGGTCGACCAAGTGCCCTGGCGATCTTCGACGCGTCCCAACGCCCACTGATGTCGTCGCGCAAGTCTCCGTCGGGCAACTCGAACATGTCCGTGGCACGCTGCGCTCCCATCTCCGCATCAGACGTCCCCCCCTCCGCGACATCCGATGGTGTCCCGTCCGATCCGGGAACGACGGCCGCAGCATGCCCGGGGACGACCAGCGTGCCGGCCCATAGCTGCTCCAGCAGCCGAGTCAGATAGGATCCCAGGACGTTGGAATCCTGAAGATCCTCGGGGCGCAGATACGCATCGGCGCCGGCTGAGATCGCCGCGGCGTGGGTGGCGGCATCGGGGACGCTCGCCGTCACGATGATCCCCAATGACGACGACCGCCCTTCTTCCGAGACATGCGGACTTCGAGCATGCACCGCACGAAGACGGGCAAGCGACGTGCGAAGTTGAATGGCGAGCCGGAACGGCTCGGAAGTCACTGTCGACGGCCCGACCAGCGCACGCCAGTCGGCAATCACCACCTCGAGATCTCCGGCTTCCGCTCGCCGCACCGCTTCGTCGAAGCTGCCCGTGGCGATGGGATGGTAATGCAGGCCGGCCAGCGTCTGCTTCACCGCATTACGGGCACCCAGATCGGGGTCGAGAATGAGAACATCGGCGATGGTCATCTTTGTCTCCAGTCTGAATACACCGATAATCTACTCTATTTATACCGCAACGCAACAGCAATACACCGATTATGGTATCCGTTTGTCCGTCTTGTTGCGGGCAATCAATCGACCATCCGCGTCAGGCGGCCTCGCGACGCCGCGCACAAACCCCGCTTCCCGGAGACGCACCCAGAGTCGAGGGAGTACCAACGACGCGACCTGCCCCGCAGCACATCCCCATCCAAGCGCACCAAGGAATCCGAGGACATCGCGATCGAGCCAGTGGAACACCAGCACGCCCGTGATGAGATACGTGGGCACTGGCAGCCAGTGCTCTACGGCGGGACTGGCATCACTCGTGGACAGGTCTGCGTTTGGTGAGCTCATGGCTTTCGGAAAGTCGAGCTCCCGTCCACCGGGGGCATCCCCCGGACGGGGGGGGGTGGAAGAGGCAACGCAATTATGCGTACGCAAAATTGCATAACGCAAATTGGCGTTCAAAGTCGACGAACAAACGGGGCCGGCCTTCCGGCCGGCCCCGCTTCCCTGCTCCGTCGACTGGCGCGGCTCACTTCACCGCATTCACCATGTCGAAGATCGGCAGGTACATCGCCACGATCATGCCGCCGACGACCACGCCGAGGAACACGATCATCACCGGTTCGAGCAGGGAGAGCAGCGCGCTCACCGCGGCGTCCACTTCGTCATCGTAGAAGTCGGCGATCTTGCTGAGCATCTCGTCCAGCCCGCCGGTCTGTTCACCCACGGCGATCATGCTGATCACCATGGGCGGAAACACCTCGCTCTTCTGCAACGGGCCGGCGATGGTTTCACCACCGGCGATGCTGGACCGTGACCCCATGATGGCGTCCTGCACCACGCGGTTGCCCGACGTGCGCGCCGTGATCTCGAGACCGTCCAGGATGCTCACACCCGACGAGATCAGCGTGCCCAACGTGCGCGTGAAGCGCGAGACCGCCGACTTGCGCAGCACGTCGCCCAGAACGGGTACCTTGAGCATGAGCCGGTCGATGACGAGCTGCCCCTGCGAGGTGGCGTAGTACTGCTTGATGAAGAACGCCGCGCCGGAGACACCCAGCAACAGCGCCCACCAGTAACTGTTGAGGAAATTGGAGAGCCCGATGACCACCTTCGTGGGCAGCGGCAGTTCCATTCCCACGCTGCCGAACATGTTGGCGAACACCGGAATGACCTTCCACAGCAGGATCACCACGCAGAGCGCGGCGACGCACATGATGACCGTGGGATAGATCATGGCGCCCTTCACCTTGCGGACGAGGGCGTCGTTCTTTTCCATGAAGATCGCCAGACGGTTCAGGATGGTGTCCAGAATACCGCCCGCTTCACCGGCCGCCACCATGTTGGTGTAGAGGTCGGAGAACGCCTTGGGATGCTTGCGCATCGCGTCGGCGACGGTGTTGCCCGACTCCACGTCGAACACCACCTGCCGCACCACGGCGCTGAGCGCCTTGTTCTCGCTCTGCTTGGCCAGGATGTCCAGCGCCTGCACGAGCGGCAGACCGGCGTTGATCATCGTGGAGAACTGTCGCGTGAAGATCACGATGTCGCGCATCGAGATCTTGCCCAGGCGCTTGGTGGGAGTCGCCTTGGACTCGTCCACCTTGATGATGGTCAGTCGCTGGCGTCGCAGCTGGGCAACGGCATCGTCACGACTGGGCGCGTCGATCGTGGCGGACTTGAGGTCGCCGTTGGTGGTCCGCGCGGTGTAGGTGAAGGTCGGCATCGTTTCTCCGGAGGCCTATCGTCGTGCTCCGACGAGCGAACGCTCACCGGGGCGGTTGCCATTCTGCGTCGAGGGCGGACTTCCGCTGTCGTCCAGCGGGCCCTTGCCGATCATGCGCAGGAATTCGTTCGGATCACCGGAGGAGCGCACGCACTCGTCCGCGCTCACCTGACGCGATACGTACAGCTGGTACAGCGCATCATTCATCGTCTGCATGCCGAACTTCTTGCCCGACTGCATCAGGGAATAGATCTGATGCACCTTGTCGTCGCGGATGAGCGCCCGGATGGCGGGCGTCACCACGAGGATCTCCGAGGCCATCGCCCGGCCGCGGCCGGTCAGACGCGGAAGCAGCACCTGCGTGATGATGCCCTCCAGCACGAAGGCGAGCTGCGCGCGCACCTGGCTCTGCTGGTGACTGGGAAACACGTCGATGATGCGATTGATGGCTTCCGCGGCGCTGTTGGTGTGCAGCGTGGCAAACACCAGGTGGCCCGTTTCCGCGATCGTGAGCGCGGCCTGGATGGTCTCCAGATCGCGCATTTCGCCGATGAGGATCACATCGGGATCCTCACGCAGCGCATACTTGAGCGCGGAGGCGAAGCTCTTCGTGTCCGCGCCCACTTCGCGCTGGTTGATGATGCAGTTGCGGTGCCGGTGGATGAACTCGATGGGGTCTTCCACCGTGATGATGTGACCGCGCCGCTCGGAGTTGATCTTGTCGATCATCGCGGCCAGCGTGGTGCTCTTGCCCGAGCCGGTCGGTCCCGTCACGAGCACCAGCCCGCGCGGCCGCTCCGCGAACGACGAGATCACCTGGGGCAGCTGCAGCTCGGCGAACGTCTTGATCTGGAACGGAATGCGACGGATGACCATGCTCACGCAGCCCCGCTGCTTGAACACGTTGCCGCGAAAACGCGAGAGGTTGGCGATGCCGAACGAGAAGTCCAGCTCGTCCTCCATCTCGAAGCGCTTCTTCTGGTTCTCCGTGAGCACGGAATAGGCCAGCTGCAGCGTATCGCGCGGCGTGAGGACGTGCTCGACACTGGAGTTCACGATGTCCCCGTCCACGCGCAGCTTGGGCCGGTCACCGGCCGAGACGTGCAGATCGGAAGCATCCCGCTCGATCATTTCATCGAGCAGGGTGCGCAGGGAGACGGGAGACTGTGCAGGAGCGGTCATCGGCGGGCAAGCGGGAAGCGGGGGCACACCGATGCCCCTCGGTCTGGACGAATCGTCGTCGGGACAGGAAACGTGGGTGTCACAGAATCTCAGTTCGCCGTTTCACGGATGACCTGATCGAGGGTCGTGACCCCCTTCAACACCTTGAGCCAGCCGTCCATGCGCAGGGTCAGCATCCCCTCGGCGATGGCCGAGTCGCGGATGGTCTGCACATCGGAGTTCTGCATCACCAGCTTCTTGAGCGCCGGGGTCATGAACATCACTTCGTAGACACCCTGACGGCCCTTGAGGCCGGTGCCGCTGCAGGCATCACATCCATGCCCCTTGAAGAAGGGCAGTTCGGCGATGCGGGTATCGAGCGACAGGTTGGTGAGGAAGGGCGCGGCTTCCGAAGAGGCCTTGAGCTTCGCGTTCTGCAGCGCTTCCTCGGTGAACCGGAGCTCCCGCATGGTGGTGTCCGGCTTCACCTTGGCACCCGCCAGCTCGGCGAGGTCGGGTTCGTACTTCATCTTGCACTTGGGGCAGATACGCCGGACGAGTCGCTGCGCCAGAATCAGATTGAGCGCCGACGCCACGTTGAACGGCTCGAGCCCCATGTCCAGCAAGCGGACGATGGTTTCCGGCGCCGAATTGGTGTGCAGCGTGCTCATGACCATGTGCCCCGTGAGCGCGGCCTTGATGGCGATGCCGCCCGTCTCCAGATCACGGATCTCACCCACCATGATGACGTTGGGGTCCTGCCGCAGGAACGCCTTGAGCGCCGCGGCGAACGTCATGCCGATCTCGTTGCGCACCTGCACCTGATTGATCCCGAAGAGGTTGTACTCCACGGGATCCTCGGCCGTCATGATGTTCGTGTCGAGATTGTTGATCTTCGACAACGCCGAGTAGAGGGTGGTGGTCTTGCCCGACCCCGTGGGGCCGGTGACCAGCACCATGCCATACGGGTTGGAGATGGCCTCCATCAACTCCCGTTCGGCGCGCGGTTCGATGCCGAACTTCTCGAGTTCGAGCGTGAGGTTGCCCTTGTCGAGGATTCGCAGCACCACCTTTTCACCGAACAGAGTGGGCAGCGTGCTCACGCGGAAATCGATGACCTTCTTGCCGATCTTGAGCTTGATGCGGCCGTCCTGCGGCACCCGACGCTCGGCGATGTTGAGCGACGCCATGATCTTGAAACGCGAAATGAGCGCGGCCCGCATTTTCATGGGCGGCTTCATCACTTCCTGCAGCGCGCCGTCGATGCGGTAGCGCACCCGCAGCTCGTGTTCGAAGCACTCGAAGTGGATGTCGGACGCGCCCTTGTGCACCGCATCGCCCAGGATGGCGTTGATGAGCTTGACGACAGGCGCTTCGTCGACCTGCGCGGCGAGCACGCTCGCATCGACGATGTCCTCCTGATCCTCGAGCACCTCGATGTCGTCGTCGTCTCCCGCGATGTCCTGCAGGAGGGACTGCATGTGGATCTCGTTGGCCTCATAGTGCTTCTCGATGGCCGCCCGCATGGAATACTCGCCGGCGAGCACCGGCACGATGTCGTAGCGGGTGATGAACTTGAGATCGTCCACCACGGCCATGGCCGTCGGATCGGCGATGGCGACGGTGAGTTGCCGGCCGTCCCGCTTGAGCGGCAACACGGTGTGCTTCGACGCCAGTTCCGCGGGGATCAGCTTGAGGAGGCGCGTGTCCACCTCGAAACGCGACAGGTCGACCGCCGGCATGCGGAACTGCCGCGCCAGCATGCGGACGACTTCGGTTTCCGGTACCATCCCCATGCGGACGAGAGTCAATCCGAGGCGCTGTCCCGGACTGGCGGATTGCTCCTGCAAGGCCTTCGTCAGATTCTCACGCGACAGGATCCCCTCGCGCACGAGGAGTTCTCCGAGTCGGTCAGCCGTGCGACTCGCCAACGATGCAGCAGGAGCAGCCATAGTGACGTGATTTCCGTCCAGACACGTACGCAGGGTGATAGGCAGAAGGGGGTGGTTCCCCACTGTGTAAGGGACGGTGCCGGCCTGAAAACGTCACCAGTGAATCCAGCAGGCGGAGGGTGGCCGGCCCGATGCCGCGAACGTGACGGAGGTCGTCGAGCGTCTGATAGGGGCCGGCCCGCTCGCGGCGCTCGACGATACGCCGAGCCATGGCCGGTCCCACCCGCGGCAAGACCTCGAGTTCGGCGGCCGTGGCGGCGTTTATATCGATAGGGAAAACGGGAGGGTCGCGTGGGGCACCCGCCTTCCGGGCCCGGGGCTGTGCGGCCTGGACGGCCTGCGGGCTCTGGGCGGTGCGGGGGCCGCGGGAAGCACGCGAGGGACGGGGAGCGCGTCGAGCGGAGTCGACGGCCGCCCGCTGGGCGGCCAGAGCCCGCGCCGCACCGGAGGCGGGCATCGCCGATGTCCCACCCAGGGTGGACCGTTCGAAGCGCTCCACGCCCCACGCACGAACACCCGTGCCGATGAGGGCCATCGCCACCAGAAAGCCCAGAATGCGTCGTTCGTCCGCGGTCGCCATGGGAGCAGGGTAGCACGCCCCTGCTCTCCATGTGTCACCGGAACTACGCGCGCATCATCCTGCGGACGCGGCTCCGGCGGAACTTCAGCGCATCGTGCCCGCGAAGAACCGGAGTTGCAGCACCGCGCTCAGGATCACGTTGGTGGTCTGCCGGTTGTAGGCGCGGTCGAAATTCACCACGCGACTGCCGGTCAGGGTGAACGTGAGCAGTTCGGTGAGATCGGTATTGGCATTGAGGTTGTACGCCCGTCGCCCGTTGTTGGTCAGCACCGCGGGCGCGGTCAGCAGCAGCGTACCGTCGCCCGTGGTCACGGTCGTGCCGGTCACGACGGAGGAATTCTCCTCACTGTCGTATGACGCATTGGCGCGGAGCTGGCCGTTGCGTGTATTCCAGCTCTTGGGCAGCGGGAACGTGCGGCCGACATTGAAGGAGAGCCGATCGGTATTGCCATTGATGATCGATCCCGGTCGGAGATCTTCGCGCGATTCGCGGCTGCTGCGTGCCGTCGTGACGAGATCGCCGAGGAACGCCCAGGTCACGGAGGCGGACAGCGGCTGTCGACGGGAGGTGAGGCGACTCCGGTCGGCCAGACCACCCATTTCGTTCGGGATGGTGGTCTCCTGCTCCGTGATGGCGTAACTGCCGTCGACATTGAGGGCGGAGATGATCTTCCGGAGCTGTTGCGGACGCCAGCTCCAGCGCAGCGAATAGTCCGGATACACCGTCTGCGTACTGGTGATGATCGCCTGGAAGCCATCGAGCGCCCGGCGGGTCCACGTTTCGGTGGTGCCGTTTTCCACGCGCGTCTGCAGGCGCAGTGAGAGCGGCAGATTGAGCGATCCCACCGCCGTCGCGCGCCGCATGCGACCGGCCGTGGTGGCCAGTCGTGCATCGAGTCCACGGAATGCGTCCACCCCCCCGAGTCCGAACTGGTAGCCCCAGCCGGGGATGTAGGCGGTGTTGTCGTAGTTGGACGTGAGACTCTGCTGCCATTGCACATCGATGGGAGCGAGCATGTTGCCCAACCGACGCACCCAGCTCGTATCGCGCGAGTGCTGCGTGAAGAAACGCCCGAGATCGAGTGTGGTGCCCACATTGAACGAGTTCGCGGCGCCGAGGCGTTGCGGCAGCCGCAGCATGCCGGTGCTGTCGCCTTCATGCAGCAGCGTGCGCGCATTCGGATCCTTGTTCAGCGCGAAGGAACTCGTGAAGTCGACCCGTGGACGCAGCCACGTCGACATGGCGGGCTGGAAACGGAACGCGGAGGTGAATGACCGTTCCCGCTCGAGACCAAGGTTGGCACCGAGGAAGCGCACACGCTCGGCATTGGCCACCTCGCCGCGATTCACACTGTCGACAATCCACGGATCCAGCCGATAGTCCCGCAGATCGAGCAGTTGACGGGCCGTGAAGTCGGCGTTGATGCCCGGTGTCGGTCTGAATGTCAGCGCGGCGAGATTCTGCCACACATGCGTGAGCGCCGACACGACTTCGCCCGTGTCGGTTGGTGAAGCCGCCGCCTTGGTGAATGAGGTGGACGAGATGCTCGTGCGGGCGAGCGACGTGGTGAGCCGGAATTGTGTGGGACTCCAGCGTACCCGTTGCTCGCGGAAGCTGGTGATGGCCTGCGATTCCCGGAGTCCCCTGGGCAGTACGTCGAGTATCCGCGCGAGGAAGCCCGGCAACCGGCTTTCACGGGACTCGTCGGCGAGGAGGAGACCGCCCCCCACCACGTAGCTGCTGTTGGTGAGTTCCTGGAAGGTGGACTGCGAGGCGCCCGTGGACCACATGCCGTTCAGCGACAACCCGTTGACGAGCGGCGCATACCATCCGTGCTGGAGTGGCGCGATCCGTCGCAGGGCCATCGAATAGTTCAACCGGCGGTCGCCGGGATTGCGCACGCCGTCGATGCTGCCGGCCCGGACATCGGTGCGATTGATGAACAGTTGTTCGATGCCGGTGCCTGCATATTCGACACTCAGAGGCAGTGCGATGCCCCAGCGTGCCGGGAGCGCGCGCTCGAGATGCAGCGTGGTGCCCATGCTCACCACGTTCGACGTGAGGAACGTCGGCGTTTCATTGAGCTGCCGGAAATTGGGATCGCGGCGGCTGAGGTTGACGCGGAAATCGGCCAGATCACCGGCGTTCATGTTGAGACCGATCTCTCCCGCGAACCCGATGTCGTCGACCACATCACTCAGCCGGATGTCGTTCACCCAGAGTTCGAGCGTGTCGTTGGCCATGATGCCACTGCCACCGCGCGCCACGCTGTCCACGCGCACGATGCCCACGGCCAGTTCCTGAACGCCGGCGAGATTGGGCGGCGTGACCGCCGGATCGGCCGTGTACACGATGTAGCCGTCCTGACACACGGCGAAGCGCCGGTTCGATCCGCCCGGCGGTGCACCGGACCGCTTGATGAGTTCGAGATCCACGCCGGAGCATTGCAGTGAATCCGCCCGCCCCTGGAGGTAGGCACTCTCGAGCTGTGCGCGCAGCATCTGGAAGCGCGTCAGATCGACCTGAATCTCGGGCAACCAGGCACTCTGACTGCTGCCGGTGTTCACCGGCGTCCGGTACATGTAGAAGTTGTGTTCATCGCGGCCGATCTTCACGTAGCCGTTGAGTTCCCCCTGCACGCCCCACCCGTTGCCGCGCCCCCGCATCCACAGGCGCAGCGAACGGTACCCCATGAACGTCTTGGTGCCTTCGGGGAAACGCAGGTACGCTTCGGCGCGGTCGAACGGACGGAACTGCCGTCCCGGAATGCCGGCCTGAATGCGCAAGGCCTGCTCGTTCACCTGCACACGGGTGTTCTCGTATCCCGACTGCCGGTTCTCCGGCTGCTCCACCACCCCGGGCGGCGGAGAATAGGAAAGCGTCGAGGTGGAATCGAGCGTTCCGATGACGCTGGCGATCACGAACCCACCCACGGTGCCGCTCGAATCGCCGGCCATGCCGCTCAGGGGCTCCACGCTGCGCTTGAGCCACGGCGCACCAACGAGGCGGAAGCGCGCCAGAGCAATGCGTGTGAACTCATCGTCGTCGGCGAAGGTGTTCGACACCATGGTCAATCGCATGGCCCGCACGCGCCGGTCGTTCGGGTTGTTGAGCTCTTCGGTGGGGGAGCGCCAGTTGAGACGGACCTGCACCCAGCACAGCGAGTCGGTCACCACGCCCGTCGCGCTCGAATCGCGCTGCTGGAAACACCGGCCCACGCGGGTCCAGTTGCGGCGATCGCTGAGATCGACGATGAACCGCTTGAGTTGTTCCTGGTCGGTGGACGCCGCCGGCATGTTGAGCTGACCGTCCAGATCGATGTCCTCTTCGTCGAGCCGGTTGTTGCGCACCGTGCAATTGGCCCGGCTGTCACCCAGCAACTGCGCACTCCGTGTCGACTGCGAACACAGCGGCACCTTGAATTGTGTGGTGATCACCGGCGCCCCGCCCGTGCGATCGACCACCACGATGGTGTCGGCCACATCGCCGGCGAGCCCACGGTCGTTCTCCACCGCATTGAAGGTGCGCGACAGCGGATCGCGCTCGGAGTCGAGCCGGTCGTACCCCACCAGTCGCTTGCCGCGATACGTGGTGTCCGCCGGCGCCCCGGCGGCCGTGGGTGCGTTCACCGTGAGCGTTTCCGGAGCGAAGGTCACGCTGTTCTCGCTGATGTCGCCGAAGTCGAACACCAGTGTGGGATTGCGCTGCAGCTTCGCCGTCTCCGACTGCACGAGCACGAAGAACTCCACGTTCTCGGTGCGCGAGAGATCCTGACCGCTGGGGTTGAGCACGGTCCGCAGCGAACGCCAGCGCCGTCCCGTCGGCGTGGGTCCCAGCAGACTGTTGTCGCCCACCGTCCACGCATACCGACGCGACGCACTTCCGGGTTGATAACCGAGCATGCCGCCGGTTTTGAGCGGATACATCGTCATCCACAACAACTGTTCCGCCGGTTGCACACCATTGCCGACGATCCGCACCGACGGATCGATCTGCTGGATGGTGAATTGCGGATAGCCGCCCGACGCATCGACGCCGTTGTTCTGATAGGCCAGCGTGGCGGCGCGCGCCGTGGTGAAGATGCTCGACCCGCTGGTGGCGAGAGACGCGCCGAGCGCCGGCAGGGAACTGAAGTACCAGGAAGATTCGAACAGCGGCACGGCGCGGTCGGCGCTGCCCTCGAAACTCTCGATGTACGCCTGCCCCGCCGCATTGGGCTGGGGTTTGCTCATGGCGAACTCCGCCTGCAATCCCACACGTGACGGCGAGGTGCTGCGGGCAAACGGAATGCGGGCGATGGCGTTGGTGAGGGCGCTGGCGTCCCATTGCAGTGCACTCGTGACACCCGCCACCAGAGACCCCACCGGTTCGAAGCCGAGTGGCGGCCGGTTGAGGTTGGACCGCTGGCGCTGGGAGATCGCGGTGAAGGCGATCTGCCCCTTGTCGAGCTGGAATTGCGACGCGATCCCCATGATGGTGGTGGGCGCCGCCGTGAAGAGCGGGTTCTCCTCGTAACGCACCGAGACCTGCCTCGGCCGCAGGAACAGCGTATCCGGACGCATGAACGAGATCACGCCGAGATCGTAGTCGATCTGGTAGTCGACATTGCGCGTCAGTTCCCGCCCGTCGATGACGAGGCGCTCGGAGTTCTGCCGCACCTGGATGGTGTTCAGCTGGATGGACTGGGTGTCACCGCCACCTTCGGACTGATAGCTGACCATCATGCGGTAGATGGCCTGCGGACGCTGCGCCGAGTACAGATACTCGTTGGGATAGCGGTAGAGCGTATCGTTGGCAGGATTGGCGAGAGGCTGTGCCAATCCCGCGCGCGCGAACGGCTGCAGCGAAGGGAAGACCAGGAAGTAGTCGGGGATGAGTTTCTGCTGTCCTGCCCCTCCGCTGAAGCTGGCGCGGAAGTTGGGATCGTTGGGGCGGGGCCAGACGCGATTCTCGACATCGAATGCGGCGGGATTGGTGGCCTGGGCGAGTCCGAACAGCCGGAGATAGGTCTCTCCACGCGAAGGATCGATGGGCTTTTCCTGATCGCCCGAGGTACCCGTCACCAGCTTGAGTTGCAGCGATTGGCGGCGGAGGTCCTCGCCGCCGAGTCGGTACACCGACTTGATCTCGCGCAGGAAATACGTCGTGTTGGTGGGCTGCAGCTCCGGTTCCCAGAGCAGATTCGCGTACTGCGGGCTTTCCGTGTATTCGATGTCCGGCGTGCCACCGGTGCCGGGGTTCCGACCCGGACGGCCACCGACGTTCACCTCGTACGCGATGGCCAGACGTTCCGTATTGGCACTGAGCGGTCGCACGAGCGCAATCCACAGCATCGACGGATCGACATAGTAGTCGACGTTCTCCCGCAGCAGTTCGTAGGTCTGCCGGGTGGGATTGCGCGCGCCGCGCACGGCCAGCTGCGGACCACGCGGATTCTGGTTGGTGGCGCCGATCAGTTGCCGATAGACGTAGAGCCGCACGGGCCGGATCGAATCCGGCAACGCGGCGGCCAACTGCCGCATCTGCGGGCGATTGAGCAGATCGATGTTGGGATATCCCCCAAGCTGCCGCGGATCGATGCTGAAGAAGAACCGCCGCTGCTCGATCTGGATGTCTTCGATGATGCGATCGACCTGCCGCTCGGTGCGCTCTCCCACGGTGAAGATGTTGTCCCGCGAGACATTGCCCTTCTGCTGCGCGACGATGGACGTGAAGCGCATGGCGCCGAACTGCCCGGTGGCCTGCACGCCATAGTTGCCGGACGGGATGCCCGAGGTGATGAAACGCGATGGCGGCGGTTGGAAGGTGACATTGCCCACCTCCACCCGCTGCAGCTTCTCCCCCGGTTTGCCTTCGTACCGTGCGGAGAGGTTGTTGGACGCATCGAACTCGCGCTGCGAGTCGTAGTCCACGTCGATGAAGAAGCGGTCGGCCACCACACCGCCGGTCCGCACATTGAACTGGAAGTCGAAATCCGGAAGAATCGGCGCGCTCCGGCAGCTGTTCCCCGGCATGGTCAGTTGCATGGACGTGCAGCGATCGTTGCGCAGGCGCTGCACCTTCGACTCAAGACGGGCGTCGAGGGAAATCCCGAGATCCCCGAGGTCGCTGAACAGGTCGGCGGCGCGCTGCCCCACATCCCGGAAGGCCGTATCGGAGGCGGCGGGGGCCATCAGCACCAGGCTCCCCGGGAGCGCCGGCTGGGGGGACACTCCGGCCACTGCCGTAGCCGTCCCCGCGGACAGTCCGCTCCGGACGTCTTCCGTCCACCGGAGCCGGAGCCGTTCCTGACCCTGCCGCGCCGTCGCCTGGGCGAGCCGGTCGGCCACCCGGGCCGGATCGGGACGCTCCAGGGGGCTGGACTCGAGACTGGGCTCGAATCCCCTGCGCGGGCCGGGGAGATGGAGGACCAGCGCATCGATGGCCCGCTGGGTGGCGGCGGACAGCGGGATCGGACGGGAGCGTTCCCCCGATCCGGGGAAGAGGAGGCTCCCTGAACTCACCGGGCTGCCCGACGGCGGGACGGCCGGACGCTCCTGGGCCTGCAGCCAGCCGGCTGGCGCTCCGACCACTGGGGCGAGGGCACTCCCCAGCAGCAGGGCCCATGTCAGGAACAGCCTGCGCACCGAACTCCGATCGTGGGGTACCAGCGGCAGCCCGCAGCGCCGTGATACGGTGTCACAAGAAAAAATCGACTGCCGGTGCCGCGAATCCACCCGGGAACCGCGACACCCTTGATAAAGCGGGTGGTCTCCGGGGAATTTACGTCGTGAAGCTCCTTACCCGCTATGTCATCCGCGAGCACGTCGGGCCGCTGCTCTTTGCCCTGTCGGCGCTGACGTCACTTCTGATGTTGCAGTATGTGGCGCGCCAATTGGCCAATCTCGCCGGCAAGGGTCTGCCCTGGTCGGCCATCGGTCAGTTCTTCGTGCTGTCGCTGCCGTTCACCATCGCCATGACGATGCCCATGGCCGTCCTGGTGGCGACACTCTACGCGTTCGGTCGCATGGCGGCCGAACACGAGATCACGGCCTTCAAAGCCAGCGGTGTGCGTGTGCGCACGCTCATGCTGCCGGTACTCGGCTGCGCTTTGATCCTGTCGCTGGTGATGGTCTGGTTCAACGACCAGGTTCTGCCGGCGGCGAATCATCAGCTGAGCGTGCTGCAGCGGGACATCGCCCGCACCCGGCCCACGCTGGCCCTGCGTGAGCAGGCGCTCAATGCCATCACCGATCAGTTCTTCATGCGGGTCGCGCGCACGAACGCCGAGACCAACCGCATGTACGACGTGGTCATCTACGACCTGAGCGGAGGGCCCGAGCGCAAGACCATCTACGCCGACAGCGGCGTCTTTGCGCCGGGCACCAACAACCGCGACCTCCAGCTCACGCTGTTCGACGGTTTCGCGCAGGAGTTCGTGCGGGGCGATCCGCGCCGGCTCCAGCGCAGCTATTTCCAGTCACAGGTGATCCGCAAGGCCGGCGTGACGCAGGGGTATGAGGCGTCCACGTCGGACAGCTACAAAGGCGATCGCGAGATGACGGTGTGTGAACTCCACCGGAAATACCGAGCGGACGCCGTCGAGGTGGAGCGGATCCGCCAGGAATACATCTCCAACGCCCAGCTGCTCCGGAAAATGGGCGGTGGTGTCATCCGGGCCCCCAAGGCCCGTCCACGCGCCGAAGTGCTGGGCACCGCCTATTGCGAACGATTCCTTCCGGCAGTGAGCCGGCTCTTCCTGCCGAAGAAGGCCAAGGCGCAGGCGGGTCAGCCGCCGGTGAAGACGGATTCGCAACCCGTGCAACCGCCGGTGCAACCGGCCGTTCAACCTCCCGTGCAGCCGCCGGTCCAGACGGATTCGCAGGCCGTACAGCCGCCAGTGCCGCCACAGATCGTTCCGCCGGGCACCGCGGAGCCCATCCAGCCCGCTCCGGGGCTTACCGCGCAGCAGGACTCGATTCTGCGTGCCTCGGGCATCGACCCCACACAACAACCGGTCACCCCCCCCGCGACCCAGCCGACCGATTCGGTGGCGGTGGCCCGGGGCATGGTGAACGCCACCGGCGTCCAGCTCATCGCGCAACGGGAAGGACTCGACAGCCTGGCCGTGGAGATCCACAAGAAGTTCGCGCTTTCCTTCGCCTGCTTCGTATTCGTCCTCTTCGGACCGCCGATCGCGCTGCGTTTCCCGCGGGGCGGGGTGGGCGTCACGATCGGGGTGAGCATCATCGTCTTCGGGCTCTACTATGTGTGCCTGATGGGCGGGGAAGCCCTGGCCGACAAGGGACGTTTGCCGGCGTTCGTGGCCATGTGGATGGCCAACGTGATCTTCACGCTCGTGGCGCTGGTGATGTTGTGGCGTGTCGAATCCACCACCGACACATCGCGTGGTGGCGGCCTGCGTGACTGGTGGATCGATCGAAAAGCCAGACGACAGTTGATGAAATCGATGAAGTCTTCGAAGACCTCCGGTGGAACGGGCGGCTCCGGCGCGGTGGCCACCGCATGAGTCGCCGCCTCATCACACCACTCGATCGGTACATCGCAACCGAATTCGCGCGCATCTTCGGCGTGACCATCCTCGGGTTTCCGATCCTCGTCTTCGTCATCGATCTCGTCGACAATCTGCGGAAGTACACGGAACGCAAACTGCCGGCCAAAGCGGTCGCGCTGAGTTATCTGTACTGGATTCCCGACACGCTGTTCATGGTGCTGCCGGCGGCCGTGCTCTTCGCCACCGTGTTCTCCATCGGCACGTTCACGCGGTATTCCGAAATCACCGCTGCCAAGGCGTCGGGCATCAGCTTCTACCGGTTCATCGCCCCCATTCTGGTGATGGCGACGCTGGCCCTGGGTCTCGATCTCGCGTTCGGTGAAGTGGCGCCGCCGGCCAACGAACAGCGCCTCGATCTCCTCGAGAGCAATACGGCGGGTCGCCTCAACGACCGGTACAACTTCGCGTTTGCCAGCGACCGGGGCCGCATCTATCGCATCTACACGCTGCATGTCGGTGAGGGGACCGTCGACAACATCGAAATCGAAGCGCGCGGTACGGACAAGAAGCCGGCCATGGTGCTGGCGGCGCGGCGCGGCGCCTGGAACAAGGCCACGCGGGAATGGCGCCTCGATTCGGGTGTGGTGCACGTGATCCCCGACCGTACGCGCGACATCACCTTCTCCTTCGACTCCCTGATCGACCGCAACTTTCACGAAACCCCCGTGGAATTGCGCTCGTCCGAACGTGATCCCAGCGAGATGCGGTTCGCGGAACTCACCCGCTTCATCAAGGTGCTGGAGCGGTCGGGTGCCGATGTGAACACCCTGCGGGTGGAGCGGATGCTGAAGATCGCCATTCCGGTGACCTGTCTCATCATCGCGCTCTTCGGTGCGCCACTGGCCACCAGCAGCCAGCGGGGTGGGGCCGCATATGGTATTGCGGTGAGTCTCGCCACCACGGTGCTCTTCCTGCTGCTGATCCAGCTCACGAAGGCCATCGGGGGCAAGGGTATCATGCAACCCGAGCTCGCGGCGTGGATTCCGAACGCCCTGGTGGGGCTCTTTGCCATCGTGCTGCTCGCCCGCGTGCGCACATGAGTCTTCTGGCCCTGGCCTCGAACAGGATTTCCGGTCTCCTGCACGCGCTCGGGCGTCGGGCGTATTTCGCGCGCGACATCGTACGCGGCGTACGCGACCCCGGTACGTGGATTCCGGAAACGATCCGGCAGATGCAACGCATCGGGGTCGAGTCGGTGCCGCTCACCGTGATCGTGGCGGCGTTTCTCGGCGGCGTCACGGCCTTCCAGACGCGCTACCAGCTCTTTGCCGGAGTGCAGTTGTCGGTGGTGGG
This sequence comes from Gemmatimonas aurantiaca, assembly GCF_037190085.1. Taxonomy (NCBI): domain Bacteria; kingdom Pseudomonadati; phylum Gemmatimonadota; class Gemmatimonadia; order Gemmatimonadales; family Gemmatimonadaceae; genus Gemmatimonas; species Gemmatimonas aurantiaca. The sequence continues at coordinate 709,783 of NZ_JBBCJO010000012.1, forward strand.
ACTCATCGCGCGTCAGAGCATCGTGCTGGAACTCGGTCCCCTGCTCACCGCGCTCGTACTGACGGGCCGTGTGGGCGCACGCATGACGGCCGAGATCGGCACGATGCGGGTGACCGAACAGATCGACGCGCTGGAGACGCTGGCCTTCGATCCGGTGGCATATCTCGCGCTTCCCCGGTTCGTGGCGGGTGTGGTGATGCTGCCCACGCTGGTCATTCTCGCCAACGCCACCGCCATCTTCAGTGCGTGGGCCACGCTCGTCCTGGCGACCGATGTGCGCACGTCGGATTTCGTGAGCGGTCTCCGACTGTCGTTCACGGCCTTCCAGGTCGTCTATTCCCTCATCAAGGCGACGTGCTTCGGCGCGGCCATCTCTTTCGTGTGTTCGTACGAAGGCTACGTGACGGAGGCCGGCGCCGAGGGTGTCGGTCGCTCGACGGCGCTGGCCGTCGTCATCGCCTCGGTGTCGATCCTCGTGCTCGACGCCATCGTGGCCGCCGTGCTCGCTCCTTTCATTCAGGCCTGATCCCCTCTTTATTCATTCGGTCATGACCACCAAACGACGTGACGAAGTGCTGGTCGGCCTGCTGTTGCTGGTCGCCATCGTCATCGGACTCGGCGGCACCATCTGGATCGCCCGCGGCGGATTGTCGAAGGGCTATTCGATGTATGCGCGCTTCCCGTGGGGCGCGGGACTCAAGCAGGGGCAGCCGGTGCTGCTGGCCGGTGTGCAGGTGGGTTTCGTGGACGAGGTCAAACTCATCCCCGACGGAACGATCACCGTCACGCTGCAGATCCAGAAGGAACACCAGGTCCCCGCAGGCACGACCGCATCCGTGAAACCCAACGGCATCTTCGGCGATCAGCTCATCGCACTGCAACCGATCAAAGGCGCGCAGGGATACATGAGCCGGGGCGATACGATTCCCGTGGGTCCCGGTACGCCGGGCACCGATGAGTTGCTCACCAAGGGCGATTCCATCGCCGCCAATGTTCTCGCGCTGACCGACGAAACCCGCGCGCAGTTCGTGGCAGATGGCGGCGTGAAGGACATCCGCCGCACGGTGGCCGATCTCACGAAGCTGGTAGCGCAACTCAGCGCGGTCGCCACCGCCCAGTCGACACAGCTCACGAAGACGCAGGAGCAGCTCCGTCGCACCCTGGCGAGCATCGATTCCGTGAAGGTGGATTCGAGCGTGAAGAACGTGCAGGCCATGACGGCAAGCTTCGAGCAGCTGTCACGGGAGTTGCGCGAAACCAACGGCAAGGTCCAACTGGTGGTGGACAAGGTGTCCAACGGCAACGGCACCGCCGGGAAGCTGATGAACGATCCGGCGGTGTACACGCGCATGGATTCGCTGCTGGCGCACATCGATGCCCTGGTGCTCGATCTGCAGAAGAATCCGCGGCGGTATATAAATTTGAAGATATTTTGATGGATGACAGAGGGCGGCGCTGTGGCGCCGCCCTCTGCTTTTGTATCAAGAGGGAGCAGGGAGGAGCTGGTCAGGGGGAGATTGATAGACACAGTCGGCGACATTTGCCTGTTTTAGGAGATAGTGGCGACGGAGACCGAAGAGCATGCGTCTGATCTGACGGAGTTCGTCGAGGGTCGACTCGCAGGTGCCAATGGCAGGGCAGAGTCGCATGGCGAGCAGCAGGTGAGTCTCCACTTCGAAATTGCTGCCGATGGCCACGGCCAAATGACGTGTGACGAGCCCGGGAGAGGGCTGGCCGACGCCTTCAGCGATATTGGCGGGAATGGACGCCACCGCGCGGCGCAGTTGGGTCGCGAGGCCAGGTGCTTTCCTCCCCTGGATTCTCCGCGCCACCGCGTGGATTTCCACCGCCAGGTCCATCGCGCGACGCCACACCTCGAGATTCGCCGGATTCTGCATGCCCGCACAGTGCACTCCCATTGGGTCGTGTGTATCACCATTTCCACGCCTCCGTTCCCATTCTATCGCTCTCCTCCCTGACCAGCTCCTCCCTGCTCCCTCCTGAAACAAAAGCGGGGGGGGGGGGGGGGGGGGGGGGGGGGGGG